>NZ_JBSFGB010000022.1:0-170275 GCF_053596375.1 Streptomyces sp. NPDC001709 | reverse complement strand
GGCCCTGTCGAACTACTTCCGGCCCGGCAACCTCACCGCGCTGCGCGAGCTGGCCCTGCTCTGGGTGGCCGACCGGGTCGACGAGTACCTGAACGCGTACCGCCGCGAGCACCGGGTGTCGGCGATCTGGGGTTCGCGGGAGCGGATCGTGGTCGGGCTGACCGGCGGCCCCGAGGGGCGCACCCTGATCCGGCGTGCCGCACGCCTGGCGGAGAAGGGCGCGGGCGGCGAGGTGCTCGCCGTCTACATCTCCCGCAGCGACGGCCTGAGTTCGGCCTCCCCGAAGGAACTGGCCGACCAGCGCACCCTCGTGGAGGACCTGGGAGGCACCTTCCACCAGGTCGTCGGCGACGACATACCGGCCGCCCTGCTCGACTTCGCGCGGGGCGTGAACGCCACCCAGATCGTCCTCGGCGTCTCCCGCCGCCGCAGCTGGCAGTACGTCTTCGGGCCGGGTGTCGGCGCCACCGTCGCCCGCGAGTCCGGCCCCGACCTCGACGTGCACCTCATCACGCACGACGAGGCGGGCAAGGGACGCGGACTGCCGGTGGCGCGCGGTGCCCGCCTCGGACGCTCCCGGGTCATCTGGGGCTGGGCCGTGGGAGTGCTCGGCCCCGCCCTCCTGACCTGGCTGCTCACCACCGCCACCCCGCAGGTCGGCCTCGCCAACGACATGCTGCTGTTCCTGACGCTGACGGTGGCGGCGGCCCTGCTGGGCGGCCAGTTCCCGGCGCTGGCCTCGGCGGTCGTCGGCTCCCTCCTCCTCAACTGGTACTTCACCCCGCCCGTCCACACCCTGACGGTCGCCGACCCGAAGAACATCGTCGCCATCGCGATCTTCATCGGGGTCGCGGTGTCCGTGGCCTCGGTGGTGGACCTCGCGGCCCGGCGCACCCACCAGGCCGCCAGGCTGCGCGCCGAGTCCGAGATCCTGTCCTTCCTCGCGGGCAACGTCCTGCGCGGCGAGACCACACTGGAGGCGCTGCTGGAGAGGGTCCGCGAGACCTTCGGCATGGAGTCGGTGGCCCTGCTGGAGCGGACCGGCGAGAAGGCCCCCTGGACCTGCGCCGGCAGCGTGGGGCCCGAGCCCGCGCGGATCCCGGAGGACGCGGACGTCGACGTAGCGGTCGGCGACCACATGGCCCTGTCCCTGCGCGGCCGGGTGCTCCCCGCCGCCGACCGCCGGGTGCTGGCCGCGTTCGCCGCGCAGGCCGCCGTCGTCCTGGACCGCCAGCGGCTGCAGAGCGAGGCCGACCGGGCCGGGGAACTCGCCGAGGGCAACCGCATCCGCACCGCCCTGCTGGCCGCCGTCAGCCACGACCTGCGCACGCCGCTCGCCGGCATCAAGGCCGCGGTCACGTCGCTGCGTTCGGACGACGTCGAGTGGTCGGCACAGGACCGGGCGGACCTGCTGGAGGCCATTGAGGAGGGCGCCGACCGGCTGGACCACCTGGTCGGCAACCTGCTGGACATGTCCCGCCTGCAGACCGGCACGGTCACTGCCATCATCCGCGAGACCGACCTCGACGAGGTCGTGCCCATGGCGCTCGGCGGGGTCCCCGAGGACAGCGTGGAACTGGACATCCCCGAGACCCTGCCCATGGTGTACGTCGACCGGGGCCTGCTGGAGCGGGCCGTCGCGAACGTCGTCGAGAACGCCGTCAAGTACAGCCCGCCGGGGAAGCGGGTCCTGGTGTCGGCGAGCGCCCTCGCCGACCGGGTCGAGGTGCGGGTCGTGGACCGCGGACCCGGCGTCCCGGACGAGGCCAAGAACCGCATCTTCGAGCCGTTCCAGCGCTACGGCGACGCTCCGCGCGGGGTCGGCGTCGGCCTCGGTCTCGCGGTGGCCCGCGGTTTCGCCGAGGCGATCGACGGCACGCTGCGTGCCGAGGACACGCCGGGGGGCGGGCTCACGATGGTGCTCGCGCTACCGACGGCTCCGGATCGCGAACGGCCAAGGGCTGCGGTGCCGTCGCCGTAGCCACAGGCGGTCGAGCCCCCGGTACGACCACTACAGCGGCGTCAGCGCGGCATCAAGGTCGTCCGGGTCGACGTCAGCGTCACGTCAGGGCCCGCCCCCAACCCCCGCCCCCCGGGCATACCGTCGACACCGCGCCCCGGCCCGCCTCCCCGCGCCCGGGGCAGCCCAACACTCACGCTCCCTGCCTTTCGGGAGGCACCCCATGGCAGAACTCCGCTACGGCGAAGACCCCGAGCCCTCCGATCAGTTCCCGGCCGGACCCCTGTACGTCCCGGTCCGGCCGGGGCCCTCCGGGTATGCGGCCCGGCTCTTCCGCACCCCCCTCGGCCACCGCACGGCCGTCGCCTTCACCTCCGAGCGCCGGCTGAGCGCCACCCTCGGCCCCGGCCAGGCCTGGATCCGCCTCGCCGAGCCCGCCCTGCGCGCGCTGACCGCCCCGCTCGGCGTCACCGTCCCCACGGTGGATCCGCAGTTCACCGCACCGGCCGCCACACCGGTCACATCCGGGATCCCCGCGCTGCGGGCCGCCTGAAGGGGAGGACACGATGACCACGGTTCACGAACCCACCACCACCGGTGACCTGCTGGTGTGGCCCGCGTCGACCACCGAGGCGACCCACGGCGACCTCGCCGTCGGCGGCGTACCGCTCGCCGAGGTCGCCGACCGCTTCGGCACCCCCGTCTACGTCCTGGACGAGGCCGAGGTCCGCGACCGCTGCCGTACCTATCTGCACGCCTTCCCCGACGCCGAAGTCCTGTACGCGGCCAAGGCGTTCCTGTGCCGGGCCATGGCCCACTGGATGGACGAGGAGGGCCTGGGCCTGGACGTCTGCTCCGCCGGTGAACTCGAACTCGCCGTCACCACCGGCTTCCCGCCCGAGCGGATCGTGCTGCACGGCAACGCCAAGTCCCCGCGCGACCTGGACACCGCCCTGCGCCTGGGCGTCGGCCGGATCGTCATCGACAGCCCCGCCGAGATCGCGCGGCTCGCCGCCGCCGTCGGACCGGACGGCCGCCAGAAGGTCATGGTCCGGGTCGTCCCCGGCATCAGCGCGGGCGGCCACGAGAAGATCCGCACCGGCACGGACGACCAGAAGTTCGGCCTCAGCATCTCCGACGGGTACGCCCAGCACGCCATCGCCCGCATACTCGACCAGCCGCAGCTGGAACTCACCGGCCTGCACTGCCACTTGGGCTCACAGATCACCGGCGTCAAGCCGTACCTCGTCGCCGTACGACGGCTGGTCGGGCTGATGGCCCGGCTGCACGAGCAGCACGGCCTGGTCCTGCCCGAGCTCGACCTCGGCGGGGGCCACGGCATCGCCTACCGTCCCGGCGAGGCGGCCCTGGACCTGACGGCGCTGGCCCGCCGGGTCCGCGCGGAACTCGCCGACGCCTGCGCGACCGCGGGGCTCCCCGTCCCCCGTCTGATCATCGAGCCGGGCCGGGCGATCGCGGGCCCCGCCGGGATCGCCCTGTACCGCGTCCTTTCCGTGAAGCACACGGGCGAGCACGTGTTCGTGGCCGTCGACGGCGGGATGAGCGACAACCCGCGCCCCGCCCTGTACGGCGTCCGGTACGCGCCGCGTCTGATCGGCCGCCCCGCCACGGCCGACCGGGCCCGGGTCACCGTGGTGGGCCGGCACTGCGAGGCGGGGGACGTCCTGGCCGCGGACGCGGAACTGCCCGCCGACATCCGCCCCGGTGACCTGCTCGCCGTACCGGTGGCCGGTGCCTACCACCTGTCCATGGCCTCCGGCTACAACCTGGTCGGCCGCCCGCCCGTGGTCGCCGTACGCGACGGCTTCGCCCGCCTGCTGGTCCGCCGCGAGTCCTTGGAGGACATCCGCAGCCGTGACGTGGGCCTGTAGCTGCATGCGCCGATGTGGCCACGGGGTCGGCGGAACTCGGGCGCGCACTCGGGGATGCGGGCGGGCCGCAATTGACGAACGCTGCGGGGCGATCTGATCGGTGACTACGAACTCGCGGTCAGCGGGCACTGATTCCTGAGCCCGTCGTCACCGATCAGGGCGCGTCGGTCAGCTGACGTGCAGGGTCACGGCCGCGGTGTGGAGCCTGCCGCCGGTCCGGAACTGGAGGAACAGCCGCCAGTCTCCGGACTGGGCGAACTCGGCGTGGAAGGTCAGGGTCGGCCCGCCGTGGTCGCCGTTGACCTTGGTCTCCGGGTGGAGGTGGGCGAAGGCGAGGTCGCCCTGGTGGAAGGCGGTCAGGTGGGCGTAGGTGTCGAGGTAGGGCTGGAGGTCGGTGACCGGCTTGCCGTTCTTGGTGACGGTGGCGGTCAGCTGGTGGGCCATGCCCGCCATCGGGTCGCCCTGCACCGTCACGCCGTACCCGTCGACGGTGGCGGTGCCGGAGGCCTGCGGCAGGGGTGAGGTCATCGCCATGCCGGGCACCTTCGCGGTGCGGCTGAGGACCAGGCCCTTGCCCTTGCCGGACCCGCTGCCCGGGGTGAAGGAGGCGTACAGCCGCCAGGTGCCCGGCTGCAGCGCGGCGAGCGGCACGGTCCAGATGCCGTTACGGGCCATGGTGGGGTGCACGTGCTGGAAGCCGGTGAGGTCGGAGCGGATGGCGTAGAAGTGCATCCGCTTGGTCTGGTCGACGGTGAAGGCGGTGACGGGCTTGCCGTCCGAGCCGGTGATGGTGAAGCGGTAGTCGGTCGTCTTGCCGGCGGGGAGGGTGGCGGCCGTGGAGGTCATCCGGTAGCCGTCCTTCGTGTCGGCCAGGCCGTTGCCGGTGGACGCGGAGCCCATGCCGGGCATCGACCCCATGTCGTCGGAGGAAGCCGAGGCCGAGGCGGACGGCGTGGCGCTGTGGTCCATGCCGCCCATGGCGGAGCCGTGGCCGTGGCCTCGGCCGTTGCCGCTGTCGGAGCCGGAACCGGAGCCGCAGGCGGCGAGGGTCAGGGTGAGCGCCGCGGTGGCGGCGGCCGCCGCGAGGGCGCGGCGGGGTGTGCGGAAGAACTTGGACATGGATGTGTCTTTCCAGGTGTGCGCCGTGAGGCGGCGCGGCCGAACGTGTGAGACCTGCGCGGGACGACGGCGCTGAGCCGGCGTCCCGGGGTCCGGTCACGTCCGCGCGATGCACACCTGGAGCAGGAGAGGGCGTCCACCGGCCGGTGGACCCCGCCGACGGCTGCCGCCGTAAGCCCGCCGGGCCCACGGCAACAGGACGACGGCCGCAAGCACGAAGGCGACCGCCGCGACCGGGGGCGACGGGATCTCGGAGCGGGGCGTGGTGGCCAGGCACAGCATGCCCGGCATGGCCCCGTCCGCGTACGCGTGCGCGGTGGCCTTGGTGTCCGCGGCCATGGAGTGCACGGAGGGCAGGGAGTAATCGGCGGGGTGCACGGCCATGGAGTGCTCGGCGGGGTGCACGGCCACGGAGTGCTCGGCGGGGGCCGCGCCCATCACGTCATGCACCGGACCCGATTGCAGGACGGCGGTGTCCCGCATGCCCCCGTGACAGCCGCCGCCGGCCGCGGCCGGCCCGCCGTGCATGAGGAACAGCCCGAGCAGGACGGCAACCAGAACGGAGGGCCGCACCGCCGAGCGGATACGGGCCCTGGCCGTGCCGGCGGCGGGCTGCGCGAGCATCACGGCTTCAATGTACCCCACGGGGGTATTGACCCGGGGCTCGCGCTCTGGAGCGCATCCCCGAAGGGGCCGCCGGGCCGCGCCTGAGGGGCCGGGCAGGAGCACGGGTGAGGCACCGGCGCGCCGCGCTGATTCACGCGCGGTCCATCGAGGGCATCGAGCCCCCTTGGAGCCCAGGCAGCAGCCAGCCCTGGAACGGCGCGAGCAGGGCCAGCACGAGGAAGGTGACGCCGACGAACCGGGCCAGCAGAGGGCCCCGGGACCACAGCTTCTCCACGAAGATCACCACGGCCAGACCGGCCATCGCCGCCACGTCCATCACGCCCAGCGGAACGAGGACGACCATCAGCCCCGCGCAGCAGCCGACGCAGTGGGCGCCGTGGTGGACGCCGACCCGTAGATCGCGGGCCGGCCGCCGGAAGCCGGCGTAGCGCAGCAGATGGCCCATGGGGTCACGGCAGTGCCGCAGGCAGACGTACTTGAGGGGGCCGAGCTGGTACAGACCCGCGAGCAGGAAGGCGGCGGAACCGATCCAGCGTCCGGCGCCGGGACGGTCGTCCACCAGACCGCCGGTGAAGGCCAGGGCCGCGTAGGCGAGCAGCCCGAAGGCGGTCCACACCAGCAGATATCCGCCCACGAACCCGACGGTGCGTACGACCCGTGCCCAGCCGGAGGACTGCCGCCCGATCCCCCGCACCCACGTGATGGCCACCGGCGCCATCGACGGCAGCATCATGGCCGCCATCATCGTCACCCAGAGCAGCAGAAACAGCGGCAGCGCCATCCCCATGGTCCCGGGCCGTATCCCCATCTCCCGGGCCTGCCCGACGGTCACCACCCAGGCAGGCACGGCAACCAGCACAGCCACCCCCCAACCGACCGCGATCTCCCGCCCCCGCAACAACCCCCCACCCGCCCCGGCCGACGCCGCCGCCCGACCGGACACGACGGCGAAACCCCGCCTGTGACACATCCCTGTGCTCTCCGCATCGCTGCGCTCTCCTGCGAATACGTCCAGGGGAGCACGCCTCGAGGTGCGACGCGAGCGGACCGGGGTGGGGTGGCCTGGAAGGAGTTTGGGGAGCGACGCCAGTCACCACAGCGGCGCGGATGCGATGGCCTGAGGCCAATCGCAGTCGGTCAGTTGCCGTCGGGTTACGCCTAGTCGGAAAACCTCGAGGAAGGAAATTATCAGTTTCTGTCAGAGAATAAGAAATTACTCACCAGGATTACCGGCTGCGCTCTACGGTCTGATTGTTGCCGTGCCGGTCAAGTGCGCGGCTGATCCCATTGGGGGGCTCGCGTGAGCATTGCCGTTGACCCGCTGCGACTGTCCAAGCCGCAGGACTCGAGCACGTATCTCGCTATCAAGACCCCGCAGGGTGGACGGACGGTCTACAGCGTGCGTGTTCCCCTCCTTGACCTTCCGACTATCCTTCCCGTCCCCGACCCGAACAACGTTGACAAGGACAACCGCAAGGTCGACCGCCTGCACGCCAAGCATTTCGGTGAGTACCTCGACACCAAGCAGGACTGGGTGGCACCAGCGTTGCTGGCTCGGGACGGGGGAGGATGCACCTTCGAGAAGGTGGATGATCAGGGCGCTGTCGGCTACCTCACCGTTCCGTGGGCAATCGGCGGCATCTCCAGCCTGCGGACCATCGACGGTCAGCACCGTGTGCTCGGCGTCGCAATCGAGAAGCAGCGCATCACCGATGCCATCTCCGCGGTCGACCGCGAAATGGCTCGCAAGGTCAGCCCGGAGAAGTTCGCGAAGCTTGAGGTCGAACGCGAGAAGCTGATTGGGCAGATGGATCGCCTAAAGGCCGAGTACGTCGGCCTGGACATCTATGTCGAGCCGGACCCGATCAAGGCTCAGCAGATGTTCGTCGACGTAGCAGATAACGCCAAGGGCATCAGCAGCGCCGTCCGTGCCCGGTTCGACAGCTACAAGGTGGCCAACCGCACCCTGTCCGATGTCATCGACCATCCGCTGCTCAAGGGCCGCGTGGACGCTGAGCAGGACCGCATGACACTCAAGAATCCCAACTTCATGGGTGCAAAGCACGTTGCCGACATCACCCGCGCCGTCATCGCCGGCGCCGGTGGCCGGATCAGTAAGAAGGCTGAGCGAACTCTCACGGACGGCGAGGTGATCGAGCAGGTCAAGGACTTCCTCGACGTCATCTCCAACGCCTTCAACGCCCTCGCCTCCCTCACCGAGGACGACCCCGAGGCGGAGCGTCGGCCCGGGGGCCTCACCATGGCCCAGGAGGTCCGCCGGACCTCGCTCCTCGGATCGGTGGGTATGCTCCGCGTTCTCGGCGGTGTGTTCCGAGAACTCCGGTCGGGCGAGAATCCGGCCGAGCTCGATGACATTACCGACTTCTTCAAGCGCCTCGACCCGCACATGGCTGCGCCGGTCTCCGAGACCAGCATTTGGCGTACCACCGCGGCCAACGTCGACTTCGAGCCGAACGCTGCGGCACCCATTATGCGTACGCAGAACATTGTCCACCTGGTGGGCGTCATCGCTGGCTGGTACAAGAAGGCTCCCGCCGCGCTGTAGGCGATGAGCCGGGAATCAAGGGCGCCCCTCCCGCAGGCGGTGCCCTTGATACACCACCTCGGCGGATGTGGCCAACGGACCACCCGAGTCGTGTACCCGTACGGGTGGCGGACCATCTCATGGGCGGAGTCGTCCATATGGGTTGCGTAGGAAGAAGCCGTGTGCACAGCGGCGTCGGCACTTCGCGCCATCTCACGCCGCCCGATCGAGGGCCTGGTCCCGTCTGACCACCAAATACATCAGACGCTCATGGTCACCGGTACGGATGGGGCAGGTGATGGACGGCTGTAGCGTGCTTCGCGATTTACCGCAGCGTTGCGGACGCACGTTCACAACGAATCGGTGGGCGTGCCGCACGGGAGGGGGGAACCACGCGTGGCGTGGGAGGAGTGGGAGCAGCTCAAGGCCGCGGCGGCAGAACGAGACTCCGCACGGATGCAGCTCAACCAGTTACCCGGCGACCAGAACGGCACGAGTTCGAGCGGTAGCGGCGCTTCCGGCAGGCTCCGGTCCGACAAGAAGGCGTGGTCCGCGGCCGCCGAAGGCGTGGGCGACCTGCGGGACAACATCGGAAAGGCGCTGAAGAAGCTGGCGGACGGCCAGACCGGGCTCGGCAAGGGCTCCGGCTGTCTGACCGCGGCGGCTCAGAAGAGCGTGCACGACTCCTGGGAACGCCGCGTGAAAGACATCAGCGAGCTGTGCGACGGGCTCGCCGGCGTGCTGGAAAAAGTGGGGCATGACCAGCTCAGGACCGACGAGGCCATCGAGGCCGAGATCGCCGGCCTGAAGGTCTACTCCGAGGACAGGTCCGCCGC
Source organism: Streptomyces sp. NPDC001709 (assembly GCF_053596375.1). NCBI lineage: Bacteria > Bacillati > Actinomycetota > Actinomycetes > Kitasatosporales > Streptomycetaceae > Streptomyces > Streptomyces sp. NPDC001709. The sequence goes on along the minus strand of NZ_JBSFGB010000022.1, from coordinate 161,296 downwards.
CGGCGGCACGGGCAAAGGCCGGTGATCCGGACGCATGGACCTCAAGAAGCTTCCGGCCATCAACCCCTCCGAGTACGCGGACGCAGCGGACGGATACTGCGCGATCAGTGACATGGCCGATGCGGCCAAGGACCGCATCGACAAGCAGATCACCCAGGCCATGCAGAAAGCCAACGAGGGCGAGGCGGCGGACGCGGCGCAGAAGCAGCTGGCCAAGCTGTCGCAGAACTTCCACTACACCCAGGTCGAATGTGGCCTGATCAGCGGAGCACTCAACGGATTTTCGTCCGAGATCGCCGCCCCACGTCGCCGCCTGCTCGAGGCACTTGATGACGCGAAGGCGCTGTCGTACACCGTCAATGCAAATGGAAGCGTCACGTACCCCGCCGGTGGCGAGAACGAACTGACCGGCGAAAAGGTCGCCGGCGGAACGGTCACCGGGTTCAGCGGTATCTACAGCCCCGGGCCCGGTCCGGACATGTCCGGTCTGCGCAGTCCCAACCCGAACCGCGCGAAGGCCCAGGACATCGCCGACCGCATCGCCCACGCTGTGCAGGAAGCCACGGCGATCGACGACCGCTACAGCAAGGCACTGGGGAAGCTCAAGGCAGCCCCGGGGCTGACGGTCGACACCAGGACATGGACGGACGTGGCCGCCGATGCCGACGCCGTCAGCTCGGCCGCGAGCGAGTACATCAAGGATCACATTCCTCTGGACAAGTCACCTGCCGATTGCAAGAAGTGGTGGGACAGCCTCAGTGATGAGCAGCGCGGCGAGTACAAGAGGGCTTTTCCGGAGATCATCGGCAACCTGGACGGCATTCCGTCCACGGTCCGGGACGAGGTCAACCGCGAGAACCTGGACATTCTGATCGGCAAGCTCTCTGGTGAGCACGGCGACAAGGCCAAGACCCAGCTGGACGCCCTCAAGAGCATCCAGCAGCAGCTACAGGACAACGCCGCGAAGCAACTGGTGGATCCCAAAGAGCCGCCCATGTACCTGCTGGGGATCGGCGACGAAGGACGTGGTCGAGCCATCGTTGCGTTCGGGAATCCCGACAAGTCGAAGAACGTGTCGGCATACGTTCCCGGCCTAGGTACCGCCCTGGACACGGACTTCGCCGGGGGCGATGTGAAGCGCGCCTATGACACTGCGGTCGACGCCCGGAACATCGATCCGTCCAGCGCATCCATCGTGTGGCTGGGCTACGACGCACCGCAGCTCGACGGCTCCCTGGACCCCGCCACCTTGGTGTCCGACACGGATGTCATGTCCACACATGGCGCGGAGAAGGGCGCGTCGGCGTACAACTCGTTCATGGGCGGACTCGCCGCGACGAACGACCACAAGGCCCCGCACCTCGTCGCGATCGGACACTCCTACGGTTCCCGTCTCGTGGGCGCGGCAACGCAGGAGCCAGGGGGAATCCCCGGGGCCGATGACATCATCCTCGTCGGGAGCCCCGGCACGGGGGTCAACCATGCAGGCGATCTTGGCGTCGGAAAGGATCACGTGTTCGTGGGCGCGGCCAAGAACGACCCCGTCACGCACCTGCCGTCGAAGAAGGAGGCCGTGGCGGGCACAGCCGGCTTCTTCGGTGGCGGTCCGGCCGGTGCGTACCTCCTCGGGGACATTGCGGACCAGGGCGATGACGACCTCTGGTTCGGCAAGGACCCGGCCAGCGGGGCGTTCGGTGCCAGACGCTTCAAGGTGTCGGACGGCCCGGTGCCGGTGGTCGACGGGCAGGGGCTTACTCCGGCGCACTCCAACTACTTCAACCCGGCCAGGGACAAGGACCCTGTGTCCGCTGCCAACATCGCGGCCATCGTCGCGGACCGTCCTGACCTCGTGACCTGGGACAAATACCGATGAAAACTCGGGCTGTGGCCGTCGTAGCGTCAACCCTCATCGTTTCCGGCTGCGGCCTCATCGGCGGCAGCGGAAGTGAGGAAGGGAAGACGGACGCGACGAAGGAGACGAACATGAACATGCAGGAGGCGGCCGATCGCGCAGAGGGGATCATCGACGCGACCCTCAAGGCGATCAACCCGTCGGTCGAGGTCATGCGGGGGCCGTCGAGCGACTCCAGCTGCACCGACTTCAAGAACGACGGTACCGGTACCGGGTCGGTGACCCGGCGGCGGTATGTGATGACGATCATCTCGGCCGAGCGTCGTGGCAGCTTTCTCGGTGTCGTCGAGCGCTACTGGAAGAAGCAGGGTTACAAGATCACGTCGGTACGAAAGAGTGCCGACATGCCGGCGATCTTCGCGAACGCGCCAGACGGCTTCGAGGTCAGCCTGGAGTTCGGGTACAAGGGGCAGGCCGGTTTCCACGTGACCTCCCCGTGCGTCGACGAGTCGAAGGTCACCGAGGCGCCCAGGAAGCCCCTTGATCCGAACTCCCCGGAATCCAAGGGACTCCCTTACGTTCACTCCGTTTTCTGGTCGGTGCGCACCCCGATCTCCTCAGCCTCACCGACAGCATCGACGGGCGAGCCGACGGGCGCTTAGAGCGAGTGATCAGTCGTGGACAGTCTCGCAGGGGCACAGGATGGGTTCGTAGCTCCAAGCGGTGCACCACTTGGTGTGGTTGGGGAACTCCTCGCTGCGGTCGACGGTCAGCTTGTGGCCTTCGACGTTGGTGCAGCCGCGCGAGACTACCTAATGCACCAGCGCGAACACCTTCCGGATATATGCGGGGTTCCGTGGAACAACTGATCTCTCCGAAGTGATGTGGCACAGCCTTGAGAGTGGCTGCTGTCGTACGGCGTCAGCGGACATCTCAGTCCATTACCCCCCGCTTCCATCCCATCTGCCGTCGCCCGCGGGCACGCGGGGCGTGCGTGCTCCATAGCTCACGTCGATCGTGCGACCTAGACGCCATGGACGTTGGAGAGGCCTATGGCGCGGACGGCTTCCGGGGCAGTGCATTCACGCTCCGCTCCTGGAACCCGGCGTCTACTCCCAAGCGGCTCCCAAGGACACCCCAGAAACCACTCAGGGGCCCGACCCGCTAAGCGGATCAGGCCCCTGACCTGGTACTTCACTGTCGGGGTGGCGGGATTTGAACCCACGACCTCTTCGTCCCGAACGAAGCGCGCTGCCAAGCTGCGCTACACCCCGATGTCGCTGCTTGTCGCGGCGACGACGTTTACTTTAGCCCACTGGTGGCTGTAGGCGAAATCCGGTTTAGACGCGGCGGCGGACCGGGGTCGGGCGGGTGTGGTCCAGGGCCACGAGGAGGACGGCCAGGGCGTAGATCGCGAGGCCCAGGAGGAGGGCGTTGGCCAGGGTGCTGCGGTAGCCGTGGGCCACCACGTCCAGGAAGGGGTAGAGGTAGCGGGAGGGGTTCGGGGGCGGGAGGAACGTCGCTCGGATCAGGTAGAAGGCCAGGTAGGCCAGGGGGTACAGGAGCCAGGTGGCCGTCTGGCGCAGGTGCAGGCGGGCCGCGGGTGTGAGCAGCAGCCAGTCCAGTACGGCCGCCGCCGGCGTTACCGTGTGCAGGATCTGGAGGGTCGCCCAGGCGCCGTGCCAGCGCTCCGGAACCGCCGTCGTGCCGGTCATGGAGAACGGGGGCGTCGTGTGGGCCAGCAGCAGGTGATAGACGAGCGCCGTGACCATGGCGTAGAGAAGTGTGGCGCCTGTCACGGCCGACGGTAGCGGGTGGCGGGCCCGCCACGCCCTCGATGCCGACAGGAGCATGACGATGGCCAGCAGGATGTTGGTCTGGACGCTGAAGTAGCTCAGGGTGCGGGCCGGAGCGCCCAGCAGGAGCTCCAGGGCTACGCCGGCTGCCGCCGCGAAGGCGGTCAGGAGGCGGAAGAGCGCGACCATGGGGCGGCGGACCGGCGGCACCACCGCCGTGGCCGGGACCGGGGAGGGCAGCAGCAGGGGCTTGCGCGGCACCGCGGGCAGGTCCGGGATGTCCCTGGGTATCGGGGCGGTCATGCCCTCACGCTAGGAGCGGGGGAGGGATGAGGCCATGTGGCGTAGCCCGGGTGGGTTACGCCGCCGGAGCCTCGCGGCACCCCCGCAGGACCCCCGATGCCCCCTCACAGCCCTGCTACCGGCCCACCAACGTCAACAACGTCGCCTCCGGCGGGCACGCGAACCGTACCGGCGTGTAGCGGTTGGTGCCGCAGCCCGCCGAGACGTGGAGGTAGGAGGTGTGGCCTTCCGCCGTGTGGGTGGACAGGCCCTTCACCCGGTCCGTGTCCAGGTCGCAGTTGGTGACCAGCGCGCCGTAGAAGGGGATGCACAGCTGGCCGCCGTGGGTGTGGCCGGCCAGGATCAAGGGGTAGCCGTCCGCCGCGTACGCGTCCAGCACCCGCAGGTACGGCGCGTGCACCACGCCCATCGAGAAGTCGTACGTGCCCGACGGGCCGCCCGCCACCCGGGCGTAGCGGTCGCGCTTTATGTGGGGGTCGTCGAGGCCGGTCAGCTCGATCGAGACGCCCTCGATCTTCAGGACACCCCGCGTGTTCGTCAGGTTCAGCCAGCCCGCCGCGTCGAAGCCGTCCCGCAGGTCCTCCCACGGGTTGTGGATGACGCCCACCGCCGGCGGGTTGCCGTTCAGACCGTGGCGGCCGCTCGTCTTCTCCAGCAAGTAGCGGGCGGGGTTGCGGAGTCGGGGACCGTAGTAGTCGTTGGAGCCGAAGACGTACGCGCCCGGGAACTCCATCAACGGCCCCAGCGCGTCCATGACCTCGGGGACGCCCTCGGGGTCCGAGAGGTTGTCGCCCGTGTTGATCACGAAGTCCGGGCGCAGGCCCGCCAGCGACTGCAGCCACCTCTGCTTCTTGCGCTGGCCGCTCACCATGTGGATGTCGGAGACCTGGAGCACGCGCAGCGGGCGCATGCCCGGCGGGAGGACCGGGGCCGTCACTCGTCGGAGGCGGAAGGAGCGGGCCTCGAAGCCCGCCGCGTACGCCAGCCCGGCGGCGCCTGCCGCCATGATTCCCAGGGGTACTCCGTATCGCGCGCGCATGCGTCCATCGTGTCAGACCCCGGCGGTACGAACAGACCGGCCGGCCTCCCCCCAATCGCCGGCCTCCCTTAAATCAGCGGGCGTTCACACCGGCACACCTGCGACAATCGACGGCATGACCACCACGCTCAAGTCGAAGCTGCAGGACGACCTCAACGCCGCGATCAAGGAGCGCGACGAGCTCCGCTCCTCGACGCTCCGGCTGACGCTCGCCGCGATCACCAAGGAGGAGGTCGCGGGCAAGGAGAAGCGCGAGCTGTCCGACGACGAGGTCCTCAAGGTGATCACCAAGGAGGCGAAGAAGCGCCGTGAGGCGGCGGACGCCTTCGCCCAGGGTGGTCGTCCCGAGCAGGCCGAGCGGGAGAAGGCGGAGGGTGAGCTGCTCGCCGAGTACCTGCCCAAGCAGCTGTCCGACGACGAGCTGGACACGATCGTCGCCCAGGCCGTGGAAGAGGCCAAGGCGGCCGGCACCGAGGGGCCGCGGGCCATGGGTGCCGTCATGAAGATCGTGAACCCGAAGGTGGCCGGCCTGGCCGAGGGCGGCCGCGTCGCCGCCGCGGTGAAGAAGCTCCTTCAGGGCTGAACAAGCTCCTTCAGGGAGAACAAGCTCCTTCAGGGGCGAACAAGCGGGGCCGCACCCCCGAACCGGAGGGTGCGGCCCCGCCGCCGTACTCACACCAGGGGGCTACCCCCGCCAGCCCCCGTTTCCGTTCCCCTTGCTTCCGCCGTTCTCCTGCCCCTGGATGAAGTTCCCCGGGAGGGAGATGGTCGGCGTCGGGAAGGCGCCGCCGGTCGTGTCACCCGTGGTGCCGCCGTCCGTCGGTCCCCCGTCCGTCAGACCGCCGATCAGTCCGCCGATCCCGCCCGTGGTGTCCCCGTTCTTCCCGCCGTCCGTCCCCCCGTGTCCTTTTCCCCGGCCGTCCCGCTTGTGGTTGTCGTCGGGGATGTCGATCAGGTGGAAGTCCTCCGCGGGCTTGCCGTTCAGCGCGCCGGTCATCATGTCGCGCCAGATCGGGCCGGGGACCTTACCGCCGTAGACCTTGTCGTACGGGACGCCGCCGATGGTGATGCCGGTCATCTGGCGCTTGTGCTGCGGGTCGCCGACCCAGACCGCGCCCGCCATGTTCGGGGTGTAGCCGACGAACCAGGCCGCGTAGCGCTGGTCCGTCGTACCCGTCTTGCCCGCGCTCGGGCGGTTGTCGAGGCCGGCCTCCTGGCCCGTGCCGTCCTCGACGACGCCCTTGAGGATCGTGCTGACGGTGTCCGCGGTCTTCTCGGACATCGCGCGTGAGCAGGTCGACTTCGGCACCTCCAGGGACTTCTGCTCGCTGCCGACCTTCTGGGTGATCGACGCGATGGCGACCGGGGTGCAGTACATACCGCGCGAGGCGAAGGTGGCGTACGCGTTCGCCATCGTCAGCGGCGACATCTCCTGGGTGCCGAGCGCGATGGAGGGGGCCTGGTCCATCGTGCGGCCGTCCGCGCGCTGCACGCCCATCTTCTTCGCCATCTCGGTGACGGGGCAGATGCCGATGTCGCTGATCAGCTGCACGTAGTAGGTGTTGACCGACTTGGCGGTCGCTTCCTTCATGCCGTACGGGCCGTGCTCCGACGGGTTCTCGTTCGTCAGCTTGGCGAGGTTGTGCGGGTCGTTGCGCCAGACCTTGCCGTCACACGCCTGCACCGGGCTCGGGTACGTCATCTTGTACGGCGACGAGTACTCCTGCGTCGGGGGCTTGCCGCCCTCGATCGCGGCCGCCGCGACGATCGGCTTGAACGTCGAACCGGGCTGGTAGCCCGCGCCGCCGCCCATGTCCGAGTTGACGGAGAGGTTGATCTGCGTCTCGTTCCCGCCGAAGCCGTACGGGCGGGACTGGCCCATCGCCAGGATCTTGCCGGTGCCGGGCTCGACGATGGTCGCGGCCGTCGCCACCGGGTCGGACTTGTAGACGTGCTGCTTGATGGACGCCTGCACGGAGTCCTGCGCCTGCGGGTCGAGCGTCGTACGGATCGTCAGGCCGCCCTGGTTCCACAGCTTCGCCCGGGTCTCCTTGGTCTTGCCGAAGACCGGGTCGTTCAGGACGACGTCGCGGACGTAGTCACAGAAGAAGCCGGCGCCCTTGACCGCGGTGATGCAGCCGTTCTTGGGCTGGCTCGGGTGCAGTTCGAGCGGCGTCTGCTTGGCCTCGTCGGCCTCCTTCTGGGAGATGTCGCCGACGTCCGCCATCCGCTGGAGCACGATGTTGCGCCGCTTGGTGGCCTCCGCCTCGTCGTTGACCGGGTCGTAGCGGCTCGGGGACTGCACGATGCCGGCCAGCAGCGCCGCTTCCGGGAGGCTCAGGTCCTTGGCGTGCTTGGAGAAGTAGCGCTGGGAGGCGGCCTCGACGCCGTAGGCCTGTTCGCCGAAGAACGTGATGTTCAGGTAGTTCTCGAGGATCTTCTTCTTGCCGAGCTTCTCCTCGATCTGGATCGCGTACTTCAGCTCCTTGATCTTGCGGCCCAGGGTCTGCTGGGTGGCCTCGGCGACCTTCGTCGGGTCGTCGCCGGCCTCCTCGATGAAGTAGTTCTTCACCAGCTGCTGGGTGAGGGTGGAGGCGCCCTGGGCGACCCCGCCGCTCTGCGCGTTCTTGTTCAGGGCGCGCAGCACGCCTTTGAGGTCGATCGCGCCGTGCTTGTAGAAGCGCGCGTCCTCGATCGCGACGATCGCCTTCTGCATGTACGGCGAGATGTCCTTGAGGTCCACCACCGTACGGTCGCGGGAGTAGACGGTCGCGATCTGGTTGCCCTGGTTGTCCAGGATCGTCGTGCGCTGACTGAGCTGGGGGCTCTTGAGGTTGGCCGGGATCTCGTCGAAGCTCTGGACCGAGCCCTTGGCCGCGAGGCCCAGCGCGCCGACGGCGGGCAGCGCGATGCCCGCCATCACGGCTCCGGCGAGCACACTGACACCGAGGAACTTGGCGGCCTGCTGCGTTGGCGACAGACCACCGCCCGAGCGCTTCTTTGGCATGGGGGCAGCCTAATCCGTACTCATGAGCGTTCCGAAGGAGTGACCGCGTCACGGCACGGCAAAGCGGGACGCCTACCTTCCCATTCGCCGGACACGCGCGCAGGCCTTGGCCTAAGCTGCTCTCAACTGTCACAGCAGTGCGGTCACGTATCAATACGTCCGGCGACCCCGAATCGTTCCGAGCGTAGTCCGTTTTTTGCGCCAGGCGTGACCAGCTTCTGAGGGGGACGTGTCCGAATCCGCCTCGTGTGTTACCTGGCGCCCGTTGTGGCGCACCACAGCTGTCCCGGTATGCCGGGATAGTCGCGTATGTCGCCAGCTCACTCCCGCGGGTGATCTGCCGCTTACCCATAGTCCGTTCGGGCCATTCAAGATTGGGCCCGAAGGGGGTGTTGCGCTGTGCCCACCTTCCGTAACGTCCTCAACTGGCGGCGGTGAATATGCCGCTGCCGCCGTGGGGGAGCCTCGATTCGGGAGAGGACGGCGCCGGTATGGGCTGGGTTACCGACTGGAGTGCGCAGGCTGCCTGCCGCACTACCGATCCGGATGAACTGTTCGTTCAGGGAGCAGCGCAGAACAGGGCCAAGGCGGTGTGCACCGGATGCCCGGTACGCACCGAATGCCTGGCCGACGCGCTGGACAACCGCGTCGAGTTCGGCGTGTGGGGAGGCATGACGGAGCGGGAGCGCCGCGCACTGCTGCGCAGGCGGCCGACCGTCACCTCGTGGCGCCGGCTGCTCGAGACCGCTCGTACGGAGTACGAGCGCGGTGCGGGCATCGTGTCGCTCGACGACGACTCGGTGTACGAGAACTACGCGGCGGTGAGCTGAGGGCAGCGGCTTTGAGCTGAGGGCATTCGGGCATTCCCTCCGGCACATCCCCGGGGCACAGGACCCCGACCCGGCACACGCCACGGGAAGCCCCGGGCGTGGGCCATGGGAAGCAGGGTCGGGCATGGGCCCGGGGGATGCTGAGTGGGTATACGTCGGCTGCACGCCTGAGGTGCGGAAGCGCTGATCGGGCCTTCGCCTGGGGAGGCCGCGATCGGCCTTGCGGCCCCGGGTGCGGAGACGGTCGGCGATTGCGGAGGCGGCCGGCGGTTAGCGGAGACGGTCGTCGATTCCGGAGACGGTCGGCGTGGCGGCTCGCGCCTGCAGCCGCTCGCGCTACCGCGGCCCCGTGGGTCCTGACGCGCCCGCTGCCAGCAGGGTGCCGATGTCGCGCAGGCCCGTGAGGTCATGGACATCGCCGGGCAGTGCGGGCACTTCGACCACCGCCACCTCGGGGTGGCGGGCGGTGAAACGGTCACGCGTGCGCTGCTCGCGCGAGAGCAGATGCATGCGGTCGGCGTGCAGTCGCAGCAGACCCGCGGTGAGCTGGTCGACGGAGTGCTCCGTGTCGGCGGGGGAGCCTTCTTCGGAAGCAAGGGCGTCGGTTGCGGCCTCGGGTGCGTCGGGTGCGGAAGATCGCGAACTGCCTTGTGGTTCGGGGGAGTTACGAAGTCCAGCTTTCCCGTCCGCCTGATCCACAATGCGGGGGTCCTCAAGATTTTCGGCCGCGGCGAGCGCCCGCTCGGCGGACAGCCGCCCGGCACCGCTGCCATGGACCCGGTTCAGCACCAGCCCCACCAGCGGCATCTTCTCCGCGGCCAGCCGCTCCACGAAGTACGCCGCCTCACGCAACGCGTCCCGCTCCGGGGCCGCGACCACCAGAAACGCCGTGCCGGGCGCCTGGAGCAGTTTGTACGTGGCGTCCGCGCGCGTACGGAACCCGCCGAAGGTGGTGTCCATCGCGGCCACGAACGTCTGGACGTCCTTCAGCAGCTGACCGCCCAGCAGCTTGCCCAGCGTGCCGGTCATCATCGACATGCCGACGTTGAGGAAGGCCATGCCTGCGCGTCCGCCGAGCTTGGCGGGGGCGGTGAGGAGGCGGATGAGACGGCCGTCCAGGAAGGAGCCCAGCCGCTTGGGCGCGTCCAGGAAGTCCAGTGCCGAGCGCGACGGCGGGGTGTCGACGACGATCAGGTCCCACTCGTCCTTCGCGCGCAACTGGCCGAGCTTCTCCATCGCCATGTACTCCTGCGTGCCCGCGAAGCCGGCCGAGAGCGACTGGTAGAAGGGGTTCGCCAGGATCACGGCCGCCCGCTCGGGGTCCGCGTGCGCCTCCACGACCTCGTCGAAGGTGCGCTTCATGTCGAGCATCATGGCGTGCAGTTCCCCCTCGCCGTCCGTGCCCTTCACCCGGCGCGGGACGTTGTCGAGGGAGTCGATGCCCATCGACTGGGCCAGCCGACGGGCCGGGTCGATGGTCAGCACGACCACCTTGCGGCCCCGCTCGGCCGCCCGGAGGCCCAAGGCCGCCGCGGTCGTCGTCTTGCCGACCCCGCCCGAGCCGCAGCACACCACGATCCGGGTCTTCGGGTCGTCCAGCAGCGGGTCGACCTCCAGCACGCGCGCGGGGGAGAGACCGTGGGTCTTCCCCCGCCTCGCGGCCCTCTCCGCCGTCTCGGGCGCCCCGGCCGGGTCCGGACTCATGACAACCCCTGCTTCCGCAGCTCGGTGGCGAGTTCGTACAGGCCCGCCAGGTCCATGCCCTCGGCGAGCAGTGGCAGTTCGTCCAGCGGCAGGCCCAGCTCGCCGAGGACCGCGCGCTGCTCCTGCTCCAGCGCGTACCGCGCGGCGTACTCCGCGGCCTGCTGCAGCAGCGGGTCCACCAGCTTCTCCGCGTTGCCACCGCGCCGGGCCCCGCCCAGTCCGGCCGCCGACAACGCCTGTGCGACAGAGGAACGCTCCACGGTCCGTACGAGTTCCAGGTCGGCCGCGTCCAACACCTCCGGCCGGACCATGTTCACGATGACCCGGCCCACCGGCAGCCGGGCCGCGCGCAGTTCGGCGATGCCGTCGGCGGTCTCCTGGACCGGCATCTCCTCCAGCAGCGTGACCAGGTGCACCGCCGTCTCCGGCGACTTCAGCACCCGCATCACCGCCTGCGCCTGATTGTGTATCGGGCCGATCTTCGCCAGGCCCGCCACCTCGTCGTTCACATTCAGGAAGCGGGTGATGCGGCCGGTCGGCGGGGCGTCCATGACGACGTAGTCGTACGCGAACCGTCCGCTCTTGTCCTTGCGGCGCACGGCCTCGCACGCCTTGCCGGTCAGCAGGACGTCCCGGATGCCCGGCGCGATGGTGGTGGCGAAGTCGATCGCGCCGAGCTTCTTCAGGGCCCGGCCAGCGCCGCCGAGCTTGTAGAACATCTGGAGGTAGTCCAGAAGGGCCAGTTCGGGATCTATGGCGAGGGCGTACACCTCGCCGCCCCCGGGAGCGACCGCGATCTTCCGCTCCTCGTATGGCAACGCCTCTGTCTCGAAGAGCTGCGCGATGCCCTGCCGGCCCTCGACCTCCACGAGAAGCGTCCGCTTCCCCTCGGTCGCGAGGGCCAGCGCCAGTGCGGCGGCGACCGTCGTCTTTCCGGTCCCGCCCTTGCCGCTGACGACCTGGAGCCTGCTCACGCCTTCGAGACTAACCAGTCCCCTCGACACTCACGCGCTCGGCTGTGGATAACGCGGGTCACTCTCCCCGCGGCCGCAGGTCAGCGTCCCCGCGGTCACAGCGGCTACAGTCGGCCCCATGACCAAGTGGGAATACGCAACCGTGCCGCTGCTCGTCCATGCCACGAAGCAGATTCTGGACACCTGGGGCGAGGACGGCTGGGAGCTCGTCCAGGTCGTGCCCGGGCCCAACAACCCCGAGCAGCTCGTGGCCTACCTGAAGCGGGAGAAGCAGGCATGAGCGCGGTCGAGGCCAAGCTGGCCGAACTGGGCCTGACCCTGCCCGAGGTCGTACCGCCGCTGGCCGCGTACCAGCCGGCCGTGCGGTCCGGGGTCTACGTCTACACCGCCGGCCAGCTGCCGATGGTCGAGGGCAAGCTGCCGGTCACCGGAAAGGTGGGCGCCGAGGTCACGCCGGAGGAGGCCAAGGACCTGGCCCGCACGTGCGCGCTGAACGCGCTGGCCGCCGTGAAGTCCGTCACCGGCGACCTGGACCGCATCGCGCGCGTGGTGAAGGTCGTCGGGTTCGTCGCCTCCGCGTCCGACTTCACCGGGCAGCCCGGTGTCGTCAACGGCGCCAGCGAGCTGCTCGGCGAGGTCCTCGGCGACAAGGGCGTGCACGCGCGCAGCGCGGTCGGCGTCGCGGTGCTGCCGCTGGACGCGCCGGTGGAGATCGAGATCCAGGTGGAACTCGACCGGTAACCCACCGGAACCCGCCGGAACTACCTCTGACCTCGGGCACCTCTCGAACATTCGCCCTACACGGGATAGCCTCCGCCCATGGCGAACGGTCAGTGGTATCCCCCGGAGTGGCCGGACCGCATCCGCGCGCTCGCGGACGGCGCCCTCACACCGGTGTCCCCCAGGCGCGCGGCCACGGTGCTGCTCCTGAAGGACACCGAGTCCGGCCCGGTCGTCCACATGTTGCGCAGACGCGCCTCCATGGCCTTCGCCGGAGGCGCGTACGCGTATCCCGGGGGCGGTGTCGACCCGCGCGACGACGACCGTCTGGTGCGCTGGGCGGGCCCCACGCGCGCGTGGTGGGCGGACCGGCTCGGCGTCGACGAGTCCGGCGCCCAGGCGATCGTCTGCGCGGCCGTACGGGAGACGTACGAGGAGGCGGGTGTGCTGCTCGCCGGACCCGACCCGGACTCGGTCGTCGGCGACACCACCGGAGACGACTGGGAGGCGGACCGGGCCGCGCTGGTCGCGCGCGAGCTGTCCTTCGCCGAGTTCCTGCACCGGCGCGGTCTGGTGCTGCGCTCGGACCTGCTGGGCGCCTGGACCCGCTGGATCACCCCGGAGTTCGAGGCCCGACGCTACGACACCTGGTTCTTCGTGGCCGCCCTGCCCGAGGGCCAGCGCACCCGCAACGCCTCCACGGAGGCCGACCGCACGGTGTGGATCCGCCCCGCTCAGGCCGCCACCGGCTACGACAGGGGCGAGCTGCTGATGATGCCGCCCACCATCGCCACCCTGCGCCAGCTGCTGCCGTACGGCACCGCCGCCGAGGCGCTCGCGGCCGCCCCCGGGCGTGACATGACGCCGGTGCTGGCGCGCGCCCGCCTCCAGGACGGCGAGATCGTCCTGTCCTGGCCGGGACACGACGAGTTCACCAAGCACATACCGACGACCCCCGGCACGCGCGTGACGACGACCCGCGAGACGACGGGTGGAGGCCCCGTATGACCGACGCAAGCACGCTGCCGGGCCAGCCCCGCGGCCAGGTGCTCTCCGGCCCCGCCACCGCGCGGGCCGTCAACGTCCTCGCGCCCAACGCCTCCGCGATGACCCTGGACGGAACCAACACCTGGATCGTCGCCGAGCCCGGCTCCGATCTCGCCGTGGTGGTCGACCCGGGCCCCCTGGACGACGGCCATCTGCGCAGCGTCGTCGACTCCGCCGAGAAGGCCGGCAAGCGGATAGCCCTGACCCTGCTCACCCACGGCCATCCCGACCACGCCGAGGGCGCCGCCCGCTTCGCGGAACTGACCGGAACGCGCGTGCGTGCCCTCGATCCGGCGCTGCGCCTGGGCGACGAGGGCCTGGCCGCCGGGGACGTGATCACCGTCGGGGGCCTGGAGCTGAGGGTCGTACCGACTCCGGGGCACACCTCGGACTCGCTGTGCTTCCATCTCCCGGCCGACCAGGCGGTGCTCACGGGCGACACCATCCTGGGGCGCGGAACGACGGTCGTGGCGCACCCCGACGGCCGTCTGGGCGACTATCTGGACTCCCTGCGCCGGCTGCGGTCCCTGACCGTGGACGACGGCGTGCACACCGTCCTGCCGGGCCACGGGCCGGTCCTGGAGGACGCGCAGGGCGCCGTCGAGTTCTACCTCGCCCACCGCGCCCACCGGCTCGCCCAGGTGGAGACGGCGGTCGAGGACGGCTACCGCACCCCGGCCGAGGTCGTGGCCCACGTGTACGCCGACGTGGACCGCTCCCTGTGGCCGGCGGCGGAGCTGTCGGTACGGGCCCAGCTGGACTACCTGAGCGAGCACGGGCTGATCTAGCCCGGCGTCGGCCCGGCCGGGCCCGGGTGGTCCACCGGACGTCCGTCTCGGTGAACGTCATACGGCCGGGCTCGTGCCGGGTCACCGTTCGTGCCAGGTACGCGCGCGTACCCGACCGTGGCCGAGCGTCTCCGTCTACGGTGCCGGTGGCGCCGGGCACGTGGCGTTCGCGGCCGGCAGCTTCCCCGTGAGCAGATAGCGGTTTCCGGCGCGGTCCATGCAGGTGTTCCCCGCGAACAGGTACTGGCCGTGATTGCCGCCGCCCGCGACGACGAGGCGGGAACCGGACAGCACCTGGTGCATGCGCCGCGCGCCCACCACCGGGGTCGCCGGGTCGTCCTCGGCCTGGAGCAGCAGCACCGGCGGCACCTTCGCCGAGCCGATCTTCACGGGCCGGGCCGTCGGGGCCTTCCAGTAGGCGCACGGAGCGCTGTACCAGGTGTTCAGCCAGGCGAACAGCGGGGCCTTGGGGGCGGCCGCGGCGGTGTCCCGGTGCCAGGTCGCCCAGTCGCGGGGCCAGGCGTCGTCCACGCAGTTGTAGGCGAGCTGGGCGGGGTTCACGCCGCCGAGAGCCAGCTGGTCGGTCGCGCCGAGCAGCCCGCTCGCGTCCCCGCGCCGGTAGTCCGAGACGGCCTGGGCCACATTGCCCCAGTCCAGATCGGTGTACATGGCGGAGGCCAGCAGATCGTCCAGCTCGGCGCCGCCCGCGCGGCCTCCGGCGGGGTGGGCGGCGAGCTTGGCGCGGACGGCGTCCCATGCGGCCGACACCTTCGCCGCACTGGTGCCCAGGTGATAGGTCGCGTCCTTCCGGGCCGCCCACGCGAAGAACTGGCCGGCCCGGTGCTGGAGCGCCGGGTCCTGCTCGAACTGCGAGCCGTAGCTGGTGACGGTCGGATCGACGACGCTGTCCAGAATCATCCGCCCGGTGTGGGCCGGGAACAGCGTCGCGTAGGTCGCGCCGAGCCTCGTCCCGTACGAATAGCCGAGGTAGTCCAGCGTGTCGCGGTGGAACGCGGTACGGATCCGGTCCATGTCGCGGGCCGCGTTCTCGGTGGTGATGTACGGCAGCAGGTCCCGCGCATGCGCGGAGCACTGCTCGGCGACCTTGCGGGCGACCGTGCGCCGCGCCTGCTCCTGCGCGGCGGTCGCGGGCGTGTACGGCGCGGCCGGATGCTTGATCAGCTTGCTGGTGTCCCCGCAGGAGACGGGGGTGCTGGCACCGACACCGCGCGGGTCGAAGCTGACCACGTTGTACTTCGCGGCGACGTCCTCGGGCAGCGAGCCCCACACCAGCTTGGGAGTGCCGATGCCCGGTTCGCCGGGGCCGCCGGGGTTGACCACGAGAGTGCGCGGGGCGTGCAGGTCACCGGCCATCGACAGGGTGAGCTTGATCTGCCGGCCGCCGGGCTTGGCGTAGTCGAGGGGAACCTTGAGGGTGGCGCAGTACGTGCCGCGCGGCGCCTCGGAGCCCGCGGGGCAGGTGGACCAGTGCAGGGCCGCGGGGCCGGTGACCGCGGCGGCCGGTGCGGCGTGGGCCGCCTGTGGTCCGGCGAGGGTGAGGAGTGCGAAGGCGGCGGCCACGGCCGCACCGCGCCGGACGGGGGGAGAGGGCGGGCTGCTCACGTCGGCTGCCTTCCGGTCGGTTCGCTGCTGCCGGAGGCAAGATGCGGCGGAGAGCGGGAGGGTTGCCTCGTAACGGGGGCGTGTTCCGGCCGACTTGGAGGGACGGCTCACCGCTGTCCGGTCGGGCCTCCGGGCGGTCAGTCCTCCGGGCGCGGGGCCTTCACGCCGTGCACGCGCGCGTACTCGTCGGCGAGCCAGGGCCCCAGGTCGTCCACGTACGACCGCAGCACCTCCGGATCGCCGACGGGGTCGTAGCCGTACCGCGCCGCCGTACGCAGCTGTGCGGCCCGCTCGGGGTAGTAGGCGCCGCACACCTCGGCCATCTCGCGCAGATCGCTGGTCCAGCCGTTCCAGCGGGGCATGACGAGCGTGAAGCCGGTGCGGACGAGGTGCCGGGACATGAAGCGCACGAGGGGCCGCCGGGCCTCCTCGGTGTCCTCGGCGCCCGCGATCCGCTCCCGCCAGCGGGGCAGCCACCGGGCCAGGTCGCCGTTGGTCTCGCGGGCGAGCAGGGAGTCGGGGCGGTAGCGCGGCAGGTACTCGGCGAGGTCCTCGCCGAGCAGCGGGGTGCACAGGCAGGCGACGAACCAGCCCAGGTCGTACCGCTCCGGTTCGCTCAGCAGCCGGTCCCGACTGTACAGCAGCGTGCCCACGCCGTCGATCTGCGGGAACTCCTTGTCGACCGCCTCGCCGAGCGCCCGTACGGCGTCCCGGTCGGCCTCGGCCGGCTCGTCCCGGAGCGCCACCAGCAGGTCCAGGTCACTGCGGCCCACGCGCGCGGTGCCGCGCGGGATCGACCCGTAGAGGTAGGCGCTGTCCAGCCGCGTCCCGAAGACCTCCAGCAGCCGGTCGCGCGCGGCGGCCACGACCGGACGGAAAACGACGGGCACGCGCGCGAGGGAGCCTTCGCGCGCGATGAAGCCGAGGGCGTCGAGGCCGTGCGGGGCAGGTGGTTCGGGCATGAGGCCACTGTGCCGCCCGTGGCTGCCGCGGGCAGCTGGTTTTCGAGCGCAGGGGGCGGCCGCCCCCAGGGAACCTCCCCCAATCGGCCCCCCTTCAGGGGCCTCAGCGAGACCTCTTGGCCAGCCTCTCCACGTCCAGCAGGATCACGGCCCGCGCCTCAAGGCGGAGCCACCCGCGCTGGGCGAAGTCCGCCAGCGCCTTGTTCACGGTCTCGCGGGAGGCGCCGACCAGCTGGGCCAGCTCCTCCTGGGTGAGGTCGTGGACGACGTGGATGCCTTCCTCGGACTGCACGCCGAAGCGGCGCGAGAGGTCCAGCAGGGCGCGCGCCACGCGGCCGGGGACGTCGGAGAAGACCAGGTCGGACATGGCGTCGTTGGTCTTGCGCAGACGGCGGGCGACGGCGCGCAGCAGGGCGCCGGCCACCTCGGGGCGGGCGTTCAGCCAGGGCTGGAGGTCGCCGTGGCCGAGACCGAGCAGCTTGACCTCGGTCAGCGCGGTCGCGGTCGCCGTACGCGGGCCCGGGTCGAAGAGCGACAGCTCGCCGATCAGCTCGCCGGGGCCGACGACGGCGAGCATGTTCTCGCGGCCGTCGGGGGAGGTGCGGTGCAGCTTGACCTTGCCCTCGGTGACGACGTACAGCCGGTCGCCCGGGTCGCCCTCGTGGAACAGGGAGTCGCCGCGTGCGAGGGTCACCTCACTCATGGAGGCGCGAAGCTCCGCGGCCTGCTCGTCGTCGAGAGCCGCGAAGAGCGGGTTGCGCCGCAGAACGTCGTCCACGAGTTCTCTCCTTGTCGACCTGCTCAGGGGATCTTGCTCCCCCGTTGGTACCAGGGGACCGTGCTCCCCATTTTGCCGGGCGGTCCAAACAGTGTGATCTGTCACAAGGATGCCGCACAGGTGTCCCGAGGTAAGCGTCAGGGGTCCAATCGGGGACCGATCCACCGGGTCCGGGGCGGATGTCGGTGCCGGGCTTTAGGCTGGCCGGGTGTCCAAATCGCCGGTGAGAGCACAGGCCAAGGGGGCTTAGCGGGTGGTTGTACGTCGCGATTCCGCTGTGGGCGAACAGAGTTCCGGCGGTGATAAGAAAACCGGAAAAACGGTAAAAACGGCCACCCAGGCCTCGGCCGGGAAGGCCGCCCCGGCCTCCGCCAAGAAGGCCAAGAAGGCCCCCGCCAGGAAGGCAGTGGCCGCCAAGAAGGTCACCCCGGCCAAGAAGGCCGTGGCGACCGGCGAGCCCGTGGCGGTGAAGAAGGCGGCGGCCGCCAAGAAGGTCGCGGTGAAGCCCCCGGCGGAGGAGTCCCGCACCGCCCTGGTCCGCCGCGCCCGCCGCATCGACCGCGAGCTCGCCGAGGTGTATCCGTACGCCCACCCGGAGCTGGACTTCGAGAACCCCTTCCAGCTGCTGGTCGCCACCGTGCTGTCGGCCCAGACGACCGACCTGCGCGTCAACCAGACGACCCCGGCGCTCTTCGCCAAGTACCCGGCTCCGGAGGACCTGGCCGCCGCCAACCCGGAGGAGGTCGAGGAGATCCTGCGCCCCTGCGGGTTCTTCCGGGCCAAGACCAAGTCGGTGATAGGGCTCTCCAAGGCCCTCACGGAGGACTTCGGCGGCGAGGTGCCGGGAAGGCTGGAAGACCTGGTCAAGCTGCCCGGTGTCGGCCGCAAGACCGCCTTCGTGGTGCTCGGCAACGCCTTCGGACGGCCCGGGATCACCGTGGACACCCACTTCCAGCGGCTGGTGCGGCGCTGGAAGTGGACCGAGGAGACCGACCCGGACAAGATCGAGGCCGCCGTCGGCGCGCTGTTCCCGAAAAGCGACTGGACCGACCTCTCCCACCACGTGATCTGGCACGGCCGCCGGATCTGCCACGCCCGCAAGCCCGCCTGCGGCGCCTGCCCGATCGCCCCGCTCTGCCCGGCCTACGGCGAGGGCGAGACCGACCCGGAGAAGGCGAAGAAGCTCCTGAAGTACGAGAAGGGCGGCTTCCCCGGCCAGCGGCTCAAGCCCCCGCAGGCCTACCTCGACGCGGGCGGCAAGCCGGCCCCGCCGCTGGGGGCCGCGTGACGGAACGATCTCGGGGCCCTCGGGCGTTGGACAGGCAGAGCGACGGGGGTGGCGATGGCGAGGGCCAGTGAGACGCGGGGCGGTGCGGTGACGCTCAGCAAGGAGGGGCTGCCCAAGTGGCTGGCGCCCGTGGTGCGGGCCGCCGAGACGGTCGAGCCGCTCCAGCTGAGCCGCTTCCTGCCGCCGGAGAACGGCTCGGGGCGCAAGTCGGCCGTGCTGATCCTGTTCGGCGAGGGCGAGAGCGGCCCGGAGCTGCTGCTGATGGAGCGCGCCGGTTCCCTGCGCTCGCACGCCGGGCAGCCCTCCTTCCCGGGCGGCGCGCTCGACCCCGAGGACGGCGACCCGCACACCGACGGACCGCTCAGGGCCGCGCTGCGCGAGGCCCAGGAGGAGACCGGTCTGGACCCCTCCGGCGTCCAGCTCTTCGGCGTGCTCCCCGCGCTGTACATCCCGGTGAGCGGCTTCGTCGTCACCCCCGTGCTCGGCTGGTGGCGCGAGCCCAGCCCGGTCGGCGTCGTCGATCCGAATGAGACGGCACGCGTGTTCACGGTCCCCGTGGCGGATCTCACGGATCCCGCCAACCGCGCCACCGCCATCCACCCCAGCGGCTTCCGAGGCCCGGCATTCCTGGTCGAATCGGCCCTGGTGTGGGGTTTCACGGCGGGAGTGATCGACCGCCTGCTGCATTTCGCGGGCTGGGAGCGCCCCTGGGACAGAGAGAAGCAGGTCCCACTCGACTGGCGGTCATGACAGGGTGTCGCTTGTGAACGTGCTGGACATCCTGTTGCTGGTCGCGGCCGTGTGGTTCGCCGTCGTGGGCTATCGCCAGGGCTTCGTCGTCGGCATCCTGTCGGTGATCGGGTTCCTGGGCGGCGGCCTCGTCGCCGTGTACACGCTGCCCGTGATCTGGGACGCCGTGACCAACAACGCGCAGGTCGGCACCACCGCCGCCGTGGTCGCCGTGGTCGTCGTCATCGTCTGCGCCTCCGTCGGCCAGGCCCTGACCACCCACCTGGGCAACAAGCTCCGCCGGTACATCACCTGGTCCCCGGCCCGCGCCCTGGACGCCACCGGCGGCGCCCTCGTCAACGTCGTCGCCATGCTGCTGGTGGCCTGGCTGATCGGGTCCGCCCTGGCCGGCACCACCCTGCCGACGCTCGGCAAGGAGGTCCGCGGCTCCAAGGTGCTCCTCGGTGTCTCCCGGGCGCTGCCCGCGCAGGCCAACACCTGGTTCGCGGACTTCTCCTCCGTCCTCGCGCAGAACGGCTTCCCGCAGGTCTTCAGCCCCTTCGCCAACGAGCCGATCAAGGACGTCCAGCCGCCCGACCCGGCCCTCGCGAACAGCCCGGTCACCCGGAGCGCCCAGCGGTCCATCGTCAAGGTCACCGGCACCGCCCAGAGCTGCGGCAAGGTCCTGGAGGGCACCGGCTTCGTCTTCGCCGACCGCCGGGTCATGACCAACGCGCACGTGGTGGGCGGCGTCGACGCGCCCACCGTGCAGATCGGCGGCGAGGGCCGCAAGTACGACGCCAAGGTCGTCCTGTACGACTGGAAGCGCGACATCGCCGTACTCGACGTACCGGACCTGAAGGCGCACGCCCTGCGGTTCTCCGCCCAGGACGCGGCCGGCGGTGACGGCGCGATCGTCGCGGGCTTCCCGGAGAACGGCTCGTACGACGTGCGCGCCGCGCGCGTGCGCGGGCGCATCACGGCCAACGGTCCGGACATCTACCACCGCAGCACCGTCCGCCGCGACGTCTACTCGCTGTACACGATCGTCCGCCAGGGCAACTCGGGCGGCCCGCTGCTCACCCCCGACGGCCGGGTGTACGGCGTGGTGTTCGCCAAGTCCCTCGACGACGCCGACACCGGTTACGCCCTCACGGCGGACGAGATCCAGCCCGACGTCGAGAAGGGACGTACGGCGAACGAGCAGGTGGGTACGGACAGCTGCGCGCTGTGAGCCCGGGGCGGAGGTTCAGCCGCGCGGGTGGCGCAGACGCACCGAGACCCAGCGGGCCCGGCGGCGCAGGATGCGCGGGATCCCCACGCGGAGGTCCCCTTCCGCGAGTTGCGGGTTGCCTCGCTGAGGCGTGCCCACGCCGGCGCTCGAGCGGCGGTTGCGGGGTGCGTCACTGTAGTCGTGCGTCCAGCCCATACCCCGACGTGTGCCCCCGCCCGAAGGTCGATAACCGCCTGAGCGGCGCCCAATTGGCCTATGCGGCAGGCATGTGGCCGTTCGAGGGACAACTGTCCAGGAACCGGATACTCCACGCATCGAACCGGCACCGTACGGTCACCGATGTGCATCACCGATCCGGGTGAACATCACCGGTTCCGGGTGTACCTCTCCGGTGTACGTCAACGAGTACGTCACCGAGTGCGGCACGCGGTACGTCACCGGTCGGGCTCGGGATCCTTCAGCCAGTTGACCAGCTCCGTGGAGAACACGGCCGGGTCTTCCTCGTGCGGGAAGTGGCCGAGCCCGTCGAACAGGCGCCAGCGGTACGGCGCTTCGACGTACTCGCCCGAACCGGCCGCGCTGCGCGTGCGCGTCACCGGGTCCAGCGAGCCGTGCAGATGCAGCGTGGGCACCCGAACCGGCCGCTTCATCCTGCGGTTGAACTGGATGCCGTCCGGGCGGGCCAGCGAGCGCACCAGCCAGCGGTACGGCTCGATCGCGCAGTGCGCGGTCGACGGGATGCACATGGCCCGCTGGTAGGCCTCCACCGCGTCGTCCTCCGGCAGCCGTGGCCCTGACCACTCCCGGATCAGCCGGCCCACCAGCGCACCGCCGTCCGCGGTGAGTTGACGCTCCGGAACCCAGGGCCGCTGAAAGCCCCAGATGTAGGAGTTGGCGGCCGTCTGGCGGGCGTCCCGGAGCATCGCCGAGCGCCAGCGCCGCGGATGCGGCATCGAGACGACCGCGAGCCGTCGTACGAGCTTGGGGCGCATCGCGGCCGCCGTCCACGCCAGATAGCCGCCCAGGTCGTGGCCGACCAACGCGGCGTCCGGCTCGCCGAGCGAGCGGATCACGCCGGTGACGTCGAGTGCGAGGTTGGCGGGGTCGTACCCGCGGGGCGTGCGGTCGCTGCCGCCGACGCCCCGCAGATCCATCGCCACCGCCCGGTAGCCCGCGTCCGCGAGCGCCACCAGCTGGTGCCGCCAGGTCCACCAGAACTGCGGGAAACCGTGCAGCAGCAGCACCAGGGGGCCGTCGCCCAGCTCGGCGATGTGGAAGCGCGCGCCGTTCGCGGCGACGTCCCTGTGCGTCCAGGGGCCGTCGATCCGTACGGCGGAAGGGGCGGGGTCGGTCATGACTGTGAGCGTGCCACAGCTTCGATGGCCGCGGGGGTCCGGTCCTCGGGCAGCTCCGCGCGCGGGTGCGGCTTGGCGTTCTGCAGCACGCCCGCCGTCTCCTTGACCGACGCGGCCACCTTCTGCGGTCCCTGGCCCCTCTTGGCCTTCTTCGCGAACGCCACGCCGATCAGGGCGAGGAGGAGGGAGACGAGCACGTTCGCCGCGAAGGACAGCACGAAGCAGATCGCCAGGTTCCAGTGGCTCCAGGTCCGGATGCCGTAGGCGAGGGCGAAGTTGAGCATCGGGAGCGAGAAGACGAGCAGCACCAGGGCCGCCGTGAACGCGCCGCCGCTCATCGCGCCGCGCTTCACGTCCTGCTTCAGCTGGGCCTTGGCCAGCGCGATCTCGTCGTGCACCAGCGCCGACAATTCGGTCGTCGCCGAGGCGAACAGCTGGCCGATGCTGCGTTCGGCGCCGACCGGGCTGCCGTCGGGTGCGCTCATCGCGTTTCTCCCTCAGAGGTCTCTCGTGTGCCGCAAGTGCGCCGTACCGCCGTACGCGGCCGGCGGGCCTGCTCCTGTGGCCGTCTTGTTTTGTACCGTCTCGTCAGATCATGCCGGACGGTCGTCCTCCTCGCCTGCCCCGCCCGGCACTTCCTGAAGCCCGTGGCGCGCCGCGGCCGCCCGCTCGGCGGCGATCCGCCGGTGCTCGGCGGCCTTGCGCTCGTGGATCTCGGCCATGCGCAGGTGATAGGCCGGGTCGTCCTGCTCGTAGACGTCCGGGATGCCGTCGAGGTCCTCGTCGCGTTCCTCTTCCTCGCACAGCCTGCGGTACTTGGCGTTCCGTATCTTCAGCAGTACCGTCGCGCACACCGCCGCGATCAGCGACCCGGTGAGGACGGCCGCCTTGACCTCGTCGGTGAGCACGGTGTCCCCGGCGAAGGCCAGTTCGCCGATGAGCAGCGAGACGGTGAAGCCGATCCCGGCGAGGGAGGCCACCGCGAAGACGTCGGCCCAGGCGAGCTCCTCGCTGAGGGAGGCGCGGGTGAAGCGGACGGTCAGCCAGGCGCCGCCGAAGATGCCGAGCGTCTTGCCGAGGACGAGCCCGAGCACCACACCGAGCGTCTCGGGCCTGGTGAACACATCCCCGAGCGCCCCGCCGGAGATCGTCACCCCGGCGCTGAACAGCGCGAAAACCGGCACGGCGAGCCCTGCCGACAGGGGCCGCACCAGGTGCTCGATGTGCTCGCCCGGCGAGTGCTGCTCACCCTCCCGGGTGGTGCAGCGCACCATCAGGCCCATCGCCACGCCCGCGATGGTGGCGTGCACGCCGCTGTTGTACATCAGCGCCCAGATCACCACCGCGAGCGGCACATACACGTACCAGCCGCGCACCCCCTTGCGCAGCAGCAGCCAGAAGACCACCAGACCGGCGGCGGCCCCGCCGAGCGCGGCGAAGTCCAGCCGGTCGGTGAAGAAGATCGCGATGATCAGGATCGCGAACAGGTCGTCGACGACCGCGAGGGTGAGCAGGAAGGCGCGCAGCGAGCTGGGCAGCGAGGTGCCGATGACCGCGAGTACGGCGAGCGCGAAGGCGATGTCGGTGGCCGTGGGCACCGCCCAGCCCTGTGTCGAACCATGCCCGGTGAGGGTGGTGAGGGTGTAGACGAGCGCCGGTACGGCCATGCCGCACAGCGCGGCCACCACGGGCAGTACGGCCGCCCTGGGGTCGCGCAGGTCTCCGGCGACCAGCTCGCGCTTGAGCTCGATACCGGCGACGAAGAAGAACACCGCGAGGAGGCCGTCGGCGGCCCAGTGGGCCACGGAGAGGTTCAGGCCGAGCGCGCCGGGGCCGAGGTGGAGGTGGCTCACCGACTCGTAGCTGTGGCGCAGGGCGGGGATGTTCGCCCAGATCAGCGCCGCTACGGCGGCGAGCAGCAGCAGAACACCGCCGACGGTCTCGGTGCGCAGCGCGTCCGCGACGAAGGCCCGCTCGGGCAGGGAGAGGCGTCCGAGCGCCTTACGGGGGGCTTTCTGAGTACGGGGGGCGGCCACGGCGGGAACCTCCGGGGTCGGTACGGCGATGATCACGCCGTCGCGCGGGATCGCCGACGGCGTCGCCGACCAGACTTCCCGGCACACCCTGAGATCGCCATTTTACTCGATTTTGACGCCGGAAGTTAGTTGGGCGAACGAAAAGAGGGCGCCCGGTGGTGACACCGGGCGCCCCTAGGCCCTGTCGTTTGGATCAGGCCGGCTGTAGGTCACGGCGCCTTCCAACCGACCAGACCCCGCGACGTCGGGATGATCCAAACGACAGGGCCTAGCTGCCGTTTCGCCTCAGTCCTCGCTCGGCGCCGCAGGCAGCTTCGCCTGGATGAGGTCCATGACCGTGGAGTCGGTCAGGGTGGTCACGTCACCGAGCTGGCGGTTCTCGGCCACGTCCCGCAGCAGTCGGCGCATGATCTTGCCGGAGCGGGTCTTGGGCAGCTCCGCCACCGGCAGGATCCGCTGGGGCTTGGCGATCGGGCCGAGCGTGGCGCCCACGTGGTTGCGCAGCTCGCCGACGAGCGCCTCGGTCTCGGCGGCCGAACCACGCAGGATCACGAACGCGACGATCGCCTGGCCGGTGGTCTCGTCGGTGGCGCCCACGACGGCCGCCTCGGCGACGGACGGGTGGGAGACGAGCGCCGACTCCACCTCGGTGGTGGAGATGTTGTGCCCGGAGACGAGCATCACGTCGTCCACCCGGCCCAGCAGCCAGATGTCGCCGTCGTCGTCCTTCTTCGCGCCGTCACCGGCGAAGTACTTGCCCTCGAACCGGGACCAGTAGGTGTCGATGAACCGCTGGTCGTCGCCCCAGATGGTGCGCAGCATCGACGGCCACGGCTCGGTCAGCACCAGATAGCCACCGCCGCCGTTGGGCACCTCGTTCGCCTCGTCGTCGACGACGGTCGCCGAGATGCCGGGCAGCGGGGTCTGCGCGGAACCGGGCTTGGCCTCGGTGACGCCGGGCAGCGGCGAGATCATCATCGCGCCCGTCTCGGTCTGCCACCAGGTGTCCACGACGGGCGTCTTGTCGGCGCCGATGTTCTTCCGGTACCAGATCCACGCCTCGGGGTTGATGGGCTCGCCCACCGAGCCGAGGATGCGCAGGGAGGACAGATCGAACTTCGCGGGGATGTCGTCGCCCCACTTCATGAACGTCCGGATCGCCGTCGGCGCGGTGTAGAGGATCGTGACCTTGTACTTCTGCACGATCTCCCAGAACCGGCCCTGGTGCGGGGTGTCCGGCGTGCCCTCGTACATGACCTGCGTCGCGCCGTTGGCCAGCGGGCCGTACACGATGTACGAGTGCCCGGTGACCCAGCCGACGTCGGCTGTGCACCAGAAGACGTCCGTCTCCGGCTTGAGGTCGAACACCGCCCAGTGCGTGTACGCCGCCTGCGTGAGGTATCCGCCCGAGGTGTGCAGGATGCCCTTCGGCTTACCGGTCGTGCCGGAGGTGTAGAGGATGAACAGCGGGTGCTCCGCCTCGAACGCCTCCGGGGTGTGCTCGGCGGACTGCTGCTCCACCAGCTCGTGCCACCAGAAGTCCCGCTCGTCGTTCCAGGCCACGTCCTGCCCGGTACGGCGCACCACCAGTACGTGCTCGACGTTGTCGACCTTCCCGATCGCCTCGTCGACCGCCGGCTTCAGCGCGGACGGCTTGCCGCGCCGGTAGCCGCCGTCGGCGGTGATGACGACCTTCGCGTCCGCGTCCTGGATACGGGTCGCGAGGGCGTCGGCCGAGAAGCCGCCGAAGACCACCGAGTGCGCGGCGCCGATCCGGGCCGAGGCCAGCATCGCGATCGCGGTCTCCGGGATCATCGGCATGTAGATGGCGACCCGGTCGCCCTTGCGGACACCCAGCTCCAGCAGGGCGTTGGCCGCCCTGGAGACCTCGTCCTTCAGCTCGGCGTAGGTGATCGAGCGGCTGTCGCCGGGCTCACCCTCGAAGTGGATGGCGACTCGGTCCCCGTGCCCGGCCTCCACATGCCGGTCCACGCAGTTGTACGCGACGTTCAACTCGCCGTCCTTGAACCACTTCGCGAACGGCGGGTTGGACCAGTCCAGCGTCTCGGTCGGTTCCTTGGCCCAGGTCAGCCGACGGGCCTGCTCGGCCCAGAAGCCGAGCCTGTCAGCCTTGGCCTGTGCATACGCCTCCGCGGTGACGTTGGCGTGCGCGGCCAGGTCGGCGGGCGGCGCGAACCTGCGTTCTTCCTTGAGCAGGTTGGCCAGGCTTTCGTTGCTCACGACATCTCCCTTTCGAAGGGTGTCCGTTGTGTCCCAGGCCACAGCTCATCAGACGCGGGGGTCCCATGACAAGGGCGATCCGAAAAATTGGTTTAGACCTGTAGGGAACCTGGGTTCTCACCCCGCGCCGCATACCTCCTTCCCCTGTCGATGTGTTCCATGACGCCCTCGAACGCCCCGTCTTCCGCGCTCCCCGCCAGCAGATACGCCTGTGCCTCGCCCACGTGGAAGTACATCCCGTGCAGCTCCAGCCTGCCCCTGGCCAGCGCCCGGGCCACCGGGCCGTGCGCCCGCAGGTGCTCCAGCTGCTGGACCACATTGACCAGGCACAGCTGCTCCACCGCGTCCGCCGGGCACCGGCCGGCGAGCCGGGGCCAGGTGCGGTGGTCCCCCGCCATCCGCACAAGACTCGGCAACCCGTGCCGGAGCCAGCGCCGCAGCGAAGTGTCCCCGCCCTCGCCGGCCGCGGCCAGCAGCGCCTTCATCGCCCCGCAACCCGAGTGCCCGCACACGGTGATGGAACGCACCCCGAGCACCTCCACCGCGTACTCGACGGCGGCCGCCACCGAGTCGTCGCCCTGCTCCTCGCCCGGCACCGGCACCAGGTTGCCGACGTTGCGGACGACGAACAGGTCGCCGGGACCACTGGCGGTGATCATCGACGTGACGAGCCGGGAGTCGGCGCAGGTGAGAAAGAGCTGTGCGGGCCGCTGGCCCTCCCTAGCGAGCCGCGCCAGCTCCTCCCGTACCAGCGGCGCGGTGTTGCGCTGGAACGAGCCGATCCCACGGGCCAGTTCATGCTCCGTCTCCCGGCCCGCCGGAGCGGCGACCGCTTCCGGGAAGCAGAACCGGTGATCCCGCCAGGGCGTCCAGGGCCGGCACCGGCACCGGCACCCGGCGGACGGGGTTGGGCCGGTGGCGGTCCGGGCCGGGGCGGTGGCGGTCCGGGGCGTCCCGGCGGGGGACGGGGGCGGGCTAGAGGTGGACAGGGGTGGACCGGTGACGGACAGGGGCGTCCCGGCAGGGGACAGAGGCGGGCTGGAGGTGGACAGGGTTGGCTCGGCGGTCCGGATTCCGCCGCGTCGGCCCGACAGCTCGGCCGTACCGCCGCGTGCGGTGTGGGCGCTGCGCCAGTCCTGCAGTGACTCGTACGCCGCGTGGTCCATGAACGATCCGTCCAACTCCACGACGACGTGGGCGCCTTGGGGTACGAGATGCAGGGCTCGGCTGAGCCGGGGCACCGCCAGGAACGTCAACTGACCTCGGATTCTTACGTGATGGACTCCTTTCTTCTCTTCGTGGGTGATGCGGGTGCGGGTGAGGCGGTGCAGGGCGAGGGCGACGGCCACGGCGACTCCGAGGAACACGCCCTGAAGGGCACCGAGGAGCACCACGCCCAGTGTGGTCGCGGCGTAGACCGGCACTTCGCGGTGGCGCGTCACCGTGCGGATGTGGTGCAGGGACACCATCTGGATGCCGACGGCCATCACCAGGGCGGCGAGGGAGGCGAGCGGGATCTCCTCCAGGATCGGGACCATCAGCAGCGCGGCGACTACTACGAGAACGCCGTGCAGCATCGCGGAGTTCCGGCTCACGGCACCGGATTTCACATTGACGGTACTGCGCACGGCCACCCCGGCGACCGGCAGTCCGCCGAGTGCCCCGGAGACGATGTTGGCGGTGCCCTGACCCAGTAGCTCGCGGTCGAGATCGGAGCGGCCGACACGGGCGAGGGGGCCGGGACGGGCCGCGACCAGTTTGTCCACGGCCACCGCGCCGAGCAGCGACTGCACGCTGCACACCAGGGTGGTGGTGAGCACGGCGGCGGCGAGGCCGAGCGCCGGGCCCTCGGGCACTCCGGCCAGGGCATGGCTGCGCCAGGACGGCAGGTCGACCCGGGGCAGGGCCAGACCGGTGAGGGCCGCCGCGACGGTCGCCCCGGCCACGGCGACGAGGGCGGCCGGCACGCTCTGGAGCAGCCGGCCGACGCGCCCGGGCAGCCGGGGCCAGACCAGCAGCAGGGCGAGCGTCAGCGCGCTCATCGAGACGGCGGCCGGGTGCAGATGGGCCAGCTGGGCAGGCAGGGCAAGCAGGTTGGTGAGGACGGAGCTGTCGGGGCTGCCGCCGAGGACGATGTGCAGCTGGGCGACGGCGATGGTGATGCCGATCCCGGCGAGCATGCCGTGCACCACGGCCGGGCTCACCGCGAGTGCGCCGCGCGCCACCCGCAGGCAGCCGAGGCCGAGTTGGGCGAGTCCGGCGAGGACGGTGATGCCGCAGGTCGCCCGCCAGCCGTAGCGGTGGATCAGGTCGGCGGTGACCACGGTGAGTCCGGCGGCGGGGCCGCTGACCTGCAACGGGCAGCCGCCGAGCCGGCCGGCGACGAGTCCGCCCACGGCGGCGGCGACCAGGCCGGCCTGGAGCGGAGCGCCGGTGGCCAGGGCGATGCCGAGGGACAGGGGCAGGGCGATCAGGAAGACCGCGACGGACGCGGACAGGTCGGCGCCCGCCATGGGGAAGCGGCGCCGTCGGCCCGGCGGCGGAATGTGCGGGGGGTGCGGGTGCTGGGGGTGTGCGGGTGCGCAGGCTGACATGGTCCCGTCTCCTCCGGGGCGGCACGGTCGCGGACTGGGCGGGATGGATCAACGCCATTAAAAGAAACGTAATGAAGAGTAAAGACAATGCATAACTTTCCGGGGCAAATGGCGCATCAGATCACTCGCGTGAGTGAACTAATCATTTGATCGGCTTGTCGTACTAATTCCTTCTAAGGTCTCGTGCGACCTTGGCGGCACTGTCGGTGCAAGCCCGGCACATCACCAGAAAACAGCCCTCGTCCGCGTGTGCCTGAGAGAAGGAAGAAGGTGGGCGGAACATGGCCGCCACCCAGAGGATCGCCGTCGGCGTCGTGGCCGCCGCGGCCTGTGCCTCGTCGCTCGCCGGTTGCGCGACCGGCTCCAACGGCCCGAAGGAAGGGGCGTCCGGCCCGCCGAAAGGGGCGGCCGCCCCCAAGAGCGTGTTCCGGCTGATCGGCGACGGATCCACCGCGTACACCGGCGCGCAGCCGCATCTGCCCAGACCCGAGCGGCTGAAGCCTGGTCAGAAGCCGCCGCAGTTCGTGGTGTTCTCCTGGGACGGCGCGGGCGAGGACAGCCAGAAACTCTTCTCGCACTTCCGCGAGGTCTCCAAGGAGAACCACGCCACCATGACGTACTTCCTCAGCGGCGTGTACATGCTGCCGGAGGAGAAGAAGGACCTGTACAAGCCGCCGCAGCACTCGCCGGGCAGCTCCGACATCGGTTTCAACGACGAGAAGGGGATCGCCGACACCGTCAAGCAGGCACGGCTGGCCTGGCTGGAGGGCAATGAGATCGGCACCCACTTCAACGGCCACTTCTGCGGGCCCGACGGCGGGGTCGGCACCTGGTCGGTGAGCGAGTGGAAGAGCGAGATCGCCCAGGCCAAGCGGTTCGTGAGGACCTGGAAGACCAACACCGGCATGAAGAAGTCGGCCCCGCTGCCCTTCGACTACGACAAGGAGCTGATCGGCGCCCGCACTCCCTGCCTCGAGGGCCAGAAGAACTTCATGAAGGCGGCCCGCCAGTTGGGCTTCCGCTATGACTCCAGCGGCGTCAACAACCAGGTCTGGCCCAAGAAGAAGCAGGGGCTGTGGGATCTGTCGATGCAGCTGGTGCCCTTCCCCGGGCACACCTACGAGCAGTTGACCATGGACTACAACTTCATGGTCAATCAGTCCGGGACCCAGACCCAGGGCGACCCGGACAAGTTCGACTACTGGGGCGACCAGATGCGCGACGGCCTGGTCAAGGGCTTCTACCGGGCGTACGACGGCAACCGCGCGCCGCTGATCATCGGCAACCACTTCGAGTCCTGGAACGGTGGCACCTACATGCGCGCCGTCGAGGACACGGTGCGGGAGGTGTGCAACAAGCCCGATGTGCGCTGCGTGTCCTTCCACCAGCTGGTCGACTGGCTGGACGCCCAGGACCCGAAGACCCTGGAGAAGCTGCGCACCCTGAGCGTGGGCGAGGCTCCCAGGCAGGGCTGGGCGTCCTTCCTCTCCGGCCGCCCGGCCCCGGCGCCGAAGGGCGTACCCGGGGCACCGGCGGTCAAGCAGTAGGCGCTGCCTGCGCGCGGTGGGCGTCGCGCGCAAGCGGCACTCCTCACACGGGAGTTGTGACCTCCGCGCCGACGCCTTCGCCGAGCACGAAGGCGGGGTCGACCTGCGCCGCCAGGTCGGCCCCGGTGCGCTCGTTGCCCCACGCGTCGGCGTTCTTCAGGTGGAAGTGCACCATCTGGCGGGTGTAGCGCTCCCAGTCCCGCAGCTCGTACGTGGCGTCCACGGTGGCCCGAAGGGTATGCAGGGCGCGGGCGTTGGCCTCCTCCAGGAGATCGAACCGGGGCGGGCGGCCCTTCTCCATGGCGCGTACCCAGTCCGAGCGCCCGACCGTCACGAGCAGGTCGTCCCCGACCTCCGCGCGCAGGAAGTCGATGTCGTCCTGTTCCTGGATCTTGTTGCCGACGACCTTCAGGGCGACGCCGAAGTCGCGGGCGTACTCCTTGTACTGGCGGTAGACGGAGACTCCCTTCCGGGTCGGCTCGGCGACGAGGAACGTCATGTCGAAGCGGGTGAACATGCCGGAGGCGAAGGAGTCCGAACCCGCCGTCATGTCGACCACGACGTACTCGTCGGGGCCGTCGACGAGGTGGTTCAGGAACAGCTCCACCGCTCCCGTCTTGGAGTGGTAGCAGGCGACCCCCAGGTCGGCGTCCGTGAAGGGGCCGGTGACCATCAAACGGACGGCGCCACCGTCGAGTTCCACCGGCCGCGCGCAGGCGTCGTAGACCGGGTTCGGCTCCCGCACCCGGACCAGCCGCGAGCCCTCCCCGGGCGGGGTCGTCTTGATCATCGTGGTGCTGGAGTGGATGCGAGGGTTGCTGCCGCGGAGATAGTCCTTGATCAACGGCAGCCGCTCGCCCATGGCGGGCAGTGCGGCGGCCTCCGCCTCGTCGAGGCCGAGTGCGGGCCCGAGGTGCTGGTTGATGTCCGCGTCGATGGCGACCACCGGGGCGCCGGCGGCCGCGAGGTGGCGGATGAAGAGGGAGGAGAGCGTGGTCTTGCCGCTGCCGCCCTTCCCAACGAAAGCAATTTTCATGTTCACCAACAGTAGTCACGAGATAGCTGTAGGTGTCGGTTGGAAGTGAAGAAGACCACTCCTTCGAGGGGTCGGCCGACGGGGTGCGTAGTGTCGTACTCATGAGTACGACAGGCGCGAACGCCGACCCGCTCGCGGCCCTGGGCTCGCTGCCCGGTGTGGCCGACTCCGTGGAGTCCGTGCGCAAGGCCGTGGACCGGGTCTACGGGCACCGGATCATGCGGCGGCGCGGCACCGAGATCACCGGCGAGGCAGCCCTGCGCGCCGCCCGTGGCTCCGCTGCGCTGTCCGGCGCCGACTGGGCGCTGGAGGAGGTGCGGCGGCGCACCGACTTCGGCGGTGACGCCGAGGCGCGCATCATGGGTGCGGCCCTCAGGCTCTCGGTGGAGGCGGGACAGCTGCTGTCCGTCTGGCGGCAGTCGCCCCTCAGGGTGCTGGCCCGGCTGCACCTGGTGGCCGCGGCGAGCGGGAGTGACGAGGTCGGCAGGCCGCGCCAGGTGGGCGAGCCGGTGGACGAGCCGCTGATCGAGCTGCCGCTGCCGGACGCCCAGGAGGTCTCCGGCCGGCTGGAGGGGCTCGCGGAACTGATCGTCGCCGGGACGTCCGCGCCCGCGCTGGTGACCGCTGCCGTGGTGCACGGCGAACTGCTCGCACTGCGGCCCTTCGCGTCCCACAACGGCCTGGTCGCGCGTGCGGCCGAACGGATCGTGCTGATCGGCAGCGGCCTGGACCCGAAGGCGATCTGTCCGGCCGAGGTCGGCCACGCCGAACTGGGCCGCGCCTCCTATCTGGCCGCGCTGGAGGGATACGTCTCCGGCACCCCCGACGGCATGGCGGCCTGGATCGCGCACTGCGGCAGGGCGATCGAGCTGGGGGCGCGCGAGTCGACGGCGGTGTGCGAGGCGCTGCAGCGCGGCGCGGCCTGAGTCGTCCGGCCGGGAAACCGGCCCGGACATGAGTTGCGGCGGTACGAGTCCTCGTACCGCCGCTGGCATGCTCACCGGGTTACCAAGCGTCCTCGATATGTGCCCATCAGGTCGGGGACCTTGCCCGTCACCTGGTGCGGCTGGCCCGTAATCGACGGGTCGACGTCGCGTGGGTGCCCAGTGTGCATGCGGGGTCCGTGGGGCCATGTGCGTAGTGGTAGGTGATCCTCTCGGATGTCCTTTGGTCTCGCGGGCCTAAGGCCTTTGTACCGCGAGCCCCAAGGAAGCGGAACCCCTGCCCGCAGTTCTTTACTTGCGGTTTCAAACCAGGGTGAAACGGGCGCCAGACGGGCGGTGCTCCAGCGTCAGGCGGTGCTCCGGCGCCGGCTGGTGTACCAGACGAGGCCCGCCGTCGCGGCCGCCGCTCCTATGGCCGCCGCGGCGACCAGCGCGGGCCGGGGCGGGACGGAGAAGGCGGGCAGCCGCTTCTTGAGCGGCACCGGCCGGCGGAACTCCAGAACCGGCCACCCGCGCGTGACTGCCTCGCGGCGCAGCGCGCGGTCGGGGTTCACCGCGTGCGGGTGCCCGACCGCCTGGAGCATCGGCAGATCGGTCGCGGAGTCGCTGTAGGCGTAGCAGCGGTCGAGGTCGTAGCCCTCGGAAGCGGCCAGCTCCCGGATCGCCTCGGCCTTGGTCGGGCCGTAGGCGTAGTACTCCACCTCCCCCGTGAAGCAGCCGTCCTCGCCGACCACCATCCGCGTGGCCACCACCCGGTCCGCGCCGAGCAGTTCGCCGATGGGCTCGACCACTTCGGCGCCCGAGGTCGACACGATCACCACGTCACGCCCGGCCGTGTGGTGCTCCTCGATGAGGGAGGCGGCCTCGTCGTAGATGATCGGGTCGATCAGATCGTGCAGGGTCTCGGCGACGATCTCCCGCACCTGCTGCACGTTCCAGCCGCGGCACAAGGTGGACAGATACTCGCGCATGCGCTCCATCTGGTCGTGATCCAGGCCACCGACCAGGAAGACGAACTGGGCATATGCGGTTCGCAGCGCGGCCCTGCGGTTGATCAGCCCACCTTGGTAGAAGGACTTGCTGAAGGTGAGCGTGCTCGACTTCGCAATGACCGTCTTGTCCAGGTCAAAGAAGGCTGCTGCGCGGGGCAAGGAGTGGTTTTCCACGTCCCTGAGCATAGGCGCCCACCATTCGGCGTAAGGTGAGGCGTGTGGGTTTGCCTGAGAGGGCTCTCGGGTACACCATGGAAGTCACGGATCGTTCGCGACCGTGCTAACCCGGTCCGACTCCTCCCCCCCCGAGTCGGCCGTGGGGACGACCCCCGCTCTCCCCCCCGGCGGGGGTCGTCGCATGTCCGGACGGGTTTTCTTCCTCTCCCCTTTCTCCACGCGACCGCGGGGCCGGCAACACGCCTCCGAGGCCGCCGCTGACGCATGTCCATGATCCGTTACTCCCGGTAATCGTCGCGCTGCTCTGTGGAAGTCGCACAGGGATCGGTACAGAGGTCACCGGTATGGGTGAAGGCGATATTCACAGCCGCCGAGTTGTCCACAGTTTTCCACCAAGATCCACATCATTTCGCGGATCGCTGCACCGTGATTCCGACGCGCTCGGGCCGCGGCGAGTTCATGGCCGGTTCCGATTGCCGGAGCGCGTACGGCCGGTTTCTGCAGGCCGCTCATATGGGGGGCCGCTTGCCGGTTCTTCACACCTTTGGGAATCGCGTGGCCGCAGGGGCTGCGTGGCCCGTGCAGCGAAGGGGGAACACCCGTGACCGGAACCGTCACCCACGACCCGCCGCCCGGCACCTCGGACCGGCCGGACCGGCCGCTCATCGTCACCGAGGACGCCGAACTCCTGGACGACCTGCTGCGCCTGTGCGCGGCCGCCGGCGCCACACCCGAGGTCCACCACGGCGTACCGGAACACGGCGACGGCTGGGAGCGAGCCCCGCTGGTGCTGGTCGGTGACGACGCCGCCCGCCGGGTCGGCGGGGCTACGCGCCGGCGCGGAGTGGTGCTGGTCGGCCGTGACCAGGACGACCCGGGGGTGTGGCAACGCGCCGTGGAGATCGGCGCCGACCACGTCCTGATGCTTCCCGACGGCGAGCAGTGGCTGGTCGACCGGATCGCCGACGTCGCCGAGGGAGTCGGCCGCCCGGCCCTCACCGTCGGGGTGATCGGCGGCCGCGGCGGGGCCGGCGCCTCCACGCTCGCGTGCGCCCTCGCCGTCACCTCCGCGCGCGAGGGACTGCGCACCCTCCTCGTGGACGCCGATCCGCTGGGCGGCGGACTCGACGTACTCCTCGGCGGCGAGAGCGCCGACGGACTGCGCTGGCCCGCCTTCGCCGCCTCCCGCGGCCGGGTCGGCGGCGGCGCCCTGGAGGAGTCGCTGCCCGAACTGCACTCCCTGCGGGTGCTGAGCTGGGACCGCGGCGACTGCGTCGCCGTTCCGCCGCAGGCGGTGCGCGCGGTGCTCGCCGCCGGCCGACGGCGCGGCGGCACGGTCGTGGTGGACCTGCCCCGCCGCCTCGACGAGGGGGTCGCCGAAGTCCTCGCCCAGCTCGACCTGGCGCTGCTCGTGGTCCCCGCCGAACTGCGCGCGGTCGCGGCCGCCGGGCGCGTCGCCTCCGCCGTCGGCATGGTCGTGCGCGACCTCCGCGTGGCGGTACGCGGGCCGTACGCGCCGGGCCTGGACGACCAGGAGGTGGCCCGCCTGCTCGGCCTGCCGCTGGCCGGCGAGGTGCCGGTCGAGACCCCGCTGCTGCGCCCGCAGGGCGGCGCGAAACCGCCCGCCGCGACCGGACGCGGACCCCTCGCCCGCTTCTGCACGCACTTCTGGGAGCGCGCCCTGGTCGAGGCCGGGGGCACCCGATGAGCCTCCCCGGACTCGACCGCGCGGACGGCGCCGCCCTGCTCGACGGCGTCCGGCGCCGGCTGGCCGAGAGCGGCGCCGAACCCACCCCCGCGCGCGTGGCCCAGGCGCTGCGGGAACAGGGCCGGGTGCTCGGCGACGCCGAAGTCCTCGGCGCGGCCCGCCAACTGAGGTCCGAACTCGTCGGCGCCGGCCCCCTGGAGCCGCTGCTCGCCGACCCGGACGTCACCGACGTGCTCGTGTCCGCCCCGGACCGGGTCTGGGTGGACCGCGGCCGCGGCCTGGAGCCGACCCCCGTGACCTTCCCCGACGCGGCGGCCGTACGACGCCTCGCGCAGCGCCTGGCCGCCGTGGCCGGACGCCGGCTGGACGACGCCAGGCCGTGGGCGGACGCCCGGCTGCCCGACGGCACCCGGCTGCATGCGGTGCTGCCCCCGGTCGCCGTCGGCTGCACCTGCCTGGCCCTGCGGGTCGTACGGCCCCGGGCGTTCACGCTGGAGGAACTGGTCGAGGCCGGCACCGTGCCGCCCGGCGGCGACCGGATCCTGCGGGCGCTGCTGGCGGCCCGGCTGTCCTTCCTGGTCAGCGGCGGTACCGGATGCGGCAAGACGACCCTGCTCAGCGCCCTGCTGGGGCTGGTCGGGCCGGGCGAGCGGATCGTGCTCGCCGAGGACTCGGCCGAGCTGCGGCCGGACCACCCGCACGTCGTCCGGCTGGAGACCCGGCCCGCCAACCAGGAAGGCGCCGGGCTGGTCACCCTGGAGGACCTCGTCCGGCAGGCGCTGCGGATGCGGCCCGACCGGCTGGTCGTCGGAGAGGTCCGCGGCCCGGAGGTCGTGCATCTGCTCGCGGCCCTCAACACCGGCCATGAGGGCGGCTGTTGCACGGTCCACGCCAATGCCGCCGGAGACGTCCCGGCCCGCCTGGAGGCGCTGGCCACGGCCGCCGGGCTGGACCGGGCCGCGCTGCACAGCCAGTTGGCGGCCGCGCTCTCGGTGGTCGTGCATCTCGTACGGGACCGGTCCGGGCGGCGCCGGATCGCCGAGGTGCACGTACTGGAGCGGGACGCCACGGGGCTGGTCCGGACGGTGCCGGCCCTGCGCTGGGGCGAGCGGGCCTTCGTACGGGAGCGGGGCTGGGAGCGGCTGCAGCGGCTCCTGGACGCCGGAGCGGACTCGGAGAGGGGTACGGGAAGTGATCGGTGAGACGTCCATGGGTGCCGCGCTGATCTGTTTCGGCGCGCTGGTCTGGCTGCTGGGCGGGTGGCACTTCGGCATGCGGCGGGCGCGGCTGCTGCTCGCGGGCGGTGGAGTGGTGACGACCGGCCCGCCCTCCTGGGACCAGGCTCTCGCGGAACTGCGGCGGCTGAGCGGCCGTGTGGGGGCCGAGTGGTGGGCGCTCGTGGCCGGCCTGCTGCTCGGGCTGCTGGGGGCCTCGGTGATTCCGGTCGTCGCGGGGGCGGCCGGGGTGCCGGTGCTGCGCCGGGTGCGGCTGGCCCGGCAGGCCCGGCTCGTCCGGGAGCGGCGGGCGGACGCGGTGATCGCCCTGTGCGGGGCCCTCGCCGGGGAGGTGCGCGCCGGACGGCAGCCCGCCGAGGCGTTGCTGCGGGCGGCGCGGGACTCCGGCGGGCTCGGCGAGGCGGAGGCGGCCGTGGTCGCGGCGGCGCGGTTCGGCGGGGACGTGCCGGGCGCGCTCGCCGCGGCGGCCCGGCAGCCGGGCGCCGAGGGCCTGCTCGGGCTGGCCGCGTGCTGGCGGGTGGCCGTGGACCAGGGCGCCGGACTCGCGGTCGGCCTGGACCGGCTGGACGCGGCCCTGCGCGCCGAGCGGGACCAACGCGCCGATCTCCGCGCCCAGTTGGCGGGCGCCCGGGCGACCACGGTGCTGCTCGCCGTACTGCCCGCCCTCGGGCTCCTCCTCGGCTCGGCCATGGGCGCGCACCCCCTCCACGTACTGCTCCACACCGGCGCCGGCCTCGCCTGCCTGGTGGTCGGCTCGGCGTTCGAGGCGGCGGGTGTGTGGTGGGCCGTGCGGATTGTGCGGGGAGCGGGGGCGGTGTGAGCGGGGGATCGGCGTGTGCGGCGGTGTGCGGGACGCGATGGGCGGGCCAAGGGACGTGGGGAGAGAGGGCGGCGTGAACGGGGAAGTTGTCCACAGGTTGGGGATGGTCGGCGGGGTGGTGCTGGTCCTCGGCTGGGCGGTCCGGCGGCTGGATCTGGTCCGGCGGCGGCGTCGGGCGCGGCGGCGGGTGGCCGAGCTGCTCGGCCTGGAAGTGCCGGTGCCCAGGAGCCGGTTGACCGCGGCGGGCGCGGTGCGGCGCTGGCTGCCACCGGCCGGGGTGGTGTGTGGCGCGTGGGTTCTGGTCGGTGGTGTGGCCGGGGCCCTGCTGGGGCTGGGTGCCGGGGCCCTGCTGTGGCGGTGGCGGAGTCGCCGGATCGCGGCCGATCGGGAGGATCCGGTCGACACAGCGACAGCCGCACGCCAACTCCCGCTCGCCGCCGACCTGCTGGCCGCCTGTATCGCGGCCGGCGCCGGGCCGGTGGTCGCCGCCCAGGCGGTGGGTGAGGCGCTCGGCGGACCGGTCGGGGAGGCGCTGGCGCGGGGCGCGGCGGAGGTGCGGCTCGGGGGTGAACCGGCGGACGCCTGGCGCAGGTTGGCCGCGCTGCCTGGCGCCGGGGCCCTCGCGCGGCTGCTGGAGCGGGCCGACGAGTCCGGGCTTCCGGCGGCCGCACCGGCCACCCGTCTCGCCTCCGACGCACGCGCGCAGTGGGCCCGCACCGCGACGGCCCGGGCCCGGCGTGCGGCCGTACTGATCTCCGCGCCGGTGGGCCTGTGCTTCCTGCCCGCCTTCGTCGCGGTCGGCGTACTGCCCGTCGTGATCGGACTCGCGGGCGGGGTGATGAGAGGCAGGTGAGGCGTACGAGAAGGAACCAGCCTGAGTCACCGGCGGGAACCACAAAAGACCTGTAAATCAAGGGGGTTGGAATGAACGGGAAGATCAAGGACGCGGCGGTGCGGCTGCTGCGGGGGATGCGCCGCTCAGATGCCGGAATGGTGACGTCCGAATACGCGATGGGGATCATCGCGGCCGTCGGGTTCGCATTGCTGCTCTACGAGGTCGTCACCAGCGGCCAGGTCCGGACGGAGCTGCAGGACATCGTGAAGAAGGCCCTCAGTGCGCGGATGTGAGCGAGGGGCGGACCGGGGGTTCGTGACCGCGGAGGCGGCCGTGGTGCTCTGTGTGCTGGTGGCGTTCACGATGGCGCTGGTCTGGGGGCTGCTCGTGGTGGCCGCACAGATCCGGTGCGTGGACGCCGCCCGCATCGGCGCCCGGGCCGCCGCGCGTCAGGACCCGGCCGACGCGGTGGTGACGGTGACCCGGGAGGCGGCGCCGCGCGGGGCGCGGGTGACCGTCGGGCGCGAGGACGGCCAGGTCCGGGTGACGGTGGTGGCCAGGCCGCCGGTGTTGAGCGGGCTGCCGTTCGAGGTGCGGGAGGAGGCCGTCGCGCCGGCCGAGGAGACCCTGGGCACGGGGGAGGCGGGGCCGTGAAGCGGGAGCGGCCGGGCTCCGACCGTGGGTCCGCCACCGTGTGGAGCCTGGGGGCGATCGCCGTGCTCTGTGCGGTGTTCGGCGCCGTGCTCGCGCTCGGGCAGGCCGTCGTCGTCCGGCATCGGGCGGCCGGCGGCGCGGATCTGGCGGCGCTCGCGGCGGCGGCCCACTGGACCGAGGGCGGCGCGGCGGCCTGCGCGCGGGCCGAGCGGCTGGCGGCGGCCCAGGGGGTACGGCTGGTGCGGTGCGCGATCGTCGGCGAGACCTCGGATGTGACGGCAGCCGCCGGAAGAGGACCGTTCGCGGCGGAGGCCAGGGCCAGAGCGGGGCCGGTGGGACCAGATCCGGCGGCATCGGGGCCGCGGGAACCCGGGCCGGCGGAATGGGGGCCGGAGGAACCGGTGCGGGCCGGATCCGTCCCGACGGGATCCGGGTCGGAGGGAGCCTCACCGGAGAGACCCGTGCCGGGCTCCCTCAAGCCCGCGGCGCCCGCCCCGGCGCCGGCTCCGTCGGTTCCTCCGTCGGCTGTTCCCCCGGCTTCTCCTCCGGTGCTCCCCGCAACAGCACCGTGAGCAGTCGTACCGCCCCCCTCTTGTGCAGCGGATCGTTGCCGTTGCCGCACTTGGGGGACTGGATGCAGGACGGGCAGCCGGCCTCGCACTCGCAGGAGGCGATGGCCTCGCGGGTGGCGGTGAGCCAGGCGCGGGCGGTGTGGAAGGCACGCTCGGCGAAGCCCGCGCCGCCGGGGTGGCCGTCGTAGACGAAGACCGTCGGAAGGAGGGTGTCGGGGTGGAGGGGGACGGAGACGCCCCCGATGTCCCAGCGGTCGCAGGTCGCGAAGAGGGGCAGCAGACCGATGGAGGCGTGCTCGGCGGCGTGCAGGGAGCCACCGAGGATCTCCGGGTTGATCCGGGCCTCGTCCAGCTGGTCGTCCGTCACCGTCCACCACACCGCGCGTGTGCGCAGCGTACGAGGAGGGAGGTCGAGCTTGGTCTCGCCGAGCACTTCGCCGGTGATGAGGCGCCTGCGGAGGTAGGAGACGACCTGGTTGGTGACTTCGACCGAGCCGTAGCAGAGGCGGCCGGCGCCCCAGGGGATCTCGGTGTCCGTCTCCAGGATGGAGATCGAGGTGGTGTCGCGGGCGACCGTGGAGTACGGCGGGTCGGCCTGCTCGACCAGGGCGACCGAGTCCTCCAGGTCGAGCTGGCGAACCAGGTAGGTGCGGCCCTGGTGCAGGTGGACCGCGCCCTCGTGGACCGCGGAGTGCGCGGCGGCGGCGTCGACCGTGCCGAGCAGACGGCCCGTGCCGGACTCCACGACCTGCACCGGGCGCCCGCCCGCGCCGCGGATGTCGGTCAGGTCGGCGGCCCGCTCCCGGCGCGTCCAGTGCCAGGCCTTCGTCCGCCGGCGCAGCAGCTTCGCGGCCTCCAGCTGCGGCAGTACGTCCGCACAGGCGGGGCCGAAGAGGTCCAGGTCCTCCTCGGTCAGCGGGAGTTCCGCGGCGGCGGCGCACAGGTGCGGGGCGAGGACGTAGGGGTTGTCGGGGTCGAGGACGGTGGACTCCACCGGTTGGTCGAACAGGGCCTCCGGGTGGTGGACCAGGAAGGTGTCCAGCGGGTCGTCGCGGGCCACCAGGACCGCGAGCGCGCCCTGTCCGGAGCGGCCCGCGCGGCCCGCCTGCTGCCACAGGGACGCGCGCGTGCCCGGGTAGCCGGAGATGACCACCGCGTCCAGGCCGGAGACGTCCACGCCCAGCTCCAGGGCCGTCGTGGCGGCCAGCCCGAGGAGTTCGCCGGAGTGCAGCGCGCGCTCCAGGGCGCGGCGCTCCTCGGGGAGGTAGCCGCCGCGGTAGGCCGCGACCCGCCGGACCAGGGAGCGGTCGACCTCGGCCAGCTTCTCCTGGGCGATCACCGAGATCAGCTCGGCGCCGCGCCGGGACCGTACGAAGGCGACCGAGCGCACGCCCTGCACGGTCAGGTCGGTCAGCAGGTCGGCGGTCTCGGCGGTGGCGGTGCGGCGTACCGGGGCGCCCTTCTCGCCGTGCAGCTCGGTGAGCGGCGGCTCCCACAGGGCGAAGACCAGCTCCCCGCGCGGGGAGGCGTCGTCCGCGACCTCGGTCACCGGCAGGCCGGTCAGCCGGCGGGCGGCGACGGCGGGCTCGGCGGCGGTCGCGGAGGCCAGCAGGAAGACGGGCGAGGCGCCGTAGCGGGCGCACAGGCGGCGCAGCCGGCGCAGCACCTGGGCGACGTGCGAGCCGAAGACGCCGCGGTAGGTGTGGCACTCGTCGATGACGACGTACTTGAGCGACTTCAGGAAGGAGGACCAGCGCGGGTGGGACGGGAGTATCCCGCGGTGCAGCATGTCGGGGTTGGTGAGGACGTAGTTGGCGTACTGGCGGATCCACTCCCGTTCCTCGAACGGGGTGTCGCCGTCGTACACGGCGGGCCGTACGGCGCTGCCGAGAGGTTGTGAAAGTTCCTTCACCGACCGGCACTGATCCGCCGCGAGCGCCTTGGTGGGCGCCAGGTACAGCGCGGTGGCCCCGCGGCCGTTCGGAGCCTCGGAGCCGTCCAGGAGGGTCGACAGGACGGGCACGAGGTACGCCAGGGACTTGCCGGAGGCGGTGCCGGTGGCGACGACCACCGAATCGCCGTCCAGGGCGTGCTCGGCGGCCAGCGACTGGTGCGCCCAGGGGTGTTCGATGCCGCAGGCCTGGACGGCCGCGATCACCTCGGACCGAATCCGGTCAGGCCAGACGGCATGGCGGCCCTCGCGCGGGGGCAAGTGCTCCGTATGAGTGATGCGCGCAGACCGGCTCGGCCCGGAGGCGAGCCGGTCCAGGACCGTGCCCGGAGACGGGCGGGACGCCGGGTCCGCCGGGGATCGATCGGATCGGTGATTCTTGGCCATCGGCACCGAGTGTGTCACTGGCGTGACGGACAATGGAGCCAAGGCGTCGTGCACGCCTGCCGGTAAGTGATTGAATGCCATCGCGGCTGGCGAAGCGTCCCGAGGGCCGCAAGCCGAGGTGCCCGAGGGGCGACCGCTCGATAGCAAGGTGCTGGAGGATCCGTGGACCTGTCCCTGTCGACCCGTACCGTCGGCGATCGTACGGTCGTCGAGGTCGGTGGCGAAATCGATGTATACACCGCGCCCAAGCTGCGCGAGCAGCTGGTCGAGCTGGTGAACGACGGGAATTTCCACCTCGTCGTCGACATGGAGGGCGTGGACTTCCTCGACTCCACCGGGCTCGGCGTGCTGGTCGGCGGCCTGAAGCGAGTGCGTGCCCACGAGGGCTCGCTGCGCCTGGTCTGCAACCAGGAGCGCATTCTCAAGATCTTCCGCATCACCGGCCTCACCAAGGTGTTTCCGATCCACACCTCGGTCGAGGAAGCGGTGGCGGCCACCGACTGACCCTGGACCGGTCACCGGCGCCGGGCTCCTGCCGGAGTCCCGACGCCGGCCGGTCCCGTCCGGCCCGTTGCGTACGCGGCCGGTGAGTCGGCCGGTTCCGTCCCGGGCTCCGAAGCGGTCCGGGGCACAGAAGCACACCAGGGGGTGCGGGCGCTCGGCGGCCCCGCCCCCGTCCGCACGCCCGTAGTCGCGAGGGGGATGCATGGCCACCGTCGAACTCCGCTTCAGCGCGCTGCCCGAGCACGTCCGGACCGCCCGGTTGGTGGCGGCCGCGGTGGCACGCAGGGCCGGAGTGGACGAGGCCGTCCTCGACGAGGTCCGGCTCGCCGTCGGCGAGGCCTGCTCCCGCGCTGTCGGACTGCATCAGAGCAGCGGCATCAGCGCGCCCGTGAAGGTGGCGCTGATCGAGGAGGAGAAACAGTTCTCCATCGAGGTCGGCGACGAGGCGCCGCACGCGGTCCCGGGCGACACGCCCGGCGCCGCACAGGACGGCGAGGAGATCGAGGAGGACGAGATGGGCCTTGCGGTCATCAGCGGCCTCGTCGACGACGTCCAGGTCAGCACCGGACACGACGGCGGCCTGATTCGCATGACCTGGCCGACCACACCGCCGGCCGCGGCGTCGGCCACAGCGCTTCTCTGAGCGCTGCCGTAGCACTTCACGAGGGCCCTGCCAAGCAGGGCCCTCGGCGTTTTTCCATATGAACAGGCCACCTCCCGAATTCGTGAAGGAATTCACGATCTTTCGCGATCATTCCTCAATGCCCTGGGGGCATTACTCCATTCGGGTTGTGTGCCGATCTCGATCTTTTGCTGATGAGCCCGTTGAGGCTAATTCCGTTTACCGCGCCCTGTTGAGATCACTCCGAGGTACCTAGAATCCGTCCACATCTTGAGCTCAGTCCAAGCGTCAAGGAGGACGAATGGCGGGGCTTTCCATCCCACAATCGGATCACCCCACATCCCTCGCGGCCGCGGTCCTGACCGACGACAACCGGATCATCGTGGCCGTCATCGCGGCGGTCGCCCTGGCCGCTCTGGTGGTCGCGGGGATCCTGGTGCGCCAGGTGCTGGCCGCGGGCGAGGGCACCGACAGCATGAAGACGATCGCCGAGGCGGTCCAGGAAGGCGCGAAGGCGTATCTCGCCCGGCAGTTGCGCACGCTCGGCGTATTCGCCGTCGTCGTCTTCTTCCTGCTCATGCTGCTGCCTGCGGACGACTGGAATCAGCGTGCCGGACGATCGGTGTTCTTCCTGATCGGCGCGGCGTTCTCGGCGGCCACCGGCTATATCGGCATGTGGCTCGCCGTACGCAGCAATGTCCGGGTCGCCGCGGCGGCCCGGGAAGCCACACCGGCACCAGGCGAACCAGAAAAGGATCTCACCACCGTCTCGCACACCGCGATGAAGATCGCATTTCGCACAGGCGGCGTCGTCGGCATGTTCACGGTGGGGCTCGGTCTGCTGGGCGCCTCCTGCGTGGTGCTGGTGTACGCGGCCGATGCGCCGAAGGTGCTGGAGGGCTTCGGCCTCGGTGCCGCCCTGATCGCCATGTTCATGCGTGTGGGCGGCGGCATCTTCACCAAGGCCGCCGACGTCGGCGCCGACCTTGTCGGCAAGGTCGAACAGGGCATTCCGGAGGACGACCCGCGCAATGCCGCGACCATCGCCGACAATGTGGGCGACAACGTCGGCGACTGCGCGGGCATGGCGGCCGACCTCTTCGAGTCGTACGCCGTCACCCTGGTGGCCGCACTGATCCTCGGCAAGGCCGCCTTCGGCAACTCCGGGCTGGCGTTCCCGCTGCTGGTGCCCGCCATCGGCGTGCTCACGGCGATGATCGGCATCTTCGCGGTCGCCCCGCGCCGCACCGACCGCAGCGGCATGACCGCGATCAACCGTGGATTCTTCATTTCCGCGGTGATCTCCCTGGCACTGGTCGCGATCGCCGCCTTCGTCTACCTCCCGTCGAAGTACTCCGGCCTCGGCGGCGTGACAGACGCGGCGATCAAGGGCAAGACCGGCGA
This sequence comes from Streptomyces sp. NPDC001709, assembly GCF_053596375.1. Lineage (NCBI taxonomy): Bacteria > Bacillati > Actinomycetota > Actinomycetes > Kitasatosporales > Streptomycetaceae > Streptomyces > Streptomyces sp. NPDC001709. The sequence continues at coordinate 117,008 of NZ_JBSFGB010000022.1, read as the reverse complement.
CCCGCGGCTCCTCGCCCTGGTCGCGGTGGCGATCGGCATCCTGCTCGCCGCCGTCATCCAGCAGCTGACCGGCTACTTCACCGAGACCAACCGCCGTCCGGTCCGGGACATCGGCAAGACCTCCCTGACGGGCCCGGCCACGGTCGTCCTGTCCGGCATCTCGCTCGGCCTGGAGTCGGCCGTCTACACCGCGCTGCTCATCGGGCTTGGCGTGTACGGCGCGTTCCTGCTCGGGGGTACGTCGATCATGCTCGCGCTGTTCGCGGTCGCGCTGGCCGGCACCGGCCTGCTCACCACGGTCGGCGTGATCGTCGCCATGGACACCTTCGGGCCGGTCTCCGACAACGCGCAGGGCATCGCCGAGATGTCCGGCGACGTCGAGGGCGCCGGCGCCCAGGTGCTCACCAACCTGGACGCGGTGGGCAACACCACCAAGGCCATCACCAAGGGCATCGCCATCGCCACCGCCGTCCTCGCCGCGTCGGCGCTGTTCGGGTCGTACCGCGACGCGATCACCACCAACGTGCAGGACGTCGGGGAGAAGCTCACCGGCCCCGGTGCGCCCCTGAGCCTGTCCCTGGACATCTCGCAGCCCAACAACCTCGTCGGCCTCATCGCGGGTGCGGCGGTCGTCTTCCTCTTCTCCGGACTGGCCATCAGCGCCGTGTCACGGTCGGCCGGTTCGGTGGTCTTCGAGGTACGGCGGCAGTTCCGTGAGAAGCCCGGGATCATGGACTTCACCGAGAAGCCCGAGTACGGCAAGGTCGTCGACATCTGCACCAAGGACGCGCTCAGGGAGCTGGCCACACCCGGTCTGCTCGCCGTGATGGCGCCGATCTTCGTCGGGTTCACGCTCGGCGTCGGCTCGCTCGGCTCCTACCTCGCCGGCGCGATCGGCGCGGGCACGCTGATGGCGGTGTTCCTCGCCAACTCCGGCGGCGCCTGGGACAACGCCAAGAAGCTGGTGGAGGACGGGCACCACGGCGGCAAGGGCAGCGAGGCCCACGCGGCCACCGTGATCGGCGACACCGTGGGAGACCCCTTCAAGGACACCGCGGGACCGGCGATCAACCCGCTGCTGAAGGTCATGAACCTGGTCTCGCTGCTCATCGCCCCCGCGGTGATCAAGTTCTCCTACGGCGCCGACAAGAACCTGGGCGTGCGGATCCTGATCGCGGCCCTCTCGCTCGTGGTGATCGTCCTTGCCGTGTACATCTCCAAGCGGCGCGGGATCGCCGTCGGTGACGAGGGGAGCGCCGAGCGGGTCGCCAACTCACCGAACACGGCGGTGGTTTCCTAGACCTTCTGGGAAAGCCCTGCTCAACGGGCGGGCGGACGGCGCGTGCTGACGCGCCGCCCGCCCGCTGTCGTCCATGGGGTTCGTTCGCGGGTTCGTCCATGGGTTCGTCCGTGGGCTCGCCCGCGTGGTGAGCCTTCTCTCGCATGGTGCAAAGAGTCACAAAGGGCGTCTTGGAGGGCGTTCGGGGTGCGGTGGGTGTGGGTCCGCCGTGTAGGGTCCGTGGGCCGAGAGCCATGGAAGGGACCAATCCGGTGAACAAGAAGCTCGCGGCCGCACTGTCCGGCGGTGCGGTACTGGTGGTGGCGCTGTCGGGATGCAGCAGCAGCGGCGGCGGCGACAAGGGGCCCGACCCCAAACTGGTCGCCTGGGCCAAGTCGGTGTGCGACGCGGTGCCCGCGCAGGACGCGAAGATCAAGGCGGCGAACGCGTCGATCTCGGCCATCGCCACCGACAGCAACCTGCCGCCCAAGAGCGCCCAGAAGACCTACTCGCAGGCCTTCCAGGACATGGCCGACGGCTACAAGGCGCTCGCCGACGCCCTCGACAACGCCGGGGCTCCCCCCGGGGTCGCCGACGGCACCAAGCGGCAGCAGGACGCCGCCAAGAACCTCGCCGGTCTCTCCGCTTCGTACACAGCCCTGAAGAAGAAGGTCGACGGGCTCGACACCAGCGACCAGGGCAAATTCGCCCAGGGCCTCAAGGACGTCGCCGCCACCCAGACCAAGGAGGTCGGCAAGCAGAGCGACAGCGGCACGGAGGCGCTGAAGCGTCTGGAGCAGGGCGACGTCCAGCAGGCGATGGCGCAGCAGGCCAGCTGCAAGAAGGCCGCGGCGACGGCGACGGCACCGGCTTCGCCCTCGTCGTCGGCGGGCTGACGGGGCCGTTCAGGCGGCGGCCTGCGTTCGGCGGTCCAGAAGGATGGCTCACGAACGGTGGTTCACGATCGGCGGCTCACGGTGGCCAGTGGTCCACGGCAGGCGGTTCGGGGCGGCCACTGGTCCGTGGTCGGCGGTTCACGGCCGCCGGTGGTGCGCGGCCGACGCGGGGCCGGTGGCCTCGCTCGGCCAGTCCGTCGGGTACCCGGCCGACAGAGGCTGATCGGAGCCGGGGCGGCGAGGCGTGCTGAGGCCGCGTCCGGCAGCTGCCCCGGGCCACAATGGGGGGCGTGACTGACTCCGGACTCGCCTCCCTGCCCGCTTCCGACCGGCCCGACGTCGCCGCGCGCCTGCGGGACGCGCTGCTGGCCGCCTCCTTCACCGCCGACGGGCTGCTCGACCTGCTCGGCGCCCCCGCGTACGCGGCGCTGGCCCGCAGCGAGACCGTGCCCGCGCTCAGGGCGACCCGTGGCGACACGCCGCTGGAGACGCTCGTACGGCTGTTCCTGCTCCAGCAACCGGTGCCGTACGCGCGCGTGGCGGCCGTTCTGCCGGTCGAGGAGGTGCTGGAGGCCCGGTGGCTCACGCGCGTGGGCGGCGACGAGGTGGCCGCCACGGTGGACGTACGGCCCTACGGCGGCCCCGCCGGCGAGGACTGGTTCATCGTCTCCGACCTGGGCTGCGCGGTCGGCGGGGCCGGCGGTATCGGGCAGCTGGGCCGTCAGGCGGACGCAGCCGTCGTCCTGGGCGTCGGCGGCGCCTCCACGACCCTCGCCGGTATCACCGTACGTACGCCGGTCGCCTCCGCCCTGGACCTCGGCACCGGCTCCGGCATCCAGGCTCTGCACGCCGCCCAGCACGCCACGTGCGTGACGGCGACCGACCTCAACCCGCGCGCGCTGCACATCACCGCGCTCACCCTCGCGCTCTCCGGCGCACCCGCCGCCGACCTGCGCGAGGGTTCGCTGTTCGAACCGGTCCGGGACGACGAGACGTTCGACCTGATCGTCTCCAACCCGCCCTTCGTCATCTCGCCCGGCGCCCGGCTGACTTACCGGGACGGTGGCATGGGCGGGGACGATCTGTGCCGCTCGCTCGTTCAGCAGGCGGGGGAACGGCTGAACGAGGGCGGGTTCGCGCAGTTCCTCGCCAACTGGCAGCACATGGCAGGGGAGGACTGGCAGGACAGACTCAGGTCATGGGTGCCGCGCGGGTGCGATGCCTGGATCGTGCAGCGCGAGGTGCAGGACATCACGCAGTACGCCGAGCTGTGGCTGAGGGACGCCGGTGACCACCGCGGGGATCCGGCGGACTACCAGGCGCGGTACGACGCCTGGCTCGACGAGTTCGAGGCGCGCAAGGTCAAGGCGGTCGGCTTCGGCTGGATCACCCTGCGCCGGACGGGTTCCGCCGAGCCCGTCGTCACGGTGGAGGAGTGGCCGCACCCCGTTGAGCAGCCCCTCGGCGACACGATCCTGGCGCACTTCGAGCGGCTCGACTACCTCCGGGAGCACGACGACGCGGCGCTGCTCGAAAGCCACTTCAGGCTCGCTGCCGAGGTGGTCCAGGAGCAGGTCGGACTGCCCGGCGCGGAGGACCCGGAGCACGTGGTGCTGCGCCAGCACCGCGGGATGCGCCGGGCCACGAAGGTGGACACGGTCGGCGCCGGGTTCGCGGGCGTCTGCGACGGCACGCTGAGCGCGGGCCGCATCCTGGACGCCATCGCCCAGCTCATGAACGAGGACCCGGTCCTGCTCCGCGACCGGACCCCCGCGCAGATCCGCCTGCTGGTGGAACAGGGCTTCCTCGAGCCGGGCAACTGAACGAGCCGGACCGGGGCGAGGGCGAGGGGTCCGGCGCGCGGCGGGGTCATGGCTGTGGGTCCGCCGGGTGGCTGGGTCACGGTGACTGGTTCGGCGGGGGCTGGGCTGTGGCCGTGGGTTCGCCGGGTGGCCGGGCTACGGTGGCTGGTCCAGCGGGCGGCTGGGACACGGCTGTGGGTTCGCTGAGTGGTCGGTCGTGGTGGCTGGTTCGGCGTGCGGCCGGGCTACGGTGACTGGTCCGGCGCGGGGCTGGGCCGCGGCTGTGGGTCCGCTGAGTGGCCGGGCCACTATGGCTGGTTCGGCGTGCGGCCGGGCTACGGCGGCTGGTTCGGCGTGCGGCGGGGCAGGGCCGTGGGTCCGCTGAGTGGTCGGCCCACGGTTGCTGGTCCGGCGGGCGGCTCGGCCACGGCGACTGGTCCGGCGCGGGGGCGGGACCCAGCCGTGGGTCCGCTGAGTGGTCGGGACACGGTGGCTGGTTCGACGCGACGGCCGGGCCACGGCGGCTGGTGCCGCTGGGGGACGGCGACTGGTCCGGTGCGCGGTTGGTCCACGTCGGCTGGTCCGGCGCGTGGCTGGCCCACGTCGGCTGGGTCGTCTGAGGTATGCCGGATGCCCGTGCGGTCGTAGTCGGCCCCGGATGCCTTGGTGGCACACGTCCGGATCATCTTCGTATGCCGGTGGCACATGGCCGGAACGGGCATCGGCGGGAGCCGCGACCCGCCCGAGCGGACCGTCGGCGGGAGCCGTGACGCGCCGGTGCCGGGAAAACGGCCGGAAAAATACGGATGCCGGACCTGCCCCGAGCAGTTTTCGATCACGTGTTCGGTATCACATGGGCCCTCTGTTCACCCCGATGTCGCCCGCCCGTCTCCCGCGCGTGCCACCCTCCCGGCGCTGGGCAGAGCCGGACGGCACGAAAGAGGTGGGCGGGGGATGGAGAGCGGGCCGGTGATCTTCGCGGGCATGGTGTTCGCCCTGTTCGGAGGTGCCCTGCTGGCCTGGACCGGCACCCGGCTCAGGCGGCGCGAACCGGTGGCCCACGGTGTGAACCAGGTCGCATCGGCCGCCCTCGCGAGCGTGGCCGGGACGGTCGCTCTGGCCCTCGGTGTGTACTGCCTGACCCGCCTCTGACGTCGGCAGGCGCGCGGTGGAGGAACTGCCGCGAGAGTAAGGGGAGCATCACGCTCCGGACATGCCTCGAGTGGGTACCCGGTACTCCGGGCGGCAGGAATGGCGGTAGTCGGGTTACCGTTCGAGTGGCCGTTGTGGGCTTTTCCCGTTTGACACGGGGGCGGGATGTACCGTCACACTCCGCAGCGTCACACCTGCCAGCAGTACGCCGCGACCCCGGGAGGAAGCCCTGGGGAGGCCCCAGCGTCGACCGGAGAGAAGAGCGAAGTTGTCCCCGACCAGCGAGACCGCACAGGGCGGCCGCCGACTCGTCATCGTCGAGTCGCCTGCCAAGGCGAAGACGATCAAGGGCTACCTCGGCCCCGGCTACGTCGTCGAAGCGAGCGTCGGGCACATCCGCGACCTCCCCAACGGCGCCGCGGAGGTGCCCGAGAAGTACACCGGCGAGGTGCGCCGCCTCGGTGTGGACGTCGACCATGACTTCCAGCCGATCTATGTGATCAACGCCGACAAGCGGGCGCAGGTCAAGAAGCTCAAGGACCTGCTCAAGGATTCCGACGAGCTCTTCCTCGCCACCGATGAGGACCGGGAGGGCGAGGCGATCGCCTGGCACCTCCAGGAGGTCCTCAAGCCGAAGATCCCGGTCAAGCGGATGGTGTTCCACGAGATCACCAAGGACGCGATCCGCGAGGCCGTCGCCAACCCGCGCCAGCTCAACCAGAAGCTGGTCGACGCCCAGGAGACGCGCCGCATCCTCGACCGCCTCTACGGCTACGAGGTCTCCCCGGTGCTGTGGAAGAAGGTCATGCCCCGGCTGTCGGCCGGCCGCGTGCAGTCCGTCGCCACGCGACTCGTCGTGGAACGGGAACGCGAGCGCATCGCTTTTCGTTCTGCCGAGTACTGGGACCTGACGGGCACCTTCGCGACCGGCCGCGCGGGCGATTCGTCGGACCCGTCGTCGCTGGTCGCCCGCCTGCAGACCGTCGACGGCAGGCGGATCGCGCAGGGCCGCGACTTCGACTCCCTGGGACAACTCAAGAGCGAGAACATCCTCCACCTCGACGAGGCGACCGCCCGCGCCCTCGCCGCCGCCCTGGAGAACACCCGCTTCTCCGTCCGGTCCGTCGAGTCCAAGCCGTACCGCCGCTCGCCGTACGCCCCGTTCCGTACGACGACGCTGCAGCAGGAGGCCAGCCGCAAGCTCGGCTTCGGCGCGAAGGCGACGATGCAGATCGCGCAGAAGCTGTACGAGAACGGCTACATCACGTACATGCGTACGGACTCCACGACGCTGAGCGACACGGCGATCGCGGCGGCCCGCGCCCAGGTCACGCAGCTCTACGGCGCCGACTACCTGCCCCCGCAGCCGCGTACGTACGCCGCCAAGGTCAAGAACGCGCAGGAGGCCCACGAGGCGATCCGGCCCTCGGGTGATCGTTTCCGCACTCCCGCCGAGACCGGCCTGACCGGCGACCAGTTCAAGCTCTACGAGCTGATCTGGAAGCGGACCGTCGCCTCCCAGATGAAGGACGCGACCGGCAACAGCGTGACCGTGAAGATCGGCGGCACCGCCACCGACGGCCGGGACGTCGAGTTCAGCGCCTCCGGCAAGACGATCACCTTCCACGGCTTCCTGAAGGCCTACGTCGAGGGTGCCGACGACCCGAACGCCGAGCTGGACGACCGTGAGCGCCGGCTGCCGCAGGTCGCCGAGGGCGACGCGCTGTCCGCCGAGCAGATCACCGTCGACGGCCACGCCACCAAGCCCCCGGCCCGCTACACCGAGGCCTCCCTGGTCAAGGAGCTGGAAGAGCGCGAGATCGGCCGCCCGTCGACGTACGCGTCGATCATCGGCACGATCCTCGACCGCGGCTACGTGTTCAAGAAGGGAACGGCCCTGGTGCCGTCCTTCCTGTCCTTCGCCGTGGTCAACCTCCTGGAGAAGCACTTCGGGCGGCTCGTCGACTACGACTTCACCGCCAAGATGGAGGATGACCTCGACCGGATCGCGGCCGGTGAGGCGCAGGCCGTGCCGTGGCTGAAGCGCTTCTACTTCGGCGAGGGCACTGCCACGGGCGGCGCGGCCGACGCCGGCAACGGCGACGGGGACCACCTCGGCGGCCTCAAGGAGCTGGTGACCGACCTGGGCGCGATCGACGCGCGCGAGGTGTCGTCGTTCCCGGTGGGCAGCGACATCGTGCTGCGCGTCGGCCGCTACGGCCCGTACATCGAGCGCGGCGAGAAGGACACCGAGGAGCACCAGCGCGCGGACATCCCCGACGACCTGCCGCCGGACGAGCTGACGGTCGAGCTGGCCGAGGAACTGCTGGCCAAGCCCAGCGGAGAGCGCGTGCTCGGCACCGACCCGGAGCCGCCGCACCACCCGATCGTCGCCAAGGACGGCCGCTACGGCCCGTACGTCACGGAGGTCCTCCCCGAGGGCACCCCGAAGACCGGCAAGAACGCGGTCAAGCCGCGCACGGCCTCGCTCTTCAAGTCCATGTCGCTGGACACGGTGACGCTCGAGGACGCGCTGCAGCTGATGTCGCTGCCGCGCATCGTCGGCACCGACGCCGACGGCCAGGAGATCACCGCGCAGAACGGCCGCTACGGCCCGTATCTGAAGAAGGGCACGGACTCGCGCTCGCTGCAGTCCGAGGACCAGCTCTTCACGATCACGCTGGAGGAGGCGCAGGCGATCTACGCCCAGCCGAAGCAGCGTGGCCGGGCGGCCGCCAAGCCGCCGCTGAAGGAGCTGGGCGAGGACCCGGTCTCCGGCAAGCCGGTCGTGGTCAAGGACGGCCGCTTCGGCCCGTACGTCACCGACGGCGAGACGAACGCGACCCTGCGCTCCGGCGACAGCGTCGAGGCGATCACCCCGGAGCGCGGCTTCGAGCTGCTCGCCGAGAAGCGCGCGAAGGGCCCCGCCAAGAAGACCGCGAAGAAGGCCGTGGCCAAGAAGACCGCCCCGGCGAAGAAGACCGCCGCCAAGAAGACGGCGGCGAAGAAGACGACCGCGGCCGCGAAGAAGACCACCGCGAAGAAGACGACGGCCAAGAAGGCCACGGCTTCGAAGGCGACGGCGCCGGGCTCGGAGGACTGACCGCCTTCGGGACGGAAGGCCGAGGGGCTTCGGCTCGGGGACCGACGGCCTTTGATTCGGAGGGCTGACGGGCCTCGGCTCGGTTGCCTGCCCCGCCGTCGGTCGCCGTTCCGGTCGCCGCTCCGGCTTCGCAATGCGAACGCCCCGGCATCACTTTGGTGTCGGGGCGTTCGCATGCCGGGAGAGGCGGGGGTGTGGTGTCGGTGGCTGCCGATAGGCTGAACGCATGACGCGAGCCGAGCAGCCAACGGCCCCCACCACAGCTCCGGACGACGCCCTGGTCGCGGACTCCCGCGAGCGCGCCGTCCGTTCCCTGCTGCGCCGACCGCAACTGCGGCGCCTGTGGAGCGCGCAGCTGGTGAGCGGTGTCGGCGACAGCCTCGCCCTTCTCGTCCTGGTCGTCCTCGCCCTCCAGACGGCGATCGCCCAGGGTGTGTTCGGGGGCGGATACCGGGGAGTGGCGTTCGCAGTGGCGACGGTGTTCGCGGCGCGCGTCCTCGCCACGCTGCTGTTCGGCGCGGTGCTCCTCGGCCCGCTGACCTCGCTCACGGCCCAGGAGGGCCCGCTCGACCGCCGCTGGACCATGGTCGGCGCCGACGGCGTGCGCGCCGCGCTGCTGATCGTCGCGCCCCTGTGGATCGACTGGACCCCGGACAACGCGCTGGCCGTCCTGCTGGTCACCGCCTTCGTCACCGGTGTCGCCGAGCGCCTGTGGACGGTGTGCCGGGAGAGCGCGGCCCCGGCCCTGCTGCCCGGTCCGCCCCCGGAGGGCGCCACCGTACGGCCGCTGCCGGACCACATGGACGCCCTGCGCCGCCTGTCGCTGCGCACGAACTTCCTGGCCGTCCCGCTGGCGGCCACCGCGCTGGTCGTCGCAGCGCTGTTCAACAACCTGCTGGGCACCGGCGTGGCCTGGTTCGACCAGCACCACGCGGCCCTCGGGGCGTATGTGGCGGCGGGCCTGTTCGCCGCCTCCCTGTCCGTGCTGACCTTCCTGGAGCTGCCCGAGGCGCGCACTCCGCGCGCGCGGTCGCCGCTGGAGGGCCTGCGCCGCCCGCGCACCGGCACCGGCGTCGACAAGGGCCGTACGGGCGCGATCCCGCTGCTCGTCCCGGCCTGCGCCGCGGTCGCCGGAGCCATCGCCGCCGCGGTCTCGGTGTGTGTCCTGCACGCCACCGACCTGGGCGGCGGCCCGGTCCTGTACGGCCTGCTGGTGCTGGGCCTGACCGGCGGCGTCGCCGTCGGTATCCGTACGGCCCCCGCGCTGCTGCCCACGCTCTCGCGCCGCCGGCTGCTCGCCCTCGCGATCGCCTTCACCGGCATCGCCCTGCTGGCCGCCGGGCTGGTCCCGGACGTCACCACGGTAGTGCTGATCGTCACACTGGCCGGCGTCGCCGCGGGCGTGGCCGCGAACACCGGGCACGCCCTGCTCGACCAGGAGACCGAGGACTACCGCCGGGCCCGCGTCACCGAGCACCTGCACGCGGTCGTCCGGGTCTTCATAGCGCTCGGCGCCCTGATCGCGCCCGTGGTCGCCGGGCTCATCGGCCGGCACCGGATGGAGAACGGCAAGTTCGTCTTCGCGCACGGCGGCGCCTCCTTCACGCTGATGCTGGTCGGCGCGCTGCTGCTGCCGGTGGCGGCGCTGGTGCTCGCCAAGGTCGACGACCGCTCCGGCATCCCGCTGCGCCAGGACCTGAAGGACGCGCTGCTCGGCGGCGACGACCCGGTCGAGGCACCGGCGGCGGGTGGTTTCTTCATCGCCCTGGAGGGCGGCGACGGCGCCGGAAAGTCCACTCAGGCCGAGGCCCTCGCCGAGTGGATCCGGGCCAAGGGGCACGAGGTCGTGCTCACACGCGAGCCGGGGGCGACTCCGGTCGGCAAGCGGCTGCGCTCGATCCTGCTGGACGTGTCCTCGGCGGGCCTGTCCCACCGCGCGGAGGCGCTGCTGTACGCCGCCGACCGGGCCGAGCATGTCGACACGGTTGTACGGCCCGCCCTGGAGCGCGGCGCGGTGGTCATCTCCGACCGCTACATCGACTCGTCCGTCGCCTACCAGGGCGCCGGCCGCGACCTGTCCCCGACCGAGGTCGCCCGCATCAACCGCTGGGCGACCAACGGCCTGGTCCCGCACCTGACCGTCCTGCTGGACGTCTCCCCGGAGACCGCCCGCGAGCGGTTCACCGAGGCACCGGACCGGCTGGAGTCGGAGCCGGCCGAGTTCCACGCACGCGTGCGGGCCGGTTTCCTCACGCTGGCCGCCTCCGACCCCGGCCGTTACCTCGTCGTGGACGCCGGGCAGGAGCCCGAGGCCGTCACCACCGTGATCCGGCACCGCCTGGACACCGTGCTGCCGCTGTCCGAGGCCGAGATCAAGGCCCAGGAGGAGGCGCGGAAGAAGGCCGAGGAGGAGGCCCGGCGCAAGGCCGAGGAAGAGGCCGCGCGCAAGGCCGAGGAGGAGCGCCTGGAGCGCGAGCGCCAGGAGGAGCTGGCCCGGCTGCGTGCCGAGGAGGAGGAGCGTAAGCGCCGCGAGCTGGAGGAGGCGCAGCGTCGCGAGGCCGAACGGCAGGCCGAGGAGGCCCGGCAGCGGGCGGCGGAAGCGGCCCGGCGCGCGGAGGAGGAACGCCAGCGCCTCCTCGCCGAGGAGAAGGCCCGGGCCGAGGAGGAGTCCCGCCGCAGGGCCGAGGAGGAGCGGCGCCGCAAGCAGGCCGAGGAGGAGGCCCGGCTGCGTGCCGAGGAGGAGGCCCGGCGCCTGGAGAAGCAGCGCAAGGCCGAGGAGGCGCTACTGCGTGCCGAGGAGGCCCGCCGGGAGGCGGCCGAGGCAGCGGCGGCGGCCGACACGGCGGCCCGCAGGTCCAGCACGCCCTTGCCGACCACGCCCGGCGTGGTTCCGGACGCGGCGACGGTCCCCACGCCGGTGGTGTCGCCGGTCGTCGCACCGGGCACGGACGAGACGACGGTGCTGCGTCCCGTGCGCGGCACGCGCGACGCCCGTGACGAGGCCGGGGACGCCCGCGACGAGGCCGGGGGCGCCGAGGAGCGAGAGACGGCGCCTGCACGGGACGACCGTGCGGCGCGGTCGGCCGAGTCCGGCTCCGACACCGAGGTGACGGCCGAACTCCCGCAGCCGCCGGTGGTTCCGGGCGCTGCGGACGAGACGGCGGTGCTGCCACAGGTTCCGGGCGCGGCCGATGAGACCGCGGTGCTGCCGCCGGTTGGGGCGGCCGACGAGACGGCCGTCCTGCCGCCCGTACGGGGTGACGACCCGGCGGACCGGGTGCCGCCCGGCTTCTTCCGGGACGAGCGGCCCGCCGCGGGCCCCGACGGCTCCGAGGACCGTACGCGCGAGATGCCTCAGATCGGCGACGACGGCACGCCGCGCCGCCGGCCGCGGCCCGACTGGGCCGAGGAGACCCCGCTGGACGACCTGCCGTCGCTGGCGGACGAGCTGCTGGGGTCCTACGACGAGCGCGACTACGGCGACCACGACGAGGAGCAGGGCCGCAAGGGCCACGGCCGGGGCGGATGCGGCTGACGGACGGCCCCTCACGGGCATGAGCACAGGGCGGCGCCGGTCGGAGCAGCGACCGGCGCCGCCCTCGCCTTTCCCGGCTGTTCCCTTTCCCGGCTGTTCCTGAACGGTCCGTCGGACCGCGTTGTCAGTACCCACCCGCACAATGGACGGACGGAACGCGGAGTGTGACGGAAGGGCGGCGTGACCCATGACCGTATGGGACGACCTCGTCGGGCAGGAGAGGGTGAGCGCGGTGCTCGGCGCGGCCGCGCGGGACGCGGACGCCCTCGTCACGGCCGCCGCGGCCGACGAGCCGCTGCCCGAGGCGTCGAAGATGACGCATGCCTGGCTGTTCACGGGCCCGCCCGGAGCGGGCCGGAACCAGGCGGCCAGGGCCTTCGCCGCCGCCCTGCAGTGCGTGAGCCCCGACCGCGCCCTCGGCGGCGCCCCCGGCTGCGGTTTCTGCGACGGCTGCCACACCGCGCTGCTCGGCACCCACGCGGACGTCACCACCGTGGCCGCCGTCGGCTCCGAGATCCTGGTGAAGGACATGCGTGACACGGTCCGCAAGTCGTTCACCTCCCCGGCGAACGGCCGCTGGCAGATCATCCTGGTCGAGGACGCCGAGCGGCTGAACGAGAAGTCGGCGAACGCCGTCCTCAAGGCCGTCGAGGAGCCCGCGCCCCGCACGGTCTGGCTGCTGTGCGCCCCCTCCATCGAGGACGTCCTGCCCACGATCCGCTCCCGCTGCCGCCACCTGAACCTGAGCACGCCGTCCGTGGAGGCGGTCGCCGACATGCTCGTACGGCGCGACGGCATCGAACCCGAGGACGCGGCGGCCGCCGCCCGCGCCACCCAGGGGCACGTGGACCGGGCCCGGCGCCTGGCCACCGACCCGGCGGCCCGTGAGCGCCGCGCCGCCGTGCTCAAGCTGCCCCTGCGGCTGGACGAGGTCGGCGCCTGCCTCAAGGCCGCCCAGCAGCTGGTCGACGCGGCCGCGGAGGACGCCAAGCAACTCGCCGAGGAGATGGACGGCAAGGAGGCCGAGGAGCTGAAGGCGGCGCTCGGCGCAGCCCAGGGCGGCCGGCTGCCACGTGGCACGGCGGGCGTGATGAAGGACCTCGAGGACATGCAGAAGCGCCGCAGAACCCGCACGCAGCGCGACAGTCTCGACATCGCCCTCGGCGACCTCACCGCCTTCTACCGCGACGTCCTCGCCCTCCAGCTCGGCTCCCGCGTGGCGATCGCCAACGAAGACGCACAGGACGCCCTGGACCGGCTGGCGCACGGCAGCACTCCGGAATCCACACTCCGCCGCATCGAGGCGATCGCCGCGTGCCGCGAGGCCCTCGACCGCAACGTGGCTCCGCTGTTGGCGGTGGAGGCGATGACGATGGCGCTGCGGGCAGGCTGACCACGGCGCGCGGCACCGCCGGGCCGGCCGGGGGACGGACCGACCCCGTCGCGCGACGGACGAGGCCTGGCCCCCTGATGACCTCCGAGTCACCTGGACGCTCCTGAACCTCCTGAACACCCGTGCCGACCCCTCGCGGAGGCGCCGATGCCCCTCCAGTGCTCCCCCCGGCTACCCCTGCCTACCCCTGGCACTCTTCGGAGCCGCACATGCCCCCGTGCTGCCCTCGTGCTGTCCCCCGTACGAGCCATAATCCACACCCTCCGCTCCCGATCCGTCGCACAGCGTTACGCTCGCCTGATGCAGACCAGGCCCTCCCTCCGCCGGTCCCGGAGCACCCGCACCCGGACGACGGCCCGCCTCACGGCCACCCTTTTCACGGCCGCCGCCCTGCTCGTGTCCGCCTGCTCCTCCGGGAGCTCGACCACGTCGGCGGGCGGTGCGACGGACGCGGTGCTGGCCGCGCTGCCGCGCGCGACGCCGTCGGCGCTGTCGTCGTACTACGCCCAGAAGCTGCACTGGCGCAGCTGCGGCGTGTCCGGCTTCCAGTGCGCGACGATGAAGGCCCCGCTGGACTACGCCAAGCCCGGCGCGGGCGACGTCCGGCTCGCCGTCGCCCGCAAGAAGGCCACCGGAAAGGGCAAGCCGCTCGGTTCGCTGCTGGTCAACCCGGGCGGCCCCGGCGGCTCGGCGGTGGGCTACCTCCAGCAGTACGCGGGCATCGGCTATCCCGCCGCCGTCCGCGCCCGCTACGACATGGTCGCGGTGGACCCGCGGGGCGTGGCCCGCAGCGAGCCCGTCGAGTGCCTCGACGGCCGCCAGATGGACACGTACACACAGACGGACCTCACCCCCGACGACCAGACGGAGCGGAACGCGCTGGTCACGGCGGACCGGAAGTTCGCGGAGAGCTGCGGGGCGCACTCGGCGCGGCTGCTGCGGCACGTCTCCACCGTCGAGGCGGCGCGGGACATGGACATCCTGCGGGCGGCGCTGGGTGATCCGAAACTGAACTACGTGGGGGCGTCGTACGGCACGTTCCTCGGGGCGACGTACGCCGGGCTGTTTCCCCACCGGGTCGGCCGGATGGTCCTGGACGGCGCGATGGACCCCACACTGAACGCCCGGGAGATGAACCTGGACCAGACGGCCGGCTTCGAGACGGCGTTCCAGGCGTTCGCGAAGGACTGCGTACGGCACTCCGACTGCCCGCTCGGCGGCAAGGGCACGACACCCGCGCAGGTCGGCGACCACCTCAAGGCGTTCTTCCGGAAGCTGGACGCGCACCCCATCCCGGCCGGCGACGCGGACGGCCGCAAGCTGGGCGAGGCGCTGGCCACGACCGGGGTGATCGCGGCAATGTACGACCAGGGCACCTGGGAGCGGCTGCGCGAGGCGCTGACCTCGGCGATGAAGGAGAACGACGGCGCCGGCCTGCTCGCGCTCTCCGACAGCTACTACGAACGTGACGGCAGCGGCCACTACAGCAACCTGATGATGGCCAACGCCGCCGTGAACTGCCTGGACCTGCCGCCCGCCTTCACCGGCCCCGAGCAGGTGGAGGAGGGACTGCCCGCCTTCGAGAAGGCGTCCCCGGTCTTCGGCGACGTCCTGGCCTGGGCCTCGCTGAACTGCGCGTACTGGCCGGTGAAGGCCACGGGCGAGCCGCACCGCATCGAGGCGAAGGGCGCGGCGCCGATCGTGGTGGCCGGCACCACCCGCGACCCGGCGACCCCCTACCGCTGGGCCCGGTCCCTGTCCCACCAGCTCTCCTCGGGCCGCCTCCTGACCTACGTCGGCGACGGCCACACCGCCTACGGCCGCGGCAGCACGTGCATCGACACGGCGATCGACACCTACCTGCTCCGCGGCACCCCGCCGACCGCGGGAAAGCGCTGCTCATAGCCCCTGCCGCCGGCCCCGGAGCCCTCCCCTCCGGGGCATGGTCGGAGCACCCTCGGAAACTGTGTAGACTTACCGACGTTGCCGATCGCACCATAGTGCGGACGGCGCGCCGCCTTAGCTCAGATGGCCAGAGCAACGCACTCGTAATGCGTAGGTCTCGGGTTCGAATCCCGAAGGCGGCTCCATGGGAAGCCCAGCTCAGACACTGTCTGAGCTGGGCTTTATCGTTCACCGGACGCGGCGTCGGCGCCGTGCGCGAGCCGCGCGGCTGTCCGTGGTCTCAGTCTTGGTCTCAGACATGGACCCCGGGTCGGGCATGAAGTAGTCCCCCATGCGCCGCATCGCGTCCTTCGACATGTGAGCGTCCCTTCACGTACCGGCGGGTCTGGCTGATCTGGGTGTGGCGCAGGATCTCCATGATCGTGGGCATGTCCACCCCCAGCTTGTTCAGGATCGTCCCGGCGGTGTGGCGACTCCCGTCGTACAGGCGGCGGTCGTCGATCCCGGCTTCCGCGAGCAGGTTCTTGAACTCCTCCCAGTCCTGACGCGGATCGAGAGGCCGGCCGTCAGGGCGAGAGAAGACGACGTGATGTTCCTCCCACAGCTCCCCGGCCGTCGCCCGCAACTCCTCCTGCTGCGCCTTGTGCTCGCGCAGGTAGGGGATGAACGGAGGCGGAATGGGGACGGCGTTCCGACTCTTCTTCGTCTTGGGGCGCCGGAAGACCAGACCCCCGTTCTTCCGGTCGGGACAGGCACGGGCGTGACTCGTGCAGCCCTTCGGGCACGGATCGGGGCACCCCCGCTTGTAGCCCTTGTGAGTTGTGCAGTCCGAGGGGCAGGGCTCGAACCGATGGAACGCGGCGCCGCAGGCCTGTGGGTCCTGGCAGCCATGGCGCCACGTAAGCCGCTGAAGCTGCCACTGGGGATGGAACAGCTCGTTGTCGAGGTCCACGTACGGCCACCTCAAGCCCAGGGTTTCGCCCTGCCGGAAGCCCATGCCGACCCCGACACACCACCGCATGAAGGTGGGCCGCTTCGCTGCGGCCTTCAGGAAGGCTTTGGCCTCCTTGGTCGTGAACGGGTTCGCCTCGGTCTCGTCCACGGTCGGGGGATCCACGAGGGTGGCGACGTTCACCGTGATGAGACGCCGACGGTGGGCGATCTTCAGGGCGCGCGACAGGATGCGGTGCACCTTGAGTACCTGGGACGGCGCGTGCCCCTCTTCGAGCATCACGCGGTACATCGGTGGTCATCCACTGTTCCACGGTCGGCTTACGGCCGGCCTTGGGTGCCCTTTCCCTGTCGCGCAGGGTCTCCAACTCGCGGACCTTGCGCTTCATTTCCGTCTCGGTCCTGGCCCGGCGGTGCCGGCGGTCCGGACTACCGTCCGGCTTCACGCCCATGGTGACGCGGCCGTGCCACCAGCCGTCGATGCGCTCGTAGACGGACGACTCCATGTTGGCCTTGCGGGAGCTCATGCCGACGCTGCCGCCGCGGTCATGGAGCGTTGGGATGGCCTCAAGGACACCTCACCCGCACTCGCTCAGGTACTCGCGGAGCTACACGCCGCCCCGCCCGGCGAGCCGGTCTAGCGGGTCAACGTCCGCAACATCGCGATGGCCTCCTCGGCACTCGACACCATGAGGTCGGGCTCGCGGAGGCCATCGGCCCATTCACGGCCGCCGGCCACCCAGGCGGTCCGCAGTCCGGCCGCCTGTGCCCCCGCTACGTCCGTCGCGGGGTTGTCGCCCACCAACCACTCTCCGGCGCTCAGCGGGACGCCACAGGCCGCGGCTGCGGCATCGAAGAGGGCGCGCTCTGGCTTCCGTACTCCGACACCTTCCGAGATGGTGACCCCGTCGAAGAGCTCGGCGAGCCCGGTCATCTCGAGCTTGGCACGCTGGATATCGACCGCCCCATTTGTCGCAATCCCCAGTGTCCATCCCTCGCGGCGGAGCTCTTGGAGACCTTCCAGGACCCCGGGAAAGCAGTGCACCGACCGAGTTACTCCGTCAACTTATTCACTCCACAGTTCCTCAGCGCCCTCCGCGAGCCGTAGGACGCCTCGCAGGTAATCGAAGTCCTCGGGGTATGCCCGGTCTCGCAGCCTGGCAGTCACGAGCACCGCAGTCTGATCCGGCAGTCCACGGGAGCGAGCGAAGGCACCCGCCCATGCGTCCAAGCCGCACTGTCGGTCGATCAGGGTGTTGTCGAGGTCGAAGAGTGCCAGCACACGAGGGACGCTATCCGCCCCTCCCGTTGTCATGAAGAGCTAGATCGTCTCGCTGGTCTTCCGCTGCACGGCCCTTGCGCCCGTCGAGAGACGGCGCCCGCACCGAGCGAGCGCGGCACAGGTTCTCGGCGATGGTCCGGTCTTCCACGGCCGCCGTGAACACCGCCGACACGTTGGCGAAGATCGACCGCCGGTACGACGCGGCACGTCCCGTGGCTTCCAGCTCGTGTGTCATGTGGAGACAGTGGCCTGCGGATCACCCGTTGGACCCAGCAGTTCCAGGCATCCCGGCATTGCTGCCAGCAGGCTGAGGGCATGACGAGACCCAGCCGCGCGAGGCGTGCCGTGCTCTATGTGATGAGCCTCGGACTAGCCGCCACCGCCTGCAGCAGCGCCGTGTCCATGCCCGAGAGCCCGAGCCCGGCTGTTTCGGGCAGCAAGCAACCATCCAAGCCGTTCGCTACGGTGCCCAGCATCCAAGAGTGCGAGAAGCAGCTCGGAACGCCCTGCTACACCCTGGACATGGTCCGCAAAGCGTACGGGATCGACCGGCTCCATGCGCAGGGGCTGACCGGCAAAGGCCGCACCATCGGCATCCTCACTATGTACGCGCCACCCACCCTCCAGAAGGACCTGGCTGAATTCAGTACGAAAATGAAGCTGCCGAAGCCCAAGCTCACGATCAGTCAGTTCGACACCGGGGCCTCTCCGGCCCCTTTTGATGCCGGCAACCAGAAAATGGTCGCGACGGCCACCGAGACCACACTCGACGTGCAAGTGGCGCACGCCATGGCTCCGGATGCACGCATCGTGGTCTTAGATCTCGGAATTTTCGTGGGCCTACCCTCGCGGGCACCGACCGGCTCCACCCCACCACAGCCCCAGGGGAACAACCCGTCCTACCTGCCGCCGAACTCTGCCCTGGCAGGCGGTAGGGTGCTCGGCAAGCTGTTTCCCGAGGCTATTGGCACGATGCTGCAGCAGGGCGACCCCGACGTCATCTCTGTCAGCCTCGGAGCCCAGGAATACCAGGCTGCAGGAAACACCGGTCAGCCGGCCCTCGCGTTGGAGAAGGCCAGCAAGGACTTCGCCGACATCGTGTCGACCGGAAGCACACTGGTGGCCACTGCCGGTGACTGGGGCGCGGCACCGACCATCGGGAAGGGCAACACGCGGGTCAAGTCCCTGAGTTGGCCCGGTTCGGACCCCAGTTTCGTGTCCGTGGGCGGCTCGCGCCTGCATCTCGACGCCGACGGAAGGCGCACCGCCGCAGACACGGTATGGAACGACTCCAGCTCCGGCAACGGGGCCACGGGCGGCGGTCCATCGCAGACGTTTCAGCGCCCGGCCTATCAGGACGGCACACGCGGGGTGGTCGGTCAGCGGCGCGGAACGCCCGACCTGTCCATGGACGGTTCGTGGTCCGGAGGCACGCTGATCTACCAGGGCTTCCTCTCGAACGGGAAGGGGTGGATCAAGGTCGGTGGCACCAGCGTAGCCAGCCCCCTATTCGCCTCGGTCGTTGCGCTGGCCGACGAGAAGGCTGGCAGGCGTCTCGGCGACATCCACGGCGCGCTGTACGCACTAGCCAAGCGGCCGGACGGAGGGATCGTCGACATCACCGAGGGGAACAACGGTCCGGATGGATTCCAAGCCACCAAAGGCTTCGACCTCGCCTCGGGGCTGGGCACCATCGACGCCTCCAAGCTCGTGCCCGCCCTCGCAGCCAGCGGCTGAACCAGAGGGGCCTGGTAGGTCGGCGTGCCCCCCGTCGTGGCCGACTGTCGTGGGCCGAGGTTCAGGCGGCTCACATCGCAAGGTGTCCGTCGTCGGGGTACCGGCCCGCCCACGATGATCAACATTGGCCGGCCCCTGGCCGTCTCTGAGCCGTCCGAGGGCAGCCGACGAGGACAGACGATGACAGACGAGGACAGACGACGACAGCTTCCCCCTGGTCAGAGATGGCGCGTTGGGTACTTCGGCTACTGATCGCACCCGGCGGCTTGACTCGCCCATTCAAGGCTCCATCGGCCGCATGGCCCGTTGACTGGCCAGATGGTGCGCTGGGCGGGTCTGGGGTGCGGAAGGGCGGCTCCAGCCCAGAGGAGGCAACCTGAAGCTACGACCGTCCGCCCCACTGAGGAGGGGAGATCGTCATGGCCGGATGGGCATGGGTCCCCGACAGAGAGTGGATGATCCGGGATGCGAAAGGCCACACGTACAGCTGCGACTCGAAAGAAGAGGCGTTCGAATGGCTTCCTGAGTACGGGGAAGGGGCCACGGTGTGGACCCGCGACGTCTATCGCGTGCTCTTCTTGACACGGTCCGTCAGTGGCTGGCAGCAGGTCACCAAGCCGCGCGACTAGCGTGTCCCCCACGTGCCCGATCGGACGGCAAACGACGGGGAACAGCGGGGAACATCGGTGAGCACCCCAGGAACGCGCAGGTCAGCGTCTCGCCAGCTCAGCCCCGATCCGCATACGCGATCTTCCAAACTGGTGCTCCAGGATCCGAGCGCGGCGGCGCGCGATTAAGGCGGGGTCTTGGGTCGGCCAACGGCGGACTATCCGGCTCGGCATGAGGGAGGGAAGTCCGCGGACATGCCCGGACCAAGATCGGACAACTCGTAATGCGTAGGTCTCGGGTTCGAATCCCGAAGGCGGCTCCATGGGAAGCCCCGGTTCAGGCACTGTCTGAACCGGGGCTTTCGGCTTGCGGGCATCCTTCTCGAGGGCGGGCATGCGCCGGAAGACCCGGTCGAGGCGCTGTGCGCGGAACTGCTGGCGCTCAAACAAGCCTCGGGACTCAGCTTCGCCAGGCTGGGCGCACGTACGCAAGCAGTTCACACGTTTGCGGTGTCGGCCGGGTCGGGTACCGGTGGTCAGCAGCCGCAGTGCCCGCGTAGCCGGAAGGAGTCGGTGGCCGCCGCGAGATCCCGTACGGCGATGCGGCCGCCGGTGCGGACCAGCAGGTCCCAGGCGCTCGGCAGTTGGCCCGCCGGAGGCCGGCCGGGCCGTGAGGACCGCATCCAGCGCGCCGGCGCCGCGTCGAGCAGCGCGGACCGGTCCGGCCACTCGGGGGCGGCCACGACGGCCTCCGCCGGCTCCTCGAAACGGCGACCGAGCAGGTCGACCGGATCGGCGACGGTGTCCGCCAGGCGCACCGGCGTCCCAGGGACGCCCAGGGACGTCCCAACGCCCTCACCTGCGGAAACGTGGGGTGCCTCCGGTAGTCGGCAACGGGGTTTTCAGCTCGTGCTCATGCCCCGGGAACGTCTACGTGTTCATGGTCAGGAGCCGGGGCATCCCGGATCCGTTCGCGCTTGTTCCCTCCCGCCCTGAGGAAATGTGCGCACAAAAGCGGAGCAAAGGGGCGGCAAAGTGAATCGGGATCGGGTGAACCCGGGGACCTGAGGCAACATCTTGGTGAACGGCGGGCACCGCGCGGTCAGGGCGTGGTGCCGCCGTCGGCCGGATGGGGTGAGGGACGTGGCGGAGCCGAGGATCGCCGTCGCCGTGGTGACCATGGGCAACCGCCCCGCCGAGGTCGACGCCCTGCTGGAATCCGTGGCCAAGCAGGACCTCGCCCCCACCCGCATCGTGATCGTCGGCAACGGCTGCCGGCTGCCCGAGTTCGCCCGCCGGCTCTCCCTGCCCGGCGAGGTCACCACCATCGACGTGGCGGAGAACCTCGGCTGCCCGGGCGGCCGCAACGTGGCCCTCGCCCGCCTGCGCGAGTACGGCGACGTCGACGTCGTCGTGGAACTGGACGACGACGGGCTGCTCGTCGACGCCGATGTGCTGCGGCGCGTACGGGACCTGTACGCCGCCGATCCGCGCCTCGGCATCGTCGGCTTCCGCATCGCCGACGAGCAGGGCGAGACGCAGCAGCGGCACGTGCCTCGCGTGGGCAAGTCGGATCCGCTGCGCGGGGGTTACGTCACCGGTTTCCTCGGCGGCGGGCACGGCCTGCGCATGGCGATGCTGGCCGAGACGGGGGACTGGCCCGCCGAGTTCTTCTTCGCGCACGAGGAGACCGACCTCGCCTGGCGCGCCGCCGACGCCGGCTGGAAGATCCTCTACGCCCCCGAGCTGCTGCTCCAGCACCCCAAGACCTCCCCGGCCCGGCACGCCATCTACTACCGCGTCAACGCCCGCAACCGCGTCTGGCTCGTTCGCCGCCGGCTCCCGCTGCCGCTGATCCCCGTGCACCTCGGGGTATGGACACTGCTCACCCTCGCCCGTACGCGTTCCCTGGCGGGGCTGCGGGCCTGGTTCGGCGGTTTCATGGAGGGCCTGCGGGAATCGGCCGGCGAGCGCCGCCCCATGAGGTGGCGGACGGTGTGGCGGCTCACTCGGCTGGGGCGTCCGCCGGTGATCTGAGCGGCGCGAACGCGGCGAGGTAAACGGGACGGGGCCCCGGGCGTTCACCTCCGCCGACCGGGGCCCCTTGCGTCCCCGGACCCAAGCCGGCGGCGACACTCCCCCGAGTTACGCGACATACGCGCGCACCGTCGGGCCGGATCCGATGGAAATGATCACATCAGGATGCGCCAACGGATCGCTAACATGTGGCCAACGGTTCGTCGGTAGGTCGTGAACTCGTTGGCCGAAATGTGCCGACGGTTTTGCGAACCAGTCCGTCGGACAGGCCGTTCCGGGGCCGGACCGGCGGCAGGAGGTGGCGGGAAACCGTTGTGGACAGGGCGGAATTCCGCCAGGGAACGGCGGGCACACGCCCGTCGCGGAGCACGGTCGGCCCCGACCGCGCGGGAAGGCAGTGGAGCGGCGTGATGCGGCGGTGCGAGCTGCGGTTCGGACTGCTGGGGCCGCCCGTCCTGTACGACCGACCGCCGTTCGGGATCTCGTACGAGACCTCCGGCGCCCTCTCCGGCGCGTCGGCCACCGACGGCACCCATCGCGACAATCTCCCCGCCGACGGCACTCGTCGTGACGAGCCTGCGGTCGACTCCCGTTCCCGCAAGCCTGCCGCCCACGGCTCCGCTTCCCAGGGCCCCGCTCCCCATGACCCCACCCCCGACAACGGCGTTCGAGCCATCGGCAGTCCCAAGGTGCGTGCCCTGCTTGCCGCGTTGCTGCTGGAGCCGGGCCGGGTCGTGTCCGTGGAGTCGCTGAAGGACGCGCTGTGGGGCGGGGCGCCGCCCGTCTCCGCACAGGCCTCCCTGCACAACCACGTCACCCGGCTGCGCCGGCTCCTGGACGACCCCGACCGGCTCAGGGCCGTACCGCC
Source organism: Streptomyces sp. NPDC001709 (assembly GCF_053596375.1). Taxonomy (NCBI): domain Bacteria; kingdom Bacillati; phylum Actinomycetota; class Actinomycetes; order Kitasatosporales; family Streptomycetaceae; genus Streptomyces; species Streptomyces sp. NPDC001709. The sequence continues at coordinate 94,460 of NZ_JBSFGB010000022.1, read as the reverse complement.
GGGATACGTACTGCGCGTCGATCACGGCGAGTTGGACGTGCACGTCTTCGACGCCCGGGTCGCCGAGGCGCGTGCCGCGCACGCCCGGCGGGACTGGCCGGGTGTCGCACGGGCCTGCACGGCCGGACTCGCGCTCTGGCGCGGCACCCCGCTCAGCGGGCTCCCCGCCGACCTCGGCGGATATGCCCTGGTGCAGCGGCTGGAGGAGGCCCGGCTGCTTCTGCTGGAGTGGCGTTACGATGCCGAACTCGCCCTGGGCGGCGCACGGTTGTCCGGGATCGTCCCGGAGCTCGCGGCGCTGGTCGCCGAGTATCCGCTCCGCGAGGCGTACCACCGCCAGCTCATGCTCACCCTGCACCGCACCGGCCGTCAGGCCGAGGCCCTCGCCGTCCACCGTGATCTGCGCGCCCGCCTGATCGAGGAGCTGGGCATCGAGCCCGGCCCGGCGGTCCGCGAGGCGCATGTCGAGGTGCTGCGGGGGAGCGACGAGGAGGATCAGCGGCAGGGGGCGGTGGAGGAGCGCCGGAGCCGGCGGCGGATCGCTGCGGCTAATGTCCGCAAAAAGCCGCAGGACGCCGACCAGTTGGAGGACTCGGCCAAGGAGCACGGATCGCCACCGGTCGCCCCCGTGGGGGGCGCCGCACCTGCCGCCCGGCAGACCCCTCGCCCGGCGCAACTCCCGCCGCCACCGGCCCACTTCACCGGTCGCGCCGACATCCGTCGTGCGCTGCGGCGCGCGCTCGGTGAACCGCCCGCCCCGGCACCCGCCGTCGCCGTGATCAGTGGCATGGCGGGTGTCGGCAAGAGCGCGCTCGCCCTGGATGTCGCGCATGAGCTGCGGGAACGCTTCACCGATGGTCAGCTGTACGTCAACCTGCACGGCGCCACGCCCGGCATGACCCCGCTCACCTCCGCCCAGGCGCTCGCCGCACTGCTCCGGGACCTGGGCGCCGAGCCGCGCAGCATCCCCGAACACCCGGACGCGGCAACGGCGTTGCTCCGCTCGCTGCTCGCCCCGGCCCGCATCCTGCTGGTGCTGGACGACGCGGCCAACGCGGCCCAGGTACGGCCCCTGTTGCCGGCCGGGCCCGGCTGTGCGGTGATCGTCACCAGCCGCTCGCCGCTGACCGCTCTCGACGGCGCCCGGCGCTTTCCGCTGGCCCCGCTGACCGGCGAGGACAGCGCGGCGCTGCTGCGCGCGGTGAGCGGGCGCGAGGGACTGGACGCCGGGCACGCGCTGGTCGAGCTGACCGGTCGGCTCCCGCTGGCGCTGCGCGTCGTCGCCGCCCGGCTGGCCGCGCGCCGCGCCCTCACCCCGGACGTGCTGGCCGGTCAACTCGCCGAGACCGGCGGACGGTTGCGCCACCTTGAGTACGACGACCTGAGCGTCCGGCGCTCCCTCGCCGTCGCCCACGACGCGCTGGCCGCCGCCGAGCGCGAGGCGGACCGGGACGCGGCCCTCGCCCTGCGCCGCATCGGCGCGCTCGACCTGCCGACCTACGGCGCCCCGCTGATCGCCCGCCTCACTGGCACCGACGAGCGCCGCGCCGAGGCCGCCCTCGACCGCCTCGTCGACGTCGCCCTGCTGGAGGAGACGGCCTACGGCCGCTACGCCCCGCACGACCTGGTCCGCGACTTCGCCCGCGAACTGGCGGACCCGACAACCGACCCCACGACGCCGCCACCGACGACCTTCCCGAACGTGGCCGCCGCACACCGCGGCCCCCAGCCGACGGCAGCCAACCGGACGGGCACGGACGCGGTGACGCCGACCACCCTTCCGGACCTGGCCGCCTCACACCGTGGCCCCCAGCCAGCCGCCGCCCACCGGACCGACACGGCCCACGCGCCTGCGCCCGTTTCCGCCCCGGACCCGGCCGCGTCGCACCCCGGCCCCCAGTCGGCCACCGGCAACCGGGCGGGCACCGACGCGGTGACGCCGACGGCTTTCCCGGACCCGGCGCTGTCGCACCGCGGCCCCCAGCCCGCAACCGGCAACCGGACGGATACCACCGACGTGTCCGCGCCCGCTTCCGCCCCTGCCGCCTCCCATGGCACCGGTGGACGCTCCGGCGCGTCCGTGGACGCCGACCGCCGGGTGGCCTCCACCGACCTGCCCGCGCCCGCTCCCACCCCCGGCCCGAGCCCCCTCCCGCACGCCGGTGTGCGCCCCGGCAACCATCGTGACGTCATCCGCCAGGCCGACTCCGCCCCCGGCTGTGACCCCGGCCCCACCCCCGACCTGACCGCCCTCCGCTGGTACGCCGCCGTCGCCGAGCGGGTGTTGGAAGTGGTCGTGGAGCCTGGGATCGATCTGGACGACCGGCGTCGGGCGACCTCGGCGCAGACGGCGGAGCATGCGGTGGACGTGGCCGAGGTCCCGGCCTTCGAGTCCGCCGAGGAGGCCTATGGCTGGGGCGAGGTGGAGTTGGAGAACGTCGTCGCCCTCGTGGCACGGAACGCCGACACGGCCGACCCGCGCCGGGCCGCACACCTCTCGGCGCTCGCGCGGCTGCTCTTCCCCTATGTGCAGCGCAACGGCCGGGTCGCCGAGATGGAGGTGCTGGGGCGGGCCGCGCTCGGCGCGGCGCGGCGGCTCGGGGACGCGGCGGCCGAGGCGTACGCGCTCGGTGACCTGGCGGGCCTGTACTTCCTGACCGGTCGGCAGAAGGACGCCCTCGCCCTCACCGACCAGTCCCTGGAGATCTGGCGGGACCTCGGTGTCGCGTCCCGGATCCGGCGCTGCCTGAACAACCGGGGGCTGCTGCTGGAGGGGCTCGGCCGGTTCGCGGAGTCCGGGGAGGCGCTGCGGCAGAGCCTCGCGTACTCGCGGCAGCTGAACGATCCCTACGGAGAGGCCGTCACCCGAAGCCATCTCGGCAATCTCTACGAGCACACCGACCCGCGTGCTGCCATCGAGCAGCACCAGCGCTCGCTGGCGATCGGGGAGGCGATCGGCGCCGTCATCGTGCGGCACTCGGCGCACTGCAACATGGGCTACGCCCATCTCACCCTGGGCGAACCGGCCGCCGCCGCCCGGCACTTCGAGGAGAGCCTGGTCATCCTCGGCGGCCACGGCGACTGGCACGGCGAGTCCCAGACCCGGCTCGGACTGGTCCGCGCGCTGCGGCAGCTGGGGGAGGCCGAGCGGGCGGGACGCGAGTGCGCCGAGCTGTTGCGCCGGGCCGACGCCCGCGCCGACTGCTACATGGGCGGACTGGCCCGGCATCAGCACGGGCTGCTGCTGAGCGCGCAGGGGCGGCGGGCGGAGGCGTACGACACCTGGCGTGCGGCGCTCGCCGCGCTGGACGGCACCGACGAGCAGGCGGTCGTGACGGAGCTGCGGGAGCTGCTCGCTCCGTGACCGAAGGGCGCCCGGAATGCGCTCACTTGGCGTCGGCATAGCACTCCACCACCGCCGTCGTGAACGGGAACCGCACCGGTGTCTCGCCGAAGGTCAGCCGTCCGGCGAGGTCGGCGGAGGCGCGGATGGCCTGGACGACCGTGTCGGCCTCTGCGGCGGGGCAGTGCACGATCACCTCGTCGTGCTGGAAGAAGACCAGCTCGGCCTCGATGTCCGCGCAGGCCCGGCGGAGCCCGGCGAGCATCAGCAGCGCCCAGTCGGCGGCACTGCCCTGGACGACGAAGTTCCGCGCGAAGCGGCCCCGCGCCCGGGAGTTGGTGGAGACGTAGCCGGGGACCCAGGGGGCCTGGGTGTCGGTGTCGTCCTCGCCGACGGGGATGCCCGCCTCCTCCGCCGTGTCCTCGCCGGACCCGGTGGCCGGCGGGCAGGTGCGGCCCAGCCAGGTGCGCACCAGCCGGCCCTCCTCGCCTGCGCGTGCCGCGTCGTCGACGTACGCGACGGCCTTGGGGAAGCGGCGGCGCAGTGCGGCCAGGTTCTTCAGGCCGTCGCCCGAGGTCTGGCCGTAGACCGCGCCGAGCACGGCGAGCTTGGCCTGGTCGCGGTCGCCGGAGAAGGCGCGGTCGGAGACGGACTGGTAGAGGTCGCTCTCGCGGCCGGCGACCTCCATCAGGCCGGGGTCACGGGAGATCGCGGCGAGCACGCGTGGCTCCATCTGGTCGGCGTCGGCCACCACCAGCCGCCAGCCGGGGTCGGCGACCACGGCCCGGCGGATCACCTTGGGGATCTGCAGGCCGCCTCCGCCGTTGGTCACCCAGCGCCCGGTGACCGTGCCGCCGGCGAGGAACTCGGGGCGGAAGCGGCCGTCGCGCACCCAGTCCTGCAGCCAGGACCAGCCGTGCGCCACCCAGATGCGGTACAGCTTCTTGTACTCCAGCAGGGGTTTGACGGCCGGGTGGTCGACGGACTCGATCTCCCAGCGGCGGGTGGACCTCACCTTGATCCCGGCCTGGGCGAAGGCCTTGATCACATCGGCGGGCAGGTCGGGGCGCACCCGGCGGCCGAAGGCGGCGGACACCTCGTCGGCCAGCTCGGCGAGGCGGCGCGGCTCGCCGCCGCCCGCGTACCGCTCGCCGAGCAGGTCGTGCAGCAGACCTCGGTGGACCTCGGCGCTCCAGGGCAGGCCCGCGCGGTTCATCTCGGCGGCCACCAGCATCCCGGCCGACTCGGCGGCCGTCAGCAGCCGCATCCGGTCGGGGTGTGCGGTCCGCTCGTGCCGCCGGAGCTGCTCGGCGTAGACCGCGAGGAGGTCGGTCAGGGGCAGGCGGGTGGCGCCGGTGGGCTCGAACAGCGAGGACTGGGCGCCCGGTTCGGCCGAGCGCTGGGGCGGGTCGGGCGGCACGGGGCCGCCCCGGAGGCGGGCCAGGGCGGCGGCGGCCGAGCGCGGCTCGCCGTACCGGCCCTCGTGGCCCAGCAGGAGTGCCTCGGCGTCCTCGATGTCGTAGCACCGCTCCACTCGCACCCCCGTGGCGAGCAGACGCGGGTAGACCTCGGGGGTGGACCGCCACACCCAGCGCGTCACCTCCGGGCGGCTCCGCACCGCCCCGGCGAGATCGCTCTCCCGCCGCACCGGCCCGGCGGGCAGCCCGTCCGGGCCGAGGGGGGCGACATCCACGCCTCCGTCCTCGGCCGCTGCGAGCGCCCACCGATCGGTCATGACTGCGAGTGTGGCAGCCGGGTCTGACAATCGCTCTGACCTGCGATTTCAGTCCCCGACCAGTCACCGCGGAGGCGGAGTCCAGTCCCGGCGGCTCGGTCCCGCAGGTGGCCGAACCCGGGCTGGGGCGCCGCCCCGGAGGGACCCGGTCGGGAGGCGCGGTACCGGCGATGCGGTACCAGCGATGCAGTACCGGGGGCTCGGCCGCGATGGCTCGGGTCCGGCGGTTCAGCCCCCGGGAGGGCTCAGTCCTCGGTGGTGGTCGGGGCGTCGTCCGCCGCGGCCTCGTCCGCCGTGGCCGCCGCTTTCTGCTGATCCACGACCAGCGACAGCAGCTTGGTGATGTACCCCTCGGTCCCGCTCTTGGTGATGCCCAGATCGCTGAGGACGCCCTTGCCGTTCTCCTGCTCCAGGAGCGCCAGCAGGATGTGCTCGGTGCCGATGTAGTTGTGGCCGAGCCGGAGGGCCTCGCGGAAGGTGAGTTCCAGGGCCTTCTTGGCGTCGGGGCCGTAGGGGACGAGGTCGGGTACGTCGTCCGCGGCCGGCGGCAGCGCGGCGGTCGCGGCCTGCCGTACGGAGTCCAGGAGGACGCCTTGCGCGGTGATCGCCTTCCCGGCCAGGCCCTCCGGCTCGGCCAGCAGTCCGAGGACCAGGTGCTCGGGGCGGCCCTCGGGATTGCGGGCCGCCACCGCCTCGTTGTGCGCGGCGACGACCACATTCCGCGCGCGCGGGGTGTAGCGGCTGAAGTCGGCGGCGCCGAGGTCGGCGGACTCCTTCGGCACGAACCGCTTCTGCGCCGCCTGCCGGGTCACGCCCATGCTCCGGCCGATCTCGGTCCAGGACGCGCCCGAACGCCGGGCCTGGTCGACGAAGTGGCCGATCAGGTGGTCGGCCACGTCGCCGAGGTGATCGGCGGCGATCACCGCGTCCTGGAGCTGCTCGAGGGGCTCGGGGTGGACCTTCTTGATGGCTTCGATGAGGTCGTCGAGGCGTACGGATGCCATGAGGTTCGGGTTGGTCGCCATGTGTCAACCGTAGGTTGCACCCCGGCGGGTGTCAACCAACAGTTGACAGTCCACATTCCCTACGGACTGTGCCGTACGCCCAGGGTCTTCACCCCGTCACTTGGGCATGGCGGCCAGGCGCACCGCGAGTCCGGCGAACACCGTCCCGCTGAAGTAGTCCAGGCCCCGGGCCACCCGCCGACTGCGCCGCAGCAGCGAGGCGAGCTTCCCGGAGAGCAGTCCGATCGAGCCGTCCACCACCACGCCCATCGCCGTGATCGTGAAGCCCAGGACGAGGAACTGCTCGCGTACGTGCCCCAGGGCGGGGTTCACGAACTGCGGGAGGAAGGAGACGTTGAAGAGGATCACCTTCGGGTTGAGGAGGTTGGTGACGGCACCCCGCCAGAACGCCCGCCGGCGCCCGTGCCCCGGTGCCGCCTCCTCGGTCTCGACCGGGCCGCCGTCGCCCCGGAACGCCTTGACCGCGAGGAACAGCAGGTAGGCCGCGCCCGCCCAGTGCAGCACTTCGTAGAGCGTCGGCAGGGTCAGGAACAGCGCCGACAGACCCAGGGCGGCGGCGACCGTGTGCACGAGCATCGCGCAGGCGACCCCGACGGCGGCCGCCAGCCCCGTCAGGGGGCCGCCCCGGCCGCCCACCGCCACGATGAACATCATGTCGGGCCCGGGGGTGACGCAGAGTGCGAAGGCGGCGATCAGAAACGCCGCGTAGAGAGACGTGTCCACCATGCCGCCATGCTTCGCGCCCTCCCACGCGCGCGTGGCGGAATTCCAGGGACTGAGACATGCCCTCGGCCGAACCCTCGTCGCGCCCGTGCCGGGGTCGGGCGCACATGACGCGCGGCATCAGGTGCTCCTCGGGAGATCGGTCGACCTCCTGGGTGGCGGCGTACGGCAGGGCCGCCGCCCGGTCCGCCGGTGGTGACCGGCCGCGTTTGACCGGCAGCCGCGCTCCCGGCCCCCGCCGTCCTCGGCGACTACCTTTGGTGCCGATCCGACGGCCGGCCCGCTTCTCCCTCCAGCACTCCCCACGCACGCCCCAGGTCCTTGGCCGCCCTTGCGCCCCACCCTCGCCCCTTCATCCACAGCCTGTGGAAAACGCTCGGCCTGTTGTCGGACCGGCATGGCACGATCGACGATGTGACCAGCACAGCCAGCACTGCCAGCACGGTCGAGAGGGCCTTTCGGGCCGCCCTCTACGACGACACCGACACGGGCCTGGACACGGGCGCCTCCCTGCTTGCCGCCGACCCCGCCGCGGACGTCGAACTCGCGCGGCGGGGCGAGGAGTTCGTGGCGGCGGCCTGGCAGCGCGGCTGGCAGCCCGCCGACGTCGTACGACTGGTGCGGCGCGAGCTGGAGGACGGGCATGTGCGCCTGGCGGCCACGCTGATCCGCGCGCAGGCCGGTCGGGACCGCCCGCGCGGGCGGCGCTGGTCGGCCCAGCTGGCGGACCTGCCCGAGGGCCCCGCCCGCGAGGCCGACCGCTTCTCGCAGGCCACGACCGCCCTGGAGCTGTACCGCCTGCTGCTGCGCCTGCCCGCCCTGGAGCCCTTGGAGGAGGAGCCCCGGCGTGCCCATGCCCCGGCCGCCTCCCGCATGCTCGCCCGCATCCGCGCACTGCTCGCCAAGGCCGAGGCGACCGGGTATCCGGAGGAGGCCGAGGCACTCAGCGCCAAGGCGCAGGAGCTGATGGCGCGGCACAGTGTGGACGAGGCGCTGCTCGCCGCCGAGGCGCCCGCGCCGGACGCGCCCGGCGCCTGCCGGATCGGGGTCGAGCCGCCGTACGAACAGGCCAAAGCGGTCCTGCTCGACGCCGTGGCCGGCGCGAACAACTGCCGCGCGGTGTGGAACGAACCGCTGGGTTTCTCCACGGTCGTCGGTTTCGAGGCGGACCTGGAGTCGGTCGAGCTGCTCTACACCTCGCTGCTGGTGCAGGCCACGCATGCGATGACCAAGGCGGAGGCCGCCCAGAGAGCCGGCGGGCGGAAGCGGACCAAGACCTTCCGGCAGTCGTTCCTGGCCGCGTACGCCCACCGTGTCGGCGACCGGCTCGCGGCCGCCGCCCAGACCCAGGTCCCCCAGGACCTGCTGCCGGTCCTGGCCACCAGGGAGATAGCAGTCACCGACCGCCTGGAGCGCATGTTCCCCGAGACCACCACGACCCGGCTGCGCGGGGTGAGCGACGCGGCCGGGTGGACGGAGGGCGCGCGGGCGGCGGACCGGGCGCAGGTCAGGGCCCGCCCCCGGCTGGAGTGAGCGCCCCGGAGCGCCGGGATACTCAGTCGCCGACCTGCTGGAAGGCGGTCACGGAGGCGTTCGGGCCGCTCCCGCCGGACTGGGCGGCGACGGGGCCGTACGACCAGGGGAAGCTTCGGGAGGCGGTGGTGCCGGGCAGGGTGATCTTCACGGTCTTGGCGTTCAGGCCGGTCTTGTCGCCGTCCTTGGCACGCACATAGGTGATGGTGAAGGACGCGGAGTCGCCCTTGGCGAGCTTCAGCTTCTGGGCCTTCGCGCCCTTGAGCGGCGGCACCTTGGCCTCGGCGCCGCCGGTGTTCAGGGCGACGCCCGCGAACTGGTCCAGGGTGCAGGGCTTGCTCTGGTTGGTGATGCTGACGGGAATCTCTCCCGTGTCACCGGCCTTCGGCGCCACGCTCACCGACCCGATCTGCACGGAGACCCCGCCGATCTCGCAGTCCGAGCTGTTCTTGCCGCTGCTCTTGCTCCCGCCGCCGTTGCAAGCGGTGAGCAGCAGGGCGGCGGCGAGGGCCGTGACGGTGAGCGGAATGGCGCGCATGAGCAGGTCCCATCGAGGTCGTGACGGTGCCCCTGCATCATGGCGCCTGCGCTGCGCCCCTGTTCGCCCACCCCCGACGGAATCACCACTTCAGGTGGCACGCCTCACCGGACTCACACCTGTTCAGCGGATTCACACCCTGTTCAGCGGGCTCACACGGTCAACGCTTCACCTTGGTCGGCAGTGCCGACGGCAGCTTGCCGCCCTCCGCCTTGGTGTACGTCTCCTTGCCGGTCTTGCCCGACCAGCTCACCGTCATGCCCTTGGCGTCCACCGAGTCGACCATTCCGGTGACCCGGTCCTTGTTGCCGTCGGGGCAGGTCAGATGGATCATCCGCATCCCCGACTCCTCGCCCGCGGCGCCCTGGCACCACGTCTTGCGGCCGGTCACGAAGAGCCCGGCCTTCTTCCCGGTGATCACCAGAGCCACGATCTTGCCGCCTTTCGTGGTGATCCAGCTGCCCTGGAGCTTGCCCGAAGCGCCGTTCACGGCTCCGGAGCCCGAGGGAGAGATGGACGGGGCGGTCGCGCTCGGCGTCGCCGAGGAGGCGGTCTTGTCGCCGCCCCCGCCTCCGCTGCACGCGGTCAGCGCGGCGAGAGCGGCCACGAGTCCCGCGGCCACGGTCGCGGTCCGCAGCCTTGCAGTCGCAGCAGTCGCAGAAGTCACCGGATAGCTCCCAAGCTGTAGCGGCCGGCCGCCCTCGGCCGGGCGGCCCGCAGCAAGCTACCAGCAGTCACCAGGAGGACTTCCGGACGCCGGGCAGGAATCCGTTGTGAGCCTGCTCGCGCAGGTTCACCCGGGACAGCCCGAAGGTGCGCAGATAACCGCGCGGGCGGCCGTCGACCTGGTCGCGGTTGCGGACGCGCGTGGCGCTCGCGTCCCGCGGCTGCCCGCGCAACTCGCGCTGGGCGGCGAGCCGTTCGGCCTCCGAGGACGACGGCCGCCGGATGATCTCCTTCAGTTCGGCGCGCCGGGCGGCGTAGCGGGCGACGATCTCCTTGCGCCGCTCGTTCTTCGCGATCTTGCTCTTCTTCGCCATCAGATCCGCACCCCCCGGGCGCGGATCCGGGCCACGGCCGCCTCGACGCCGATCGCGTCCACGGTCCTGATCCCCTTCGCGCTCAGCCGCAGCCGGACGTACCGGCCCTCTCCGGGCAGCCAGTAGCGCTTGGTCTGGATGTTCGGGTCGAAGCGGCGGGAGGTGCGCCGGTGGGAGTGGGAGATGCGGTTGCCGAAGCCCGGTCGGGCCCCGGTGAGCATGCAGTGCGCGGACACGGTGACGTAGCTCTCCTCAGACATAGTTCGTAATGGAATTCATTTTCAGTAAGATAGCAGCATGGCACGCAACGAACTCCGCCCGGTCATCAGGCTCCGGTCCACCGCCGGGACCGGCTTCACCTATGTGACCCGCAAGAACCGCCGCAACGACCCGGACCGAATGACGCTGCGCAAGTACGACCCGGTCGTCGGCCGGCACGTCGACTTCCGAGAGGAGCGCTGAACCACCGCCATGCGCAAGGGGATCCATCCGGAGTACGGGCCGGTCGTGTTCCGCGACCGTGCCGCCGACTACGCCTTCCTCACCCGGTCGACGCTCTCGGCCACGGCCGGCGACAAGACGATCGAGTGGGAGGACGGCAACACCTATCCCGTGGTCGACGTCGAGATCTCGAACGTCAGCCACCCCTTCTACACCGGCACCGCGCGCGTGCTGGACACCGCCGGGCGTGTGGAGCGCTTCGAGCGCCGGTACGGCAAGCGGGGCGGGGCATGAGCCTCGCCGTGGCCGTCGTGGCGGGGCTGCACGCCGAGGCCCGCAAGGCGGCCGTGGAACGGTTGCTCGCCGACGTCCCCGGCAGCGTCGTACTCCACCACGACCTGGCGACGGCCGCCGCGGGCACGGTCGTGCGCACCGTCCGCGACCGCGACGGCCTGCTGTCCACCGGCGAGACACCCCTCGTCAACGACTGCGCGTGCTGCGCGCTGCGCGAGGACCTGGTGCCGGAGCTGCATCGGCTCGCCGACGCCGGTACGGCCCGGCTCGCGATCGTCGAGCTGTGGGACTCCGTCGAGCCCAAGGCGATGGCCGAGGTGATCGCCTCCGGTGGGTTGACGATCACCTCCGTGATCACCGCCGTGGACCCGGCGCTCGTGCTGCCGTACCTCGGCAACGGCGACGACCTCGCCGAAGCGGGCCTCGCCGCGGCGGCCACCGACCAGCGCACGGTCGCGGACACCTTCGCCCGGCAGCTGGAGTACGCCCCCGTCCTCGCCCTGACCGACTCCCCGGAGGCCGACGACGAGGACCGCGAACTGCTGGCACAGCTCCACCCGACCGCCCGCCGGATCCCGATCGACCACGGCGCCCTGGCGGACACCACATCCGAAGGCACCACGCCCGCGGGTACGGCACCCACAGACGCCATGTCCACGGGCGCGGCCCCCGCAGACGCCGCATCCACGGGTTCCGCACCCACGGGCGTCGCCCCGGCGGATGCCATGCCGACGGGCGTCGCCCCTGCGGACGTCACGCCGTCGGGCGGCTCACCTGTGGACGCCACGCCTCCGGGCGGCACGCCCGCAGATGCCATGCCGACGAGCGCCGCCCCTGCGGACCCCACCGCGGCGGGCGGCAAACCAGCAGACGCCGCATCCACGGGCGCCGCACCGGCGGACGCCATGCCGACGGGCGTCGCCCCCGCGGACGCCACGTCGACGGGCGGCTCACCCGTAGACGCCACACCCACCAGCGCCGCGCCTGCGGATGCCATGCCGACGGGCGGCTCGCCCGCAGGCGCCACTTCCACCGGCGCCACGCCGACGAGCGCCGCCCCCGCGGACGTCACGCCGACGAGCGCCGAACCCGCAGACACCACACCCCCCGGCGCCACACCCCCCGGCGCCACACCCACCGGCGCCACACCCACGCGCCCCGACCCCAAAGCCCCCGCACCTGCACCTGAACCCGCACCTGCACGTGTACCACAACCGCCCGCCCCCACCCCCGACCCCAACCGCACCCCCAACCGCACCCCCACCCCCACCCCCCTGGCCAAAGCCGCCCTCGACGGATTCGATGTGGAGGCCGCCGCCGCGGCGCAGCACCCCGCATGTGCCCTGTTGCCCGTCGAGGCGGACAGCCACGGTGTGTCGACATTGGTCTGGCGTCGCCGTCGGCCGTTCCACCCGGAGCGGCTGTACGCGGCACTGGAGGACCTGACCTGCGCCGCGGCCCGCAGCCGGGGCCGGTTCTGGCTCGCCGGCAAGCCGGACGCGCTGCTGCACTGGGACGCGGCCGGCGGGGCGCTGTGCGTCGAGAGCGCCGGACCGTGGCTGGCCGCGCTGCCCGACGCGGCCTGGGACCTGGTCCCGCCCGTCCGCCGGGCCGCCGCCGCGTTGGACTGGCACCCCGAGCACGGCGACCGCTGCACCCACCTCGTGTTCACGTCGCCCGGCCTCGATCGCGACGGACTTCAGCACCTCCTGGAGTCCTGCTTGCTCACCGACGCCGAGTACGCGGGCGGGCGCGACGCCTGGGAGAAGCTCCCGCCCGTCTTCGACACCCTGCTGGAGATCTGATGCCTCGCAAGAGTGACCGCAAGCCCGCCAAGAACCGCCCCAACCCGCTGGACCAGGCCGGGATCACCTACATCGACTACAAGGACACCGACCTGCTGCGGAAGTTCGTCTCCGACCGCGGCAAGATCCGCAGCCGCCGCGTCACCCGGGTCACCGCCCAGCAGCAGCGCTTGCTGGCGCGAGCCGTCAAGAACGCGCGCGAGATGGGGCTGCTGCCGTACTCCAGCAGGTGAACGGCTATAGGTAGGAGATTACCTACGGTTGACGTGTAGGGGATTTCCTACCTATTCTGCGGGGCATGACCATCACGCACGCCTCATTCGTCACGCTTCCCGTCGCCGACCAGGACCGCGCCCTGCGCTTCTACCGGGACGTCCTCGGCTTCGTCGTCACCGTCGACCGGGACATGCCCCAGGGCCGCTGGCTCCAGGTCGCCCCCGAGGGCGCCCAGACCGTCTTCACGCTCTCCGGCCCCGGCATGGGCCGGGGGTCCGAGGGTGTCCCCCGGAAAAGTGGTGCCGAGCCCGGCTCCGCACGGGGGATCATGTTGGTGACGACCGACGTCGACGCGGACTGTGCCCGGCTCGCCGCGGCCGGCGCTCCCGTGCAGGGTCCGGACGAACTCCCCTGGGGGCGCATGGCCTCCTTCACGGACCCCGACGGCAACGGTCTGATGCTGCTGACGGAGAAGGAAGGCTTCTGACCGCTCCATGAACGGGACGGGTACCGCCGCCGAGGACCGCGTCTTCGCCGCGCTCGCCAACGCCACCCGCCGCGAGGTGCTGCGGCTGCTGCGCGAGCGCGGTCCGCAGCCCGTCCAGGCCCTGGCCGACCACTTCGACATGCGCCGCCCGAGCCTCTCGGAACACCTGAAGGTGCTCCGGGAGGCCGGTCTCGTCTCCGAGCAGCGCTCCGGGCGCCAGCGCATCTACCGCCTCGAGGCGGCCCCGCTCGCCGAGGTACAGGACTGGCTCCACCCGTACGAGCGGTTCTGGCGCGACCGGCTGAAGGGCCTCGGCGACCTGCTCGACCGGCTGCCCGACGATGGCCAGTGATGAGTACCGCACCCGATGACGACCTGACCACCATCCGCGTCGACCAGTTCTTCCCGCACCCGCCCGCCAAGGTCTGGCGCGCCCTGACCGACCCCGGCCTGCTGGCGCAGTGGCAGATGCCCGGCGCCGAGGACTTCCGGCTGGAGGTCGGCCACCGGTACCGGATGACCTCCGTCCCGCGTCCCCATGCCCGTTTCTCCGGGGTCGTGGAGGTGCGGGTGCTGGCCTACGACATCGAGCGGATGCTGTCCGTCCGCTGGGCCGACGCCGATCCGGCCAACCCCGCGGACTGGACCATCACCTGGACCCTGGAACAGGAAGGGCGCGGTACGCGTCTCTTCCTAGTGCACGAGGGATTCGATCCGGACGACCCGGCACAGTTGATGGCTCGGAAGATCATGAACGGGGGGTGGCGGGGGCATGTCCTGCCCGCTCTGGGGCAGACGCTTGAGCGGTTCGGCTGACGCGCCCGGGTTTCGGCGGAGGGGCGTCGGCACTGGTCACAGGGGCCACTTCGGTAAAGCGGACGTCAAACCTGTAACCGTGGAAACACCCGCCGTGCACGTGCATTTGCTCATGCATCCGCACATGAACAAGGTTATGATCCGGGTCAGTTGACTACAGCATCTATGGCCACACCAGCCAGTGCACCACCGGGGAGCGACCTGTGGACCGCGACGTTGACGGCGTGTACGGGGGGTACGACGTGTACAACGGCATGGCTGCCGCGCAACTGGACGGCGTGGCCTGGCAGAAGAGCAGGCACAGCAACTCGCAGGGCTCCTGTGTGGAGTTCGCGCGGCTGCCGGGCGGCGAGGTCGCCGTACGCAACTCGCGCTTCCCGGACGGCCCGGCGCTCGTCTACACGCGCGCGGAGATCGAGGCGATGCTCCTCGGTGTCAAGGACGGCGAGTTCGACCACCTGATCGTGAGCTGACGTCCGGCGGTGGTGCCCCGGGCCCCGGGCCCGGTGGCAACGATGTCGAAGGGGCGCAAGAGGCGGGGTGACGCGCGTAGAAATCGTCCGTCCGTGGGTGTCGTACCGCGTCAGCCGGCCGACTGCAGCCGGAACAGCGCCCAGACGACCTTGCCGTCGAGGGTGCCCGCGAGCGGGTGCCAACCCCAGCTGTCGGCGAAGGAGTCGACCAGGAACAGCCCGCGTCCGGACTCGGCGGAGAAGTCGTCCGAGTCGCGCGGTACCGGTGTCTCGTGGCTCGGGTCGCGCACCGCGCACACCAGCCGCTCGGTCCAGCGCATCAGGTGCAGCCGTACGGACGCGGTGTGTTCGGGGCATCCGGCGTCGGTGGGCAGCGCGTGGCGCAGGGCGTTGGTGACGAGTTCGGAGACGACGAGGCATATGTCGTCGAAGCGGTCGCCGACGTCCCACTGGTCGAGGGTGCCGCGGGTGAAGCGCCGGGCCTCGCGCACCGCCTCGTAACGGGCGGGCAGGGCACAGGAGGCGGCATCGGACACGGCTGCGGGATCCAACGGCGGAAGGCCCTGCCGTAACGGCTTGAGCATGGTCGATCCATTCGTTCCCATGCGAGGCACTCCCGGGAATTCGCGGTCGTTGCGATGCAGCGGTGGCGCGGCACCATGGTTTCGGATGCGCCGAGCAGATGCAAGGGCAGATGCACGTGCACGCGACCGAAATGGCACTGCCCGTACCGCTTCTTGGCCATTTTTTCCGCCAAGTTGACGTCGCTTTTCGCCAGAGGTCCTGACCTCTTCCCGACAAGCCCAGGCGGAAACGGCTCACCTCTTTCCGTTTCTGTAACCGTACGAGTACTGCGCGAAGCGTTTTAGTGGCAGACTGCGGGCCCTGAGGACGGTTGGGGAGGCTGACGAACGTGAGCGCGGGAGAGCCCGGATCGGTGGTGCGGCGGATGCTGCTCGGTTCGCAACTCAGGCGACTGCGTGAAGCGCGGGGGATCACGCGCGAGGCGGCGGGGTACTCCATTCGCGCCTCCGAGTCGAAGATCAGCCGGATGGAGCTGGGCCGGGTGAGCTTCAAGACCAGGGACGTGGAAGACCTGCTGACGCTGTACGGGATCACGGACGAGGCGGAGCGCGAGTCGCTGCTCTCCCTCGCCCGGGAGGCCAACGTGGCGGGCTGGTGGCACAGTTACACCGACGTCCTGCCCAGCTGGTTCCCCACGTATGTGGGCCTGGAGGGCGCCGCGTCCCTCATCCGCGTCTACGAGGTGCAGTTCGTGCACGGCCTGCTCCAGACCGCGGACTACGCCCGCGCGGTGGTCAGGCGCGGCATGAAGGGCGCGAGCCCGGCCGACGTCGAGCGCCGGGTCGACCTGCGTCTGGAGCGGCAGAAGCACCTGTTCGCGTCCGGCGCCCCCGAGTTCCACTTCGTCCTCGACGAGGCCGCCCTGCGCCGCCCCTACGGCGACCGCGAGGTGATGCGCGGCCAGCTCCAGCACCTCATCCGGATCTCCGAGCGGCCCAACGTGCGGCTGCAGATCATGCCCTTCGGCCTCGGCGGGCACTCCGGCGAGAGCGGCGCCTTCACCATCCTCAGCTTCCCCGACGCCGACCTGTCCGACGTCGTCTACATGGAGCAGCTGACCAGTGCCCTCTACCTGGACAAGCGCGAGGACGTCGCCCAGTACGAGCAGGCGCTGAAAGAGCTCCAGCAGGACAGCCCGGGCCCCGACGAGAGCCGGGATCTGCTCCGCGGACTCCTTCAGTTGTCTTGAGAGGACACCTTCAACTCGCTTTAAACACAAGTACGATGACGTGTGATCAGGCATGGCGTAGATCTGGTGTCCGCTAGCGATTGAGGGATCACATGTCGTCCTACTTCACCGACCTGGCCCAGCAGTACATCGACGGCGAGTGGCGTCCGGGCACCGGCTCCTGGGACGTGATCGACTTCAACCCGTACGACGACGAGAAGCTGGCCTCGATCACGGTGGCCACGGTCGACGAGGTGGACCAGGCCTACAAGGCGGCCGCCCGGGCCCAGAAGCAGTGGGCCGGGACCAACCCCTACGCCCGCCGCGCGGTCTTCGAGCGGGCGCTGAGGCTCATAGAGGACCGCGAGCAGGAGATAGCCGACCTGATCATCGCGGAACTGGGCGGCACGCGCGTGAAGGCCGGTTTCGAGCTGCACCTCGCCAAGGAGTTCCTGCGCGAGTCGATCCACCTGGCGCTGCGCCCCGAGGGCAAGATCCTGCCCTCCCCGGTCGACGGCAAGGAGAACCGCGTCTACCGGGTTCCGGTGGGCGTCGTGGGCGTGATCAGCCCCTTCAACTTCCCCTTCCTGCTGTCGATCAAGTCGATCGCCCCGGCGCTCGCGCTCGGCAACGCCGTGGTCCTCAAGCCGCACCAGAACACCCCGATCGCCGGCGGCACCCTGATCGCGAAGATCTTCGAGGAGGCCGGGCTGCCCGGCGGCCTGCTCAACGTCGTCGTCACCGACATCGCCGAGATCGGCGACGCGTTCATCGAGCACCCGGTCCCGAAGGTCATCTCCTTCACCGGCTCCGACAAGGTCGGCCGGCACGTGGCCACCGTCTGCGCCGCGAACTTCAAGCGCTCGGTGCTCGAACTGGGCGGCAACAGCGCGCTGGTGGTCCTGGACGACGCCGACATCGACTACGCGGTGGACGCGGCGGTCTTCAGCCGGTTCGTGCACCAGGGCCAGGTCTGCATGGCCGCCAACCGGGTCCTCGTGGACGCCTCCGTCGCCGAGGAGTTCACCGAGAAGTTCGTCGCCAAGGTCCGCACCCTGAAGGTCGGCGACCCGCGCGACCCGCAGACCGTCATCGGCCCGGTGATCAACTCCCAGCAGGCGAACGCCATTTCCGGTGCCGTCGAGCAGGCCGTCGCCGAGGGTGCCACCGCCCTCGTGCGGGGCACCACCTCCGGCAACCTGGTCGAGCCCAGCGTGCTCACCGGCGTCCCCGCCGACTCCGCGCTGCTCCAGCAGGAGGTCTTCGGCCCGGTCGTCTTCCTCGTCCCGTTCGACGGCGAGGAGGAGGCGCTCCGCATCGTCAACGACACCCCGTACGGCCTCAGTGGTGCCGTCCACACGCGTGACATCGAGCGGGGTGTCGCCTTCGCCAAGCAGATCGACACCGGCATGTTCCACGTGAACGACGGCACGGTCCACGACGAGCCGATCGTGCCCTTCGGCGGCGAGAAGCACTCCGGCCTCGGCCGCCTGAACGGCGAGACCACGCTGGAGGCCTTCACGACCATCAAGTGGATCTCGGTCCAGCACGGCCGCAGCGGCTTCCCGTTCTGACCTCCTGCGGGCCTCCTGGAAAGTGGCGGGCCATTGCGGACAGAAGCTGACCGCAATGGCCCGTAGCGTGATCGGTGTCAGGGGGCGGACGGCCCCGGAACCGGTGGACGAAAGGCGGCCGGCCATGGTCAAGCACGTACCGGCGGAGACGCAGGGCGACGAGCGAGGGGCGCTGCTCGCGTTCATCGAGGAGCAGCGCGGCGGCATCCGCCGGGCCCTGCTCGGACTGACCGAGGAGCAGGCCCGCTCCCGCCCCAGCGCCAGCGAACTGTCGCTCGGCGGCCTGCTCAAGCATGTCGCCGAGGTCGAGCAGAGCTGGATCGCCCGTGCCCGGCAGGAACCACCGGCGATCAAGCGGGACGAGTCCAACTGGCACGAGACCTTCCAGCTGGTCGGCGAGGAGACGGTCGCCTCGCAGCTGGCGTACTGGGAGCAGGTCGCCGCCGAGACGGAGAAGTTCATCCGCTCCGCGCCGAGCCTGGACGACACCTTCCCGCTGCCGCCGGACCCCTGGTTTCCGCCGGAGGGCCGGGTCAGCCTGCGCTGGCTGTGTCTGCACCTGATCCGCGAGACGGCCCGGCACGCCGGCCACGCCGACATCATCCGGGAGTCCCTGGACGGCAGGACGGCCTTCGAGCTGGTGGCCCAGGAACAGGGCGCCTCCTGGGGGTGACCGCGGGGTGGCGGTCGTACGGCAATAACCTGGACCGCATGTCAGCGATCCGTCTTCTCGTGCTGGGCGCGGTCCGCCAGCACGGGCGGGCCCACGGCTACCAGGTGCGGGGCGACCTGGAGTACTGGGGCGCGCACGAGTGGTCCAACGCCAAGCCGGGCTCGATCTACCACGCCCTGAAACAGATGGCCAGGCAAGGGCTGCTGCGCGCGCACGAGGTCGCCCCGTCCACGGCCGGCGGCCCGCCGCGCACCGAGTACGAGCTGACCGAGAAGGGCACCGAGGAGTACTTCGCCCTGCTGCGCGACGCGCTGGTCACCTACGACCAGCGCGGCGACGTCAAGACGGCGGCCATCGGCTTCATGGTCGACCTGCCGAGGGCCGAGGCGGTGGCGCTGCTGAAGGAGCGCACGCGCCGGATCGAGGCGTGGCGCTCCTCGGTCACCGAGCACTACGTGCCCGAGGAGGGGCCCGGACAGCTCGGCCACATCGGCGAGATCATGAACATGTGGGTCCACACGGCCGACTCCGAGGCCGCGTGGACCCACGGTCTCGTCGAGCGGATCGAAAGCGGCGCCTACACCTTCGCCGGCGAGGGCGACCCGTTCGTCGGCGTCCTCGCCGAGGGTGAGGAGAACCCGTACGCGACGGGGGAGCGGCATCCGGAGGACAACCGCTAATCAAGTTTGACCAATGCGCATCGCGGCGTTACCTTTGGGTGCGTAGTCAAACTTGACTAGTGGAGGAGTGGCATGGCCGACACGGTGATCACCGTCGAGGACGCACACAAGACCTACGGCACCAAACACGCCCTGAACGGGCTCGACCTGCACGTCGCCCGGGGCACCGTGCACGCCGTACTCGGCCCGAACGGCGCGGGCAAGACCACCCTGGTCCGGATCCTGTCCACCCTGCTCAGGCCGGACGGCGGCCGTATCCGGGTCGCCGGCCACGACGTCGTGACCGAGGCCCGCGCGGTGCGCCGCCGCATCGGTCTGCTGGGCCAGTACGCGGCGCTGGACGAACAGCTGGACGGCCGGCAGAACCTGGAGATGTTCGCCCGGCTGCACCACCTCGGCGCCCGCTACGCGCGCATGCGCGCCACCGAACTCCTGGAGCGCTTCGACCTCACCGGCACCGGCCGCACCCCGGTCGCCCGCTACAGCGGCGGGATGCGCCGCCGCCTCGACCTCGCCGCCTCCCTGATCACCGAACCCGAGGTGCTGTTCCTCGACGAGCCCACCACCGGCCTCGACCCCCGCGGCCGCGCCGAGGTCTGGGCCGCTGTCCGCTCCCTGGTCGGCGGCGGTACCACGGTCCTGCTCACCACCCAGTACCTGGAGGAGGCCGACCAGCTCGCCGATCGCGTCGCCTTCGTGGACCACGGCCGGGTCGTCGCCGGCGGCACCCCCGACGAGCTGAAGACCCTCACCGGCGGCGACCGCGTCGACATCGTGCTGCGCGACGCCGGACAACTCGGCGCCGCGGTGGCCCTGCTGCCCCTCTCCGGGGTCTCGGTGGACGCCGACCGCCGGCTGCTCAGCGCCCCGGTCACCGACCGCATGGCCGCGCTCTCGCAGGTCGTACGAGGGCTGGAGCAGGCCGGGATCGAGGCCGCGGACATCGCCCTGCGCCGCCCCACCCTGGACGAGGTCTTCCTGCACCTCACAGGCGACGCCGAACGAGACGCCGACCCGGTGAAGGAGGCCGCGTGAGCGCGCTCGAGGCGAGCGGTACGGGGGCACACGTCCTGACCGACTCCTGGACGATGACCCGGCGCGAACTCGCCCACTGGACCCGGCAGCCCGGTCAGGCGCTGGTCGCGCTGGTCTTCCCGGTGATGCTCCTGCTGATGTTCGGCTACCTGATCGGCGGCGGCCGGGGCGTGGCCGGCGACTACGTGGACTACCTGGTGCCCGGCATGCTCGCGCTCACCATGGCCTTCGGCCTGGAGGGCACCATGCTCGCGGTCACCCAGGACCTCACCAAGGGCGTCATCGACCGGTTCCGTTCCCTGCCCATGGCGGACGGGGCGGTCCTGGTGGGCCGTTCGGCCGCCGACATGCTCCAGTCGACGGCCGCGCTGGCGCTGACGGCCGGTGTGGCGTACGCGCTCGGCTGGCGGCCACACGGAGGCCCCGGGGCCCTCCTGGCCGCCGCGGGCCTGCTCCTGCTGTTCCGTTTCGCCATGCTCTGGATCGGCATCCACCTCGCCCTGGTCGCCGGCCGCCCCGAGATGGTCCAGGCCGTGCAGATCCTCGTCTGGCCGGTCGGCTTCCTCTCCAACGCCATCGCCGCCCGCGACTCCATGCCGGACTGGCTGGGCACGGCCGTGCAGTGGAACCCCCTGTCCCAGACGGCGACTGCCGTACGCGACCTCCTGGGCAGCCCCGGCGGCGAACCGGGCCACCTCTGGCCGGCCGTCCTGTGGCCGCTCGCCCTGCTGGCGGTGTTCTTCCCGCTGGCGGTAGGGAAGTTCGCGCGGTCGGCCCGTTGAAACGCCTCTTAGGTCAGTGATGGAAGCCGGTGGCCGCCTCCTTGTCCCGGGTCAGGGGGTGCGGCTGCCGGCGCAGTTCGGGCAGCAGGCGGGTCAGGTCGTCCAGGAACAGGTCGGCCAGGTCGTGGGAGAAGCCGTTGCGGCACACGACCCGCAGCACGGACAGGTCCTGCCGGTTCGCCGGGAAGGCGTAGGCGGGCACCAGCCAGCCGCTCTCGCGCAGCCGCCGGGAGACGTCGAAGACGTCGTACGACGTGACGTCCGGGCCGGTGGTGAAGGCGAAGACCGGCAGCTCGTCGCCCCGGGTCAGCAGCCGGAAGTCGCCGAGCGCCTCGATCCGCCCGGCGAGCGAGGTCGCCACGTCCCGCGTCGACTGCTGCACCGCGCGGTACCCCTCGCGGCCGAGCCGCAGGAACGTGTAGTACTGCGCCACCACCTGGGCGCCGGGCCGGGAGAAGTTGAGCGCGAAGGTCGGCATCTCGCCGCCCAGGTAGGTGACCCGGAAGACCAGCTCCTCGGGCAGCGCCTCCCTGTCCCGCCACAGCGCCCAGCCGACCCCCGGGTACACCAGCCCGTACTTGTGCCCCGAGGCGTTGATCGAGGCCACGCGCGGCAGCCGGAAGTCCCAGCTCAGGTCCGGGTCCAGGAAGGGCGCCACCATGCCGCCGGACGCGCCGTCCACGTGCACCGGGATGTCGAGCCCGGTGCGCTCCTGGAGGGCGTCCAGGGCCGCGCACAGGTCGGCGATCGGCTCGTAGGAGCCGTCGAACGTCGAGCCGAGGATGCCGACGACCCCGATGGTGTTCTCGTCGCACAGCTCGACGGCGGCCTGCGGGTCGAGATGGAACCGGTCGCCCTCCATGGGCACCTGCCGGGCCTCCACCTCCCAGAAGTTGCAGAACTTCTCCCAGCACACCTGGACGTTGATGCCCATGACCAGATTGGGCCGCGCCCCCGGATACCGCTCGGCGTTGCGTCTGGCCCACCGTCGCTTCAGCGCCATCCCGGCGAGCATGCACGCCTCGCTCGACCCGGTCGTCGAACAGCCCACGGCCGCCGACGGGTCCGGCGCGTTCCACAGGTCGGCGAGCATCGCCACACAGCGCCGCTCCAGTTCGGCCGTGCGCGGGTACTCGTCCTTGTCGATCATGTTCTTGTCCCGGCACTCCGCCATCAGGACCCCGGCCTGCGGCTCCATCCAGGTGGTGACGAACGTGGCCAGGTTCAGCCGGGAGTTGCCGTCGAGCATCAGCTCGTCGTGCACCAGCTGGTACGCCGTGGACGGGGCCAGCGGCGCGTCCGGGAGCCGGTGCGTGGGCGGGGCCTCGGTCATACCGCCGACCGGATTGGCCTCCCCGAAGAACGGGTTGACCGACAGCACCCGCTGCTGGTGCTCCTCGGGACCTTTGTGCAGGGCCATGGGCTGCCTCCTCTGGGCCACCATAGGCAGACGGCACAGGCCGGACATCCGGAATGACCCGGACTTGAGATCAGGGATGCCCGGACTTGCACCTCACGTGACGTGAGGCCGCACCGTGGACGGCGTACCGACCGAAGGAGCGGAAAAGTGAGCTACTCCGTGGGACAGGTCGCGGGGTTCGCCGGAATCACGGTGCGCACCCTGCACCACTACGACGAGATTGGCCTGCTCGTGCCCGGCGAGCGCACCCACGCCGGCCACCGGCGCTACACCGACGCCGACCTCGACCGGCTCCAGCAGATCCTGTTCTACCGGGAGCTCGGCTTCCCGCTCGACGAGGTCGCGGTCCTGCTCGACGACCCGGACGTGGACCCGCGCGTACACCTGCGCCGCCAGCACGAACTGCTGACCGCCCGGATCGAGAAGCTGCAGAAGATGGCCGTGGCCGTGGAGCACGCCATGGAGGCACGCAAGATGGGCATCAACCTCACCCCGCAGGAGCGGTTCGAGGTCTTCGGGGACAAGGACCCCGAGCAGTACGCCGAGGAGGCGGAGCAGCGCTGGGGGAACACGGAGGCGTGGGCCGAGTCCCAGCGCCGCGCCGCCACCTACACCAAGGAGGACTGGAAGCGCATCCAGGCCGAGGTCGACGACTGGGGTAAGCGGTACGCCGCCCTGGTCGCCGCCGGCGAGCGGCCGGCCGGCGAGGCGGCCATGGACCTGGCCGAGGAACACCGGCAGCACATCAGCAGGTACTACTTCGACGTCCGCTACGAGATGCACCGGTGCTTCGCGGAGATGTACGTCTCCGACGAGCGCTTCAAGGCGTTCTACGACTCCATGGGCCCCGGGCTCGCGGAACACCTGCGCGAGGCGATCCTCGCCAACGCCGACCGCCACACGTCCTGACGACGGCCCTGGCCCGGGCGCGTACGGGGGGTCACTCCTGGGCCAGGACCACCGCCGTGCCGTAGGCACACACCTCCGTGCCCACGTCCGCGGCCTCGGTCACGTCGAACCGGAACGCCAGCACTCCGTTGGCGCCACGCGCGCGTGCCTGCTCCACCAGGCGTTCCATGGCCTGGTTGCGGGTCTGCACGAGGGTCTTGGTGAGACCCTTCAGCTCGCCGCCGATCATCGACTTCAGCCCGGCGCCGATCTGGCTGCCGAGGTGCCGCGACCGCACGGTGAGTCCGAATACCTCGCCGATCACCTGATGCACCCGGTGACCGGGCACGTCGTTCGTCGTGACAACCAGCACATCCGGCTGCGGACCCATGCCGCCGCCGTAGTCTTCGAGTCCCATGAGTCACAGCTTTCTCCCAGTCATCCCACAGCGCATCCTGGAGACACCCGTGGAACCTGGGGCCGTCACATCACGTTGATAGCTTTGTGCGGCCTTCCACCGAGGTTCAGCCGTCGTAGCCGCCTTCACCCCTTCAGGAGCCCGGACCCGTGATGACACTCGCCCTCGGCCCGAGCTGGCTCGACCCCAACTATCTGCTCGACACCTACAGCATCTGGGGCCTGCTGCTCATCGTCTTCGCCGAGTCCGGCCTGCTCATCGGCTTCTTCCTGCCGGGTGACTCACTGCTGTTCACCTGCGGCCTGCTGATCGCCTCGAACCAGCTCGACTTCCCCCTGTGGGGCGCGATCGGCCTGATCTGCCTCGCCGCGATCCTCGGCGACCAGGCGGGCTACATGTTCGGCAAGAAGGTCGGACCCTCGCTGTTCAACCGCCCGAACTCCCGCCTGTTCAAGCAGGAGAACGTCACCAAGGCGCACGAGTTCTTCGAGAAGTACGGCCCGAAGTCCCTGGTCCTGGCCCGCTTCGTGCCCATCGTGCGCACGTTCACGCCGATCATCGCCGGCGTCAGCGGCATGAAGTACCGCTCGTTCCTGATCTTCAACGTCATCGGCGGCACCCTCTGGGGCGCGGGCGTCACCCTGCTCGGCTCCTGGCTCGGCAACATCGGCTTCGTCAAGAACAACATCGAGGCGATCCTGATCCTGATCGTCCTCGTCTCCGTGGTCCCGATCGCCATCGAGTTCCTGCGGGCCCGCGGCAAGGAGAAGGGCAAGGAGAAGGAGGCCGCCCGGACGACACCGCAGGCGTCCCGCCCGGCCCCGCCGGTCATGGACGACGCCACGACGCGGCTGCGCCGCATCGAGCCGGAGCAGCCGTACGGCCAGCAGTACGAGCAGCCGTACCAGCAGCCCCGGCAACAGCCCCAGCAGCAGGACTGGAACCAGCAGTACTACGACCAGCAGCAGTACGGCCACCAGCACTACGGCGAGCAGCAGTACCCGCAGCACCAGTACCCGCAGCAGCAGTACGACCAGAACCAGTACGACCAGTACAGCCAGAACCAGTCCCCCTACGACTACCGCCAGCAGTAGGCAAGGGGCGCGGGTGAAACCCGAGGGCGCCTAGAAACCCCGAGTCCGCTTGGCGGCCCGGCGCTTACCGGCGGAGCCGACTCTCAGGAACAGCCGGAAGACCTCCGAGCCCAGATTGACCCCGATGGCGATGGCCATGGCCAACGACGCCGCGTTGGCCAGCGACACCAGCCCCTTGTCCACCTCGTTCTGCGCCATGT
Source organism: Streptomyces sp. NPDC001709 (assembly GCF_053596375.1). Taxonomy (NCBI): domain Bacteria; kingdom Bacillati; phylum Actinomycetota; class Actinomycetes; order Kitasatosporales; family Streptomycetaceae; genus Streptomyces; species Streptomyces sp. NPDC001709. The sequence continues at coordinate 69,474 of NZ_JBSFGB010000022.1, read as the reverse complement.
TCAACAGCCCGAAGTACGTCGCCGAACCGGGCAGCAGCGGCCCGATCGCCGCCGTCGTGTACGGCAGGGCGGAAGCGAAGCGGTAACGGGACAGCAGCTGCCCGAAAAGCCCCACCAGCCCCGCCGCCACGGCCGTGGACGCCACCGGCGAGATGTCGGCGACGTAGTGCATCGCGCCGTACACCGACCACGCCACGCCCCCGTTGAGAGTCACCCACAGTACGGTCGACCGCTCCTGCTGGAGCAGCACCGCGAAGGTCAGCGACAGCAGCATGGAGGCCGCGATCTGGATCAGCGGCCGTTCGTTGATGATGAGCGCCGCGTCCGGGTTGAGCTTCCCGCCGATCTTCACCCCGAAGTACAGGACGACCAGTACGCCGGCGACGATGCCCACGAAGAAGTACAGGACCTCCAGCAGCCGGGCCGACGCGGTGATGTAGAAGCCCGTCAGACCGTCCTGCACGCCCGCCACCAGCGCCCGCCCGGGCAGCAGTGCGAACAGCCCACCGGTGACGACGGCGGACGCCTTCACGTCCACGTGCGCCAGCGCGAACGCCACCCCGATCGCCGCGGGCGGCATCGCCGCGACCGTGAACTGGTAGAACTCCGGCAGCCCGCGCCCCGCGCACAGCCAGGCCAGCCGGTCGCCGAGCATCGCGCCGAGGGCCGCCGCGACGAACACGATCAGGTCACCGCCGACCAGCATGGAGGCCGCACCGGCCAGCAGACCGCTGGCCAGGGTCAGCGCCCAGCCGGGGTAGGGGTGCCGGTTGCGGCGGATCTCCACCAGCCGCCGGTAGGCCTCCTCCAGGGAGACGTGGGTCTCCGGGTCGGTCAGGTCGTCCACCAGCCGGAACACGGCCGCGAGCCGCGTGTAGTCGGTGCCCCGCCGCCGTACCGTCCGCGACGCCGTCACGGGGTCCTCCACCAGCGACGGCTGGTGTGAGATCGACAGCAGGGTGAAGGTGACGTTCGGCTCGCAGCGGTCCAGGCCGTAGGAGCGGCACACCGCGAACATCGCGGCCTCGACGTCCTCCGCGCCCTCACCGCCGGCCAGCAGCAGCTCCCCGATACGCAGCGTCAGGTCGAGCACGCGCGGGACGGCCGGACCGCCGTCCCCCTCCTCCCGCTGCACCGGCTCCGGCGCGGGCCGCTCGGTCACCGGCATGCGCAGCATCGTGCGCATCCGGTCCTGCCAGGGTGCGTCCTTGACCAGGGTGACCAGTGGCACCCCGGTGGCCGGCGTGAACGCCTGCGGGGCCTCCTTGGCGCTGTAGGCGCTCGGCCGGGTGAACGCCGACCCCTCCGGCTCGGCACTCGGCGGCTGCGACACCGCCAGGCCCTGCGGCACGGCGAACTCGGACGTGGTCTCCGACTCGCCGCCGACCTCGGGGACATCGATGCCCGCGGGGATGGCGAACTCGGACGTGACCTCCGGGTCGTACCGCGCCTCGTCCGACCGGGGCTTGCGGTCCTCCGCCTCCGTCACCTCGCACCGCTCCCTGAACGACACCTTCCGTACGGCTCAGTATGCGCATGGAGGGGCGGCGGACATACAAACGGGCCGCACACGCACGCGTGCGGCCCGTTCCAGCGGGACAGGGCTCAGTGGCCGCCCTGCTCCTCGAAGCGCTTGTAAGACCGCTCGATCTCCGCCTCGGCGTCCGTGCGACCCACCCAGTTGGCACCCTCGACCGACTTGCCGGGCTCCAGGTCCTTGTACACCTCGAAGAAGTGCTGGATCTCCAGGCGGTCGAACTCCGACACGTGGTGGATGTCCCGCAGGTGCTCCACGCGCGGGTCGGTGGCCGGAACACACAGCAGCTTGTCGTCGCCGCCCGCCTCGTCCGTCATGCGGAACATGCCGATCGCGCGGCACTTGATCAGGCAGCCCGGGAAGGTCGGCTCGTCCAGGATGACCAGCGCGTCCAGCGGGTCGCCGTCCTCGCCGAGGGTGTTCTCGACGAAGCCGTAGTCGGTCGGGTAGGCGGTCGAGGTGAAGAGGCGACGGTCCAGGCGGATCCGACCGGTCTCGTGGTCCACCTCGTACTTGTTGCGCGAACCCTTCGGGATCTCGATCGTGACGTCGAACTCCACCGGTGGCTCCTCCATGATCAGCACATAGTTCTGGTGGTTAAGTGTCCCTCACGCAGGTGTGTGATCGCGAAAGGGGCTGGTGGTCGTGCCAGAGCTGAGGCCGTGGCGTGCCGCGAGACCGCAGATGGAGCGGATCGCGAACGCCGTACGACCGCGCCTGGCGCGGGCGCGTGCGGCCGCCGGACCGCGGGTCGCGCGGTTGGCGCGGGCCCTGCGGCCCCGGCCCCTCGGCCTCCCGCGTCCGCGGGCGGTGAGGAACTGGCAGTACACCGCGGGCGCCGCCACCGCCGGCCTGGCGCTCGCCGCCGGTGTGGTGACCGCGGCCGGTCCCTGGGACGCCAACGGTCAGCGTACGGCCGAGCGGGACCGGGCCGCCGCCCTGGAGCGGTCAGGTGGCGCAGATCACGGCTCCGGTACGACGGCGGGGGAGTCCCGGCCGGCGCCGAGCGCCGGACCCGTCCTGGTGGGTCTGGACGGCCGGACGGTTGCCGTGGGTACCAAGAAGGCTCCGCCGGGCGGAAAGGCCTTCTCGGACGTCCTGGGGCCCCTCCTGGACGCCCCCGGGCTCGGCGGCGATCACGCGGCTGCCGTCGTCGACGTGGCCACCGGCGAACGCCTGTACGCCGCCGGCGCCGACAAGGCCCTCGCTCCCGCCTCCACCACCAAGATCGCCACCGCCCTGGCCGCCCTGTCCGCCCTGGGCCCCGACCACCGCCTCACCACCCGCGCCGCCCTCGAACCCGACACCGGCGAACTCGTCCTGGTCGGCGGCGGCGACCCCACCCTCACCACGCGGAAGAAGGCCGACGGCTGGGCCAGCCTGCGGACGCTGGCGGCGAGCACCGCGAAGGCACTCCGCAAGCGCGGCATCCACGAGGTCACGCTCTCCTACGACACGACCCTCTATTCCGGCCCCGCCCTGCACCCCATCGGCGTCAACGACAACCTCGCGCCCGTCAGCGCCCTGTCCGCCGACGAGGGCCGCACCGACGGCTCCACCAGCGGACCGGCGCCCCGCGTGAGCGATCCGGCGAAGGACGCGGCGGGCAAGTTCGCCGGCTTCCTGGAGGACGCCGGCATCACCACCACGCCCCCCGGCCCCTCCAAGGCCACCACGCGCGCGGAGACCCTCGCCACGGTCTCCTCACCCCCGCTGTCCGTCGTGGTCGAGCGCATGCTGACCAACAGCGACAACGACATCGCCGAGGCCCTGGCCCGGCTGACGGCCCTCACCAGCGGCCAGCCCGGCAGCTTCGACGGCGGCGCCAAGGCGATCTCCGCCCGGCTCACCAAGCTCGGCCTGCCCATGTCCGGCGCCTCCTTCCACGACGGCAGCGGCCTCGACCGCGCCGACCGGCTCACCGCCGACCTGCTCACGGGCCTCCTGGTCACCGCCGGCGACCCGGACCGCCCCGGCCTGCGCCCCGTCCTCACCGGCCTGCCCGTCGCCGGCTTCACCGGCACCCTGGCCGACCGCTACACCGACACCGCGGCAGGCGTCGTACGCGCCAAAACCGGCACCCTGACCGGCGTGAACACCCTCGCCGGCACCGTCGTCGACGCCGACGGCCGCCTCCTGGCCTTCGCCTTCATGGCCTCCGACACGACAGACCCCCTGGAGGCCGAAGCGGCCCTGGACAAAACGGCCACGGCACTGTCGGCCTGCGGCTGTCACTAGTCCGTACCGCCGCACCGGGCGCCATGGCAACACCCCCAAGCCCTGCCGACCTCGCACGGCCTGCCCCAAGTGGGAACGGTCCCGTACGGTTGACACCATGACTGGCTTCGGTGGCACCACATCTCCCGGGATGGTCGACTGGAACCTCGCGGTGGCAACCGCGACACGGCTCGTTCGACCGGGCCCCGACGTCAGCCGCGACGAGGCCCGCGCCGTCGTCGCGGAGCTGCGCCGGCACGCGAAAGCCTCGGAGGGACACGTCCGGGGCTTCACTCGTATGGGCAGCGACGAGATCCACGACACCCCCGTCCTGGTCGTCGACCGCCCCGGCTGGGTCCGCGCCAACGTCGCCGGCTTCCGCGAGATCCTCAAGCCCCTCCTGGAGAAGATGCAGGAACGCCGGGCGGGCAACCCCACCAGCGCCGTCCTCGGCGCCGTCGGCGGCAAGGTCACCGGCGTCGAACTCGGCATGCTGCTGTCGTTCCTGTCCTCCCGCGTCCTCGGCCAGTACGAGACCTTCGCCCCCGCCACCCGCGACCTCCCCGCCGGGGAGAACGGCGGTGGCCGACTCCTCCTCGTCGCCCCCAACATCGTCCACGTCGAGCGCGAACTCGACGTCGAACCGCACGACTTCCGCCTGTGGGTGTGCCTGCACGAGGAGACCCACCGCACCCAGTTCACGGCCGTGCCCTGGCTGCGCGACCACCTGGAGGGCGAAATCCAGTCGTTCTTGGCGGAGACCGACGTCGACCCGATGACGTTCCTGGAGCGCATCAGGGAAGCCGCCCAGTCCCTCGCCGGAGGCCGCCCCGAAGGCGAGGAGGAGGACGGCGGCCGCTCCTTCGTGGAGCTGGTGCAGACCCCCGCCCAGCGCGAGATCCTCGGCCGCCTCACCGCCGTGATGTCCCTGCTGGAGGGCCACGCCGACTACGTCATGGACGGCGTCGGCCCCAGCGTCGTGCCGACCGTGGCGGAGATCCGGGAGAAGTTCCAGCAGCGCCGCGCCAAGGGCGCCTCCCGCCTCGACCTCGCCCTGCGCAAGCTGCTCGGTCTGGATGCCAAACTGAGGCAGTACCGGGACGGCGAGAAGTTCGTACGAGCCGTCGTCGAGCAGGTCGGCATCGACGGCTTCAACCGCGTGTGGACCTCGCCCAACACCCTCCCCACCAAGGCGGAGATCGCCAAACCGGCGGACTGGGTCGCGCGGGTGCACCGCAAGGCCGAGTCGTGAACGGCATGGACACGTCGTGAAACAGATCCGGCCGACGGCAGGCGAACGCCCCTCCAATCACCCGTCCGAGGGACCGTGAGCCATGCGTAGGCGTGCGATGCTCGGGGAACCGCCCGCTTCTGTCACCATCTACACACTCTGAGTGACCGACTCGGGCCCACCCCCCGAAAAACTTCATGAAGGGAACCGGACATGGGTCCCCATCCTGCGGTCGCGGCGATACGCCTGGCGGTCCGCCGCGTCCTCCACGACATCCTCAACGACCACCAGACCTCCGGCAGCCCCGGCAGGCAGACCTCCGGCAGCCCCGGCGGACAGACCACCGTCGGCCGCGGCTGGCAGGCCTCCGGCGGATACCGGGGCCGGACAGCCGAGCGGCTCCCCTCCCCGCTCGTGCTCGTCGCGTGCTCCGGCGGCGCCGACTCCATGGCCCTCGCCTCCGCCCTCGCCTTCGAAGCGCCCAAGCTCGGCATCCGCGCCGGGGGCGTCACCGTCGACCACGGCCTCCAGCCCGGCTCCGACCTCCGGGCCGACGAGGTCGTCCTGCGCCTACGCGAACTCGGCCTGGACCCGGTCGAGTCCATCGCCGTGACCGTCGGCCGCGACGGCGGCCCCGAAGCCGCCGCCCGCGACGCCCGCTACGCCGCCCTCGACGCCCTCGCCGAACACCACGGCGCCACCGCGGTCCTCCTCGGCCACACCCGCGACGACCAGGCCGAAACCGTCCTGCTCGGCCTCGCCCGCGGCTCCGGCATCCGCTCCCTGTCCGGCATGGCCGCGGTCTCGGGGGCCGACGGCCGTTACCGGCGCCCCTTCCTGGGGCTCGACCGGCAGACCGCCCGCAGGGCCTGCATGGCCCAGTCCCTCCCCGTCTGGGACGATCCGCACAACGCCGACCCCGCCTACACCCGCTCCCGGCTCCGCCACGAAGGCCTGCCCGCCCTGGAGAAGGCCCTCGGCAAAGGGGTCGTGGAGGCACTCGCCCGCACCGCCCAGCTCTCCCGCGACGACGCCGACGCCCTCGACGCCTGGGCCAGCCAGGCCGAGTCCTCCGTACGCGACGCCACGGGCCTGCTGGAGTGCGCCAAGCTGTACGCCCTCCCGCCCGCCGTACGCCGTCGCATCCTGCGCCGCGCCGCCATCGAGGCCGGTGCCCCGGCCGGCTCGCTGTTCGCCCGCCACATCGAGGAAGTCGACCGCCTGATCACCGGCTGGCGCGGTCAGGGAGCCATCAATCTCCCCGGCAAAGTCGTCGCCCAGCGGCAGGGTGGCAGACTGGTGATTCGGCAAGGCTGAATCCCGGCCCCGCGGAGCGACCCTCCGGCGGCCGGTCCGGGCAGCCGGTGGCCGTTACCTACGGCCGTAAGTGCGGGACGACCGAAAGTGATGCGGGTGGACGCGAAAGACATGGGTGCCGACCTCCAGCAGGTACTCATCACCAAGGAAGAGATCGACGCGAAGCTGGCCGAGCTGGCCGCGAAGATCGACGCGGAGTACGCGGGCAAGGACTTGCTCATCGTCGGCGTCCTCAAGGGCGCCGTGATGGTCATGGCGGACCTCGCCCGGGCGCTGTCCACCCCTCTCACCATGGACTGGATGGCCGTGTCCTCCTACGGCGCGGGCACCCAGTCCTCCGGTGTCGTGCGCATCCTCAAGGACCTCGACACCGACATCAAGGGCAAGCACGTCCTGATCGTCGAGGACATCATCGACTCCGGCCTGACCCTGTCCTGGCTGATCAACAACCTCGGCTCGCGCGAGCCCGCCTCCCTGAAGGTGTGCACGCTGCTGCGCAAGCCGGACGCCGCCAAGGTCGCCATCGACGTCGAGTGGGTCGGCTTCGACATCCCGAACGAGTTCGTCGTCGGCTACGGCCTCGACTACGCCGAGAAGTACCGCAACCTGCCTTTCGTGGGTACGCTCGCGCCCCACGTCTACGGTGGCTGAGCCGGTCCGGGACGTGGGCTGAGCCACTCGGCTCAAGCTTGTAGGACGATCGGGAACCCCGGCGGGTTCCGCGCCGTTGAAGCATGCAGAGACGGGTTTCCCAGCCCTCGAAGCAACTTCGTGCGGCTTCGGACCACCGCGCTGGGGTACCGTCGGAAGAACTGTCTTATCAAACTCACTATGGCAGGAGGGACGGGGCGGCACCGCTCCGTATGGATGGACGTGAAGCGATACTTCCGTGGGCCGGTCATGTGGATCGTGCTGGCCGTCCTTGCCGTGGTCGTGTTGATGCAGGTCGTCGGCTCGTCCGGCGGCTACAAGACGGTGGACACCGGCCAGGTCGTGGCGGCGATCAACGCCAACAAGGTCGAGTCGGCCAAGCTCACCACCGGTGACGAGCAGAGCATCAAGGTCACGCTCAAGGACGGCTACAAGGTCGAGGGCAGCTCGAAGATCCAGGCGAGCTACATCGGTGACCAGGGCTCCCAGCTCGCCGGCAACCTTCAGACCAAGTACCAGGACAAGCAGATCCCGGACGGCTACACGGTCTCGCCGTCCAAGCAGAACCCCTTCGTCGGCGTCCTGCTCTCCCTGCTGCCCTTCGTCCTGATCGTGGTCGTCTTCCTGTTCCTGATGAACCAGATGCAGGGCGGCGGCTCCCGGGTGATGAACTTCGGGAAGTCCAAGGCCAAGCTCATCACCAAGGACACCCCGAAGACGACCTTCTCCGACGTCGCCGGCTGCGACGAGGCCGTCGAGGAGCTCCACGAGATCAAGGAGTTCCTGCAGGAGCCGGCCAAGTTCCAGGCCGTCGGCGCCAAGATCCCCAAGGGCGTGCTGCTCTACGGCCGCCCGGGTACCGGCAAGACCCTGCTCGCGCGCGCCGTCGCCGGTGAGGCGGGCGTCCCCTTCTACTCGATCTCCGGTTCCGACTTCGTCGAGATGTTCGTCGGTGTCGGTGCCTCCCGCGTCCGCGACCTGTTCGAGCAGGCCAAGGCGAACGCCCCGGCGATCGTCTTCGTCGACGAGATCGACGCGGTCGGCCGCCACCGCGGCGCCGGCCTCGGCGGCGGTCACGACGAGCGCGAGCAGACCCTGAACCAGCTGCTCGTCGAGATGGACGGCTTCGACGTCAAGGGTGGCGTGATCCTCATCGCCGCCACGAACCGCCCCGACATCCTCGACCCGGCGCTGCTCCGCCCCGGCCGCTTCGACCGTCAGATCGCGGTCGACCCGCCGGACCTGCAGGGCCGCCTGGAGATCCTCAAGGTCCACCAGAAGGGCAAGCCGGTCGCACCGGACGTCGACCTGTCCGCCGTCGCCCGCCGCACCCCGGGCATGACCGGCGCCGACCTCGCCAACGTGCTGAACGAGGCCGCGCTGCTCACCGCTCGAGGCGACCAGAAGCTGATCGACAACAAGGCGCTGGACGAGGCGATCGACCGCGTGGTCGCGGGCCCGCAGAAGCGGACCCGGATCATGTCGGACAAGGAGAAGAAGATCACCGCGTACCACGAGGGCGGTCACGCCCTGGTCGCGGCGGCCTCGCCGAACTCCGACCCGGTCCACAAGATCACGATCCTGTCCCGCGGCCGCGCCCTCGGCTACACGATGGTGCTGCCCGACGAGGACAAGTACTCGACCACGCGCAACGAGATGCTCGACCAGCTGGCCTACATGCTGGGCGGCCGCGCGGCGGAGGAACTGGTCTTCCACGACCCGACCACCGGTGCCGCGAACGACATCGAGAAGGCCACCAACCTGGCCCGCGCGATGGTCACCCAGTACGGCATGACCGAGCGGCTCGGCGCCATCAAGTTCGGCGGCGACAACAGCGAGCCCTTCCTCGGCCGTGAGATGGCTCACCAGCGCGACTACTCGGAAGAGGTCGCCGCGCTGGTCGACGAAGAGGTCAAGAAGCTCATCGAGACGGCGCACAACGAGGCCTGGGAGATCCTGGTCGAGAACCGCGACGTGCTCGACCAGCTCGTCCTCCACCTGCTGGAGAAGGAGACCCTGGGCAAGGAGGAGATCGCCGAGATCTTCGCCCCGATCCACAAGCGCCCGCCGCGGCCCGCGTGGACCGGCTCCTCCCGCCGCACGCCCTCCACCCGCCCGCCGGTGCTCTCCCCGAAGGAGCTGGCACTGACCAACGGTGCCAACGGCGCGACGGCCGCGATCAGCACGGTCAAGTCCACGGCCACGGAGTCGGCCCCGGTGACGGACCAGACCCCGGAGGACCGCCCGGAGAGCTGAGCGCTTTTCGGCCAAACCGGCCCGGAATGAACGCCGCGCCCCCCAGGTTTTAGCCTGGGGGGCGCGGCGTTCTTATGTCCGCAAGATGAACGTGTGGCCGCCGCCACGCGTGAAACAGGAGCGAGGAACCAGAATGACCGACCCCGTGACGCTGGACGGTGAGTGCACCATCGGCGAGTTCGACGAGAAGCGCGCCGAGAACGCCGTACGGGAACTGCTGATCGCGGTCGGCGAGGACCCGGACCGGGAGGGCCTGAGGGAGACGCCGGCGCGGGTGGCCCGGGCGTACAAGGAGATCTTCGCGGGGCTCTGGCAGCGGCCCGAGGACGTGCTGACGACGACGTTCGACCTGGGACACGACGAAATGGTCCTGGTGAAGGACATCGAGGTGTACAGCACCTGTGAGCACCATCTGGTGCCGTTCCGGGGAGTCGCGCACGTCGGATACATCCCGTCGACGTCCGGGAAGATCACCGGTCTGTCCAAGCTGGCCCGGCTGGTGGACGTCTACGCCCGCCGGCCGCAGGTCCAGGAACGGCTCACCACGCAGATCGCGGACTCCCTGATGGAGATCCTGGAGCCGCGGGGCGTCATCGTGGTCATCGAGTGCGAGCACATGTGCATGTCCATGCGTGGCATCCGCAAGCCGGGCGCGAAGACCATAACGTCAGCCGTGCGTGGTCAGCTGCGGGACGCGGCGACGCGCAACGAGGCCATGAGCCTGATCATGGCGCACTGAACCGGTGCCTCGGGAAACCGGCGGTCATGCCGCCGGTTCCGCTCCCGGGTGGTTCTGGTCCTCGTCGTCCGGGAGCTTGCAGACGCGCTCCAGGAACAGGGCCGCCGCTATCACTGCGATGCCGGCCAGGACCGAGAGGCCGGCGTAGAGGGCCTGGTCGCGGCGGGTGGGGATGTCGAGGAGTTCCAGCAGGAAGACGCCCGTGCCGCCGTACATGCCGGCGACGAGGGCGGCGACCAGGGCGCTGGACTGGCCGAAGACGACCGCGCGGGCGGCCATCAGGGGGTCGACGCCCTTCGCGCCTGGGCGGCGCTCGCGCTGGGCCTTGAGACGGGCGCGCAGCGAGAGCGCCGTCGAGAGCAGGACCACCGCGATCAGGGCGAGGACGATGGGGGCGGCCAGGGGGACGCTGGGAAGGGTCCCGATCGAGTTCCAGAGGCGGGCACCCGCCCAGGACAGGATGCCGGCCACGACGAACACGCCCGCCAGCACCCTGATGCGCAGCTCTCTCACGGTGTCCCTTCAGCTCCCCCGGACCGGTCCGGACTGCGGTCGTGTCGACCTTGTCGTCTTGACCTTAACGACTACTCGGGCAGTCGGAGTTCCAGGTCCGCGCGGGGCTCGACGCCCGTGCGGGTGACGGCCGACAGCAGCTCGGCCACCGGGCCGCGGCCGGGCAGCTGGGCCTGCGGGTCGACGTCGTGCCAGGGCGCGAGCACGAAGGCGCGCTCGTGGGCGCGTGGGTGGGGCAGGGTGAGCCGTGGGTCGTCGGAGGTGAGGTCGGCGTAGGCGACGATGTCGACGTCCAGGGTGCGCGGGCCCCAGTGCTCGTCGCGGACGCGTTTGAACGCCTCCTCGATGGCGTGCGCGCGCTCCAGCAGGGAGTCCGGAGGCAGGGTGGTCTTGAGGACCACGACCGCGTTGAAGTACGACGGCTGGCTGCCGGGCTCCACGCCCCAGGGCTCGGTCTCGTATACCGGGGAGACGGCCTTCACACGGACACCGGGGGTGTCCTCGAGCGCGTCGACGGCGCCCTGGAGGGTCTCCAGGCGGTTGCCGAGGTTGGAGCCGATGGAGATGACGGCCCACTTCGGGTTCTGCAAGGTCGTGTCGGCCGCGTCGACCTTCTCGACGACCGAGGCGGGCACCGGCTGGACGGTCGGGTCGCTGTGACCCTGGAGGAAAGGTCGGGTCATACTCGGCTCCGGGTGATGGTGACGGTCACGTCGTCGAAGGGGACGGTGATCGGTGCGTCCGGCTTGTGGAGGCAGACCTCGACCTCCTGTACCCCTTCGTGCTTCAGACAGGTCTGGGCGATCCGCTCGGCGAGGGTCTCGATGAGGTTCACCGGCTCGCCTTCGACGACGGCCACGACCTCCTCGGCAACGATGCCGTAGTGCACGGTCTTCGCCAGGTCGTCGTCGGCCGCGGCCGGCCGGGTGTCCAGCCCCAGGACGAGGTCGACGATGAAGGTCTGGCCCTCCTCGCGCTCCTTGGGGAACACACCGTGGTGCCCGCGGGCCTTGAGGCCGCGCAGCGCGACACGATCCACGCGAATCACTCCTGCAATCGTCGGGAAGGACCGGTGCGTGCCGCGTGCGGGCGGCACACCGGCCTCAGACGAATCTACCTGCGGGCACTGACAAAGCCGGGTTGCGGGACGCGGGCCCGGGCCGGGATCACGAGGGTTCATCTCGTGTTTCCCCGGGGAAACACGGCCGTGTCATGGGTTGGTAGCGGCTCCTACCCCGGGGTAGGTGATTCGAACCACTTCTTGCTCCCCGCGGAGCGTCCACCCGCTCAGGCGAGGGGGCCGGCGTCCGGATTCACGCCGTTGACGCCGGTGTCCCCGGCATCGCCCTCGTCGTCCTCGCTCTCCGCCAGCACCGGGGAGGCATGGTGCGACCAGAGCTTCCAGCCCGAGGGCGTGCGCCGGAACACGTTCGTGGCGACGACGAGCTGGCCGACCAGCGGTCCCAGTTCCGCGCCCTCCTGGGGGGCGGGGCCACCGCTGAGGATGTTCTCCGTGCAGGTCACGAGCGCGGTGTCACCGGTGACGGAGACATGCACGTCGGTGAGGAAGAACTGGATGTAGTCGGTGTTGGCCATGATCAGGGCGTACGACCTGAGGACCTCGCCGCGGCCGGTGAGCACGGGCCAGCCGGGGTGTACGCAGGAGATCACGCCGGTGTCCGCGGGGTCGTGGTACTCCTCGTCGACGCCCAGGTCGGCGGGGGTGAGCCAGAGCGCGGACAGTTCCTCGAAGTCGCCGCGTTCCATCGCCTCGTAGAAGGCGGTGTTGGCGGCCTCCACCTGCTCGACGTCGGTATGCGGGGCGCTCACCGGGTTCCTTCCGCCCCGTGTTCGCTGCGCGCGCCGGGTGCTGAGCCCGCCATACGCGCCTCCGCCACGGCCCGCGCGACCCGTACGGCATCCGCCGTGGCGCGCACCTCGTGCACGCGCACCGCCCATGCGCCGGAGTGCGCCGCGAGCGCGGAGACGGCGGCCGTGGCGGCGTCACGCTCCCGGGCCGGCGGGGGTGCGCCCTCGGGGCCGGCCAGGACGCGGCCGAGGAACCGCTTGCGGGAGGCGGCCACGAGCAGGGGGTGACCGAGGGTGCGCAGGCGGTCGAGGTGGGCGAGCAGGGTGAGGTCGTGCCCGGCCTCCTTGGAGAAGCCGAGGCCGGGGTCGACGACGATGCGCTCGGGGGCGATGCCGCCCGCCAGTACGGCCTCCACGCGTGCGTGGAGTTCGTCCACGACTTCGGTGACGACGTCCTCGTAGTCGCCCTTGACGTTGCCGCCCTGGAGGAAGCCGCGCCAGTGCATGACGACGAACGGGGCGCCCGCGTCGGCGACCACGGGGATCATCGAGGGGTCGGCGAGCCCGCCGCTGACGTCGTTGACGAGGGCGGCGCCCGCCGCGAGGGACTGTTCGGCGACGGAGGCGCGCATGGTGTCGACGGAGACGACGACGCCTTCGGAGGCGAGACCGCGGACGACCGGGATGACGCGCCGGAGTTCCTCCGCCTCGTCCACCCGGGTGGCGCCGGGGCGGGTGGACTCGCCGCCGACGTCGACGAGGTCGGCGCCCTCGGCGACGAGGTCCAGGCCGTGTTTGACGGCGGCGGTCGTGTCGAACCAGCGGCCGCCGTCGGAGAAGGAGTCGGGTGTCACGTTGACGACACCCATGACCGCACACCGGTCCCATACCGGAAGGCCGGCGACCTGGCCGCGCCCGCTGAGGTTGTTCATACGTTCAGCGTAGGCCCAGGAAGGGGCCCGGAACGCGCGGCGGCCCGGACCGGCGCCCCGTGCTGGAGGGGGTGGGGCGCCCGCCCGGGCCCGTTCTTCGGTCGCGCTGCTCGCTCCCGCGGCGCTCGGCGCGCTACGACGCTCAGGCCGCGCGGACGTCGCGTTCCGCCACGGCGTGCGCGCAGGGGCGTTCGGCGGCCGCCCTGCGCCGGCGCAGGAAGCGCGGGAGCGGGAGGGCGAGGTCGACGAAGCCCTCGGCCTGCATGGTGGCGAAGCCGATACGGGGCAGGTCGGTCGTGGCGCGGTAGACGATGAACCGCGGTTCCCAGCGCGGCTGGAACTTGGCGTTGAACTTGTACAGCGACTCGATCTGGAACCAGCGCGAGAGGAACACCAGCAGTCCGCGCCAGAAGCGCAGCACCGGACCGGCGCCGATCTTCTCCCCGCGCGCGAGGGCGGAGCGGAACATCGCGAAGTTCAGCGAGATCCGGGTGATGCCGAACTTCGGCGCGGCCTGCAGGGCGGCGACGATGAGCAATTCGTTCATGCCGGGGTCCGCGCTGCGGTCACGGCGCATCAGTTCCAGCGAGGCGCCGTCCTTGCCCCAGGGTACGAAGTGCAGGATCGCCTTCAGGTCGCCGTACTCGCCGGGCTGGTCCTCGGCCTTGTGGGCGGTGGCGATCAGGCAGTCGCCGTCCTCGGCGTCGCCGATGCGGCCCAGCGCCATGGAGAACCCGCGCTCGGTGTCGGTGCCGCGCCAGTCCTCCGCCGCCCGGCGTATGCGCTCCAGCTCGGCGTCGCCGAGGTCACGGATGCGCCGTACCCGGGTTTCGTAGCCGGCTCGCTCGATGCGCTTGACCATTTGTCGCACGTTGCGCATCGCGCGACCGGCGAGGGAGAAATCCGCGACGTCCACCACCGCCTCGTCACCCAGTTCCAGGGCGTCCAGGCCGGTTTCGCGGGTCCACACCTCGCCACCGGTCTCCGAGCAGCCCACGACCGCGGGTGTCCAGGAGTGGGCCTTGGCCTCGTCCATGAAGCGCTCGATGGCGCCGGGCCAGGCCTCGACGTCGCCGATGGGGTCGCCGCTGGCGAGCATCACGCCGGAGACGACGCGGTAGGTGACGGCGGCCTTGCCGCTGGGGGAGAAGACGACCGCCTTGTCGCGGCGCAGCGCGAAGTGACCGAGGGAGTCGCGCGCGCCGTGCTTGGCCAGCAGGTCACGCAGCCGGGACTCGTCCTCCTCGGTGAGGTGCGCGGCCGGGTGCTCGGGGCGGAAGGCCAGGTAGATGGTGGTGACGGCGGTGATCCAGCCGAGGGCGCCGAGGGAGAAGGCGACGGTCCAGGACGTGTTGCCCTGGTAGTCGACGGGGCCCTCGAAGCCGAACAGGCCGTAGACGACGTGCGTCAGCCGGTCGGCCAGGCTCGGGTCGCCGATCGTCCGGTGCGGGTGGACGCTGACGATGACGAGTCCGAGCATCAGGGAACCGGCGCTCATCAGAACGAAGTTGGCGAGCGCGCGCCACCTGCTGCGCGGGTCGGGCAGCGCCGCGAACTGGTCGCGGTGGATGAGCAGCGGGACGAGCAGCACGACCGCGATGAGCACGCCGACGACCGAGTGCCGGTAGGCGAACTGCGCCGCCGCGCCGGCCGGCAGCAGCGCGACCGCCGCCCGCCAGGCCCGGCGCTTACGCCGTTTGAGCCCGTGCGCGAGCAGCAGCAACAGCACGCCGGCGCTCAGCGACAGCGCCGCGGCGAAGGGCCCGAACGAGCCCGGCAGCACCTCGGCTATGGCGTGCATTCGGCTGTGACGGAAGCGCGGGAACACGCCCGCGGCAATGTCCAGGACGCCCACGAGGGCGGCCGCCCTGCCGACCAGAACGGGAACGGCCTCGGGGCGCGGGCCGCGCAATATGCGCCGCGCCCGGCTTGATCGGCCCGGAACCTCGCCCGACATTTCCCCATCTATCCTGACAGACATCGCATCCCGTAGTTCTGCGAGAGACCTTGAACCCGGGCCCGATCGGGCATCCGGCGACATTGCGCCCTCTAGGACGGTGTCTTGGGGAGAGAGGTTCACTCCCCACCGGAAAGTCGGGTCAAAGGCCAAGGAAAGCCCCGGGCAAGCCCTCGCAACGAAGCGTGGGCGGGTGCCGGGCGGAAAGCGCAGGCAGGAAGCAGCCCATGGGTCTCACGAGCAATAAAGTGCTGGTTCTGATGATCGCCATCGCCGCCGTACTGTTCGTCGGCACGGTGTGGCTGTGGCCACGGCTGGCGCGGCGCAACTGGCGGGCCGTCAGCGGACGGGTCGGCCTGCTGCTCGGCACTCAGCTGGCGATCTTCACCTCCGTGGGCCTCTTCGCCAACCAGGCTTTCGGGTTCTACGCCAGCTGGGCGGACCTGTTCGGCCAGGAGAACGGCCAAGGGGTGGTCGTCGACCATATAGCGGGCGGCGGCAACAGCCCCATCCAGGTGGTCTCCACATCCCGGGTCGTCGGTGTGAGCAGCACGCTGCCGCAGGTGGCCGGGCAAGTCCAGAAGGTCGACATCATCGGCCGTACGACCCACATCGCCACGCCGGCGTTCGTGTATCTGCCCCCGGAGTACTTCCAGCCGCACAACAGCGGGCGCAAGTTCCCGGTGTCCGTCGTCCTCACGGGTTACCCCGGTACGGCTCAGGCGCTGGTGGACAAGCTGCACTACCCCAGTACGGCGCAGAAGCTGGCCAAGCAGGGGAAGATGCAGCCGATGATCCTCGTGATGCTGCGGCCGACCGTCGCGCCGCCGCGGGACACCGAGTGCGTCGACGTTCCCGGTGGCCCGCAGGCCGAGACCTTCTTCGCGAAGGACCTGCGCGACTCGGTGATGGCTCATTACCGGGTCGACAAGACGCCCGCCAGCTGGGGCATCGTCGGCGATTCGACCGGCGGTTACTGCGCTTTGAAGATCGCCATGCACCACCCGGGTTCGTACGCGGCCGCCGCGGGCCTGTCGCCGTACTACAAGGCGCCGATCGACCCCACCACCGGGGACCTCTTCCACGGCAACAAGAACCTGCAGAATCGTGCCGACCTCTTCTGGACGATCAAGCGTCTGACCGCGCCCGAAACGTCTCTGCTGGTCACCAGCAGCAAGGTCGGTGAGCACAACTACAAGGACACGCTCAAGTTCATCAAGAGTGTGCAGGACACGAACGTGACCAGGGTTTCGTCGATCATCCTTCCGAGCGGCGGGCACAACTTCAACACCTGGCGGCGGGAGATCCCGAGCACGCTCCAGTGGCTCAGCACGAAGCTGGTCGCCCACTGAACCTCCCGGGCCTGATACCCGGTGACGCTGGTGATGTGGCCGGGTTTTTACGGGGCGGGGGTCCACGATTCGCCTACGCGCGGTAAGTTTCTGGCCATGCCACGTGGACGCCACCGCCATTCCCCACCTCTGCACCGGCTGTTGCCTCCGTCAGCGATCGCCGGTGTCTCCGTCGTCTGTGCGCTGGGTCCCTGGGTGTTCTCCGAGGCCATGGTGCTGCGCGCCCTCGCCTCGGCCGCCGCGGCGACCGCGGTCGTCGGCGCGGTCGTGATGCGCCGCTGGGACGCGCAGGCGGGCAAGCGGGTCGCCGAACTCACACGCGCGCGTGTCGGCGACGAATGGCGGTACGAGGAACGGGTCGCTGAACTGGAGACCGACCTGGAGGAGTCGCGCGAGCTGCGCACGAAGCTGGAGCAGCGGCTGCGCGCCAAGCGTGCGGAGCTGGCCGGCCTGCGCAACGAGCACGCGTCCCTGCTGCGCCGGTACGCCACGGCGGAGACCGAGCGCGCGAGCGCCCTGGAGGGCCGCCGGCTGCTGGAGCTCGAGGCGGGCACGCCCTCGTCCTCGCCCGCGCTGCCGCCGGCCCGCAGTGCCGAGCCGGAGCCGACCGAGGCGAAGTCAGCCGATGAGGCCTCCGGGGCGGCCGAGGTCTCCGGTGAGACCGCAGCGGACTCCGAAGACGAACCGAAGGCGTACGCCGTGTTCTCGTCCGAGGGCGTACGGCTGTACCGGCAGGCGCTGACGGCCCTGGCCCGGTTCGACGGCGAGGCACCGGACGACTCCGTGACGGCCGAGGCCGAGGCATCCACGCCTGAGGTTTCCGAGGCTGATTCCGAGGGTGATTCGGAGGCTGAGGTTTCCGAGACCGTTGTTTCCGAGACTGTGGGCTTCGAGGCCGCGGCGTCCGGGGACACGGCTGCGAAGCCGGCGGCTCCCGAGGCCGACACGGGTGCTGTCGTCGCGAGCAAGGACGATGTCCGCAGGGCCGATGCGGGCGAGGCCGATTCCGTCGCCGAAGGCGCTGCGGACGGCGCGGTGGAAGGCGGCGTCACGGACGGCGCCGGTGCTTCCCGGAGCGAGGCCGGTGCGCCGGACGCCCAGGAGGACGAGGCCCAGGGGCAGCTCGTGGCGGCCGGCGGGCATGCGCGCGCGGCCGCCGACCCCACGGCACCGGCCGAGCCCGCCAAGCCCGTGGCCCAGCCGCCCGCCGGGCACTTCACGGTGCCGACCGCGGTGGCCGTCGTACCGGCCGCGCCCGCGCGGCGCCCGGTGATCGAGGGCGGTTTCGACTTCTTCGGCACCCAGAAGGACGCGCCGAAGGACGCGCTGGACTCGGTGCAGAACGAGGATCTCGCCGACGTCGTCGGCCCGGAGGCCCTTGCCGTGCACAAGGCCGAGGCGGAAGCCGAGTTCAAGCACGCCGGGGCGCACGAGCAGGGCGCCGGCCAGATCATCGACCTGACCGCGCACGACGAGACCGAGCAGATCGACATCCAGGGGCTGCGCAGCGCGGCTTCCTGAGACCTCACCAGGCACCGGGCCCGGCTTCCCGCAGAGGGGGAGCCGGGCCTGTTGCCGTCCAGAGGTCATCCGGAGGTCATCCAGCGGTCGGGGCGGGCGTCCCGGCGTCCCGTACGGGACCTCTCGGCCTGGGCGTGCAGGAGCCGCGCGGCCTCCTGGGCGTCCCGCAGACGGGCCGTCACGGTCTTGTCGGCCCCGGTGTCCACATGGACCTCGGCCAGCCGCCACAGGCGCTGCCAAGGCCCTTGGCCCAGCCGTACGCTCTGCACCTTGGCGTGCGGGACCAGCGAGAGCCTGCGCCGCAGCAGACCGTGCCGGGTCGCGAACACCGTGCCGGTGACCGCGAGGCGATGCCCGCGCCACCACACCGGCAGACACCAGCGGGACCGCCGCGGCGGCCGCGACAGCTCCTGAGGCACCGTCACACCGGGCAGCACGCGCGCGACAACCGACTCCGCGACCGGGCGCGGGGCGACCGGTACCAGCACCGAGTTGGCGGACCCGGCCACGTCCAGTTCCACCCGCACCCAGCCGAGCCGCCGCCACAGCAGCGGCTCCACGATCCGCACGGTCTGCACCCGGCCGGGCGGTACCGTCTCGTGCGTGCGGTCGAGCAGCCCGTGGTCGATGCGCAGCCCGTCCGGTGACTCGCTCACCTTCCAGTCGAACTCGCCGGCGAACCGACCCGCGGTGCTCGCACCGGCCGCGCCCAGCAGGGGCAGGGCGGTCGCGAGAACCGTCCACAGGTTGTGGGTGGCGAGCCAGAGCACCGTCGGTACGACGAAGGCGGCGCACAGCGAGCCCCAGGCGGCGCCCGTCAGTACCAGGGAGAGCGCCAGCGCGCGTGGGGGCACGCGCAGCAGCTCGTACGCCGGTGCTTCACCGACTTCGCGCGCCGTCTCGGGCGCGAAACCCGCCGCGCGCGCGAGCAGCTCCGCGCGCAGGGCGCGCGCCTCCTGCTCGCCGAGGAAGGCCAGTTCGTCCTTGTCGTCGGCGCCCACGATGTCGATCCGTAGTTTGGCGACGCCCGCCACGCGTGCGAGGAGCGGACGGGAGACGTCGACGGCCTGGACGCGCTCCAGCCGGATGTGCGCGGTGCGCCGGAAGAACAGGCCGGTACGGATGCGCAGTTCGGTGTCGGTGACCGCGTAGTGCGTGAACCACCAGGACAGGAAGCCGTAGAGCCCGGCCACCGGCACCAGCACGGCGAGCCCCAGCAGCAGCGCGGTGGTGGTCAGCCGGGCCAGCTGCTCCTGGGTCCCGTCCGGGTCGTGCACCGCCCATCCGGCGAGTACGGCGACCGGCGCCCACGCCCGCCGGAAGGGCGTGACGGGGTGCAGCCGACGCTCGGCCGCGCCCGCGCCTCCCTCGGCTGTGCCGGCCGCATCCATGCCGGCCGGGGCGTCTGTGGCTTCTATGGCTTTTGCGGCATCTGCAGCGTCTATGGCGTCGCCGTGGTCCCGGGACATCACAGCCCCGCCGACCGCGCCTCGCCCAGCTCGGTGAGCCGGTCGCGCAGCCGCTCCGCCTCGGCCGGGTCCAGGCCGGGGATGGTGGCGTCGGTCGCGGCGGCCGCCGTGTGCAGCTGCACGGTGGCCAGCCCGAAGCGCCGCTCGATGGGCCCTGAGGTGACCTCCACCAGCTGCATCCGCCCGTACGGCACCACCGTCTCCTCGCGCCACAGCACACCGCGGCTGATCAGCAGGTCGTCCGCGCGCTCGGCGTACCGCCACGAGCGCCAGTTGCGCCCCACCAGCCGCCAGCACCACGCGGCCGAGGCCACCGGCACCAGCGCGAGGGCGGCCCACACGGGCGCCACGAGCAGGCCCAGCAGCAGCCCGGTGGCGAGCGCGAGCAGCGCCGTCCACACCACCACGAACAGCCGGCGTACCCGCACCAGGGCGGGCTGCAGCCCCCGCCACACGAGCTCCGCCCCCGGTATCCCGGTCTCCCCCGGGCTCCCCGTTTCCATGGGCCCAGGGTACGTAGGGGAAACTGGGGCCATGACTCCTACGACGGAGACCACGGTCGGGATCGGCGGCGCCGCGGAAAGCACCGACATGGTGCTCAACATCGGGCCCCAGCACCCGTCCACGCACGGCGTGCTGCGGCTCAGGCTCGTGCTGGACGGGGAGCGCATCGTGCGCGCGGAGCCGGTGATCGGCTATATGCACCGCGGCGCCGAGAAGCTCTTCGAGGCGCGCGACTACCGGCAGATCATCGTGCTCGCCAACCGACACGACTGGCTCTCGGCGTTCTCGAACGAGCTGGGCGTGGTCCTCGCCGTCGAGCGGATGCTCGGCATGGAGGTGCCCGAGCGGGCGGTATGGATGCGCACGCTGCTCGCCGAGCTGAACCGGGTGCTGAACCACCTGATGTTCCTCGGCTCCTACCCGCTGGAGCTGGGCGGCATCACCCCCGTGTTCTACGCGTTCCGCGAGCGCGAGGTGCTCCAGAACGTCATGGAGGAGATCTCCGGCGGCCGCATGCACTACATGTTCAACCGGGTCGGCGGCCTGAAGGAGGACCTGCCGGCCGGCTGGACCGCACGCGCGCGTGCCGCCGTCACCGACGTGCGCTCGCGCATGGACGTCTTCGAC
The DNA here is from genome assembly GCF_053596375.1 of Streptomyces sp. NPDC001709. NCBI lineage: Bacteria > Bacillati > Actinomycetota > Actinomycetes > Kitasatosporales > Streptomycetaceae > Streptomyces > Streptomyces sp. NPDC001709. Next base: position 48,842 of record NZ_JBSFGB010000022.1, on the reverse strand, counting down.
GACCTGGTGCTCGGCAACGAGATCTTCCGGGGGCGCACGCGCGGAGTGGGCGCGCTGACGCCGCAAACCGTGCACGCCTACGGTGTGAGCGGGCCCATCGCGCGCGCCTCGGGCGTCGACTTCGACCTGCGCCGCGACGAGCCGTATCTGGCGTACGGCGACCTGCAGGACACCCTGGAGGTCGTCACCCGGAGCGAGGGCGACTGCCTCGCCCGCTTCGAGGTGCTCCTGGCGCAGACCCACAACGCGCTCGATCTCGCCGACGCCTGCCTGGACCGGCTCGCCGAGCTGCCGCCCGGGCCGATCAACCAGCGGCTGCCGAAGGTGCTGAAGGCGCCCGAGGGGCACACGTATGCGTGGACCGAGAACCCGCTCGGCATCAACGGCTACTACCTGGTCAGCAAGGGCGAGAAGACGCCGTACCGGCTGAAGCTGCGCTCGGCCTCGTACAACAACATCCAGGCGCTGACCGAGCTGCTGCCGGGGACGCTGGTGGCGGACATGGTGGCGATCCTGGGCTCGATGTTCTTCGTGGTCGGCGACATCGACAAGTAGGCCGGCCGCACCGAATCGGCCGGTCGGCTCAGGTGGGAATCGGCCGGCCGGCTCAGACGAGCGGGTCCGGGATCCCCACCGGCTGCACCAGCCAGCCGAAGTCGCCGAGGCCGCCCGGCGCGGTGAGTTCGGCGGCCTCTCCCGCGCTCGCGAGGGCGCGCACGTAGGCGGAGGGGTCCGTGGAGGCCAGCGCGAGCGGGGGGCGTGCGCCGGTGATATCGAGAGCGCGCAGGGCGGCGCGCTGCGTGAGAAGGCGCGCGGGCGACAGGGTGCGCGCCGGGGCGGGAGGCGTCTGCGCCGTGCTCGAAGGCGTGCGCCTTGGACCGTGCGCCGCCTCCGAGGGGGTGCGCGCCGTGGTCTGAGGCGTGTGGGACGTGGTTTGAGGCGTGTGGGCCGTGCCCGGCGATGCGGCGGGCACCTCGCCAGAGGGGGCGCGCGCCGCGTTTCGAGCCGTGCGTGCCGTCTCGGCGGGCGCGTGCGCCGTGTCCAGGGGCTTGTGCGCCGCGTCCGAAGGCGTGCCCGAGGCTGTGTACGCCATGGGAGCCGCCGCGCACGCGTCCAGCGCGACGTGCGCGGTGATGTCACACGACCCGTCCGGCACGGGCGCCGTCTCGCGTCCTTCCCGGAAGCCGGCGAGCGTTCCGAACGGGGGACGCGTGTCGAGGGTGTGCGCGTAGTCCACGGCCACCGCGAGCCCCCGCACCACCCGGTCCACGACCGACGCCCACGCCAGGTCCCGGGGCAGCCCGATCTCCGCGCGCAGCCCTTCCTCGGCCGGCAGCGGCCACCACCGTGCGAGCCAGTCCGCCTCCGCGCCGGTCACCGGCTCCCCGAGCCGCTCGCTGCCGTCGTCGGCGACGAGCACCAGCCGGGGCACGCCCACGGGGTCGACCTCGGCGACGTCCACGGGCACGTTGTCCAGCCACTCGTTGGCGAACAGCAGGCCCGTGACGGCGGCCGGGGGCGTGTCCAGCCAGGTGATCCGTTCGTCGAGTCCGGCCGGACGGTCGGCGAGTTCGACGGCGTACCCACGCGCGCGTGCGGCCACGTCGGCCGGCAGGGCGGCCAGGACCCCGGTGACCAGCTCGCCGCGCCCCGCCCCCATGTCGACGAAGTCCAGTGCCGCGGGCCGCCCCAGCGCCTCGTCGACCCGGCACAGCAGCCGGGCCACGGCCTGTGCGAACAGCGGGGAGGCGTGCACGGACGTACGGAAGTGGCCGGCCGGGCCCTCCGGGCGGCGGTAGAAGCCGCCAGGGCCGTACAGAGCCGCCTCGGTCGCCGCCCGCCAGCCGCGCCGTTCCGCTTCCGGTGCCGTCTCATCCGTCACCGGAACAGACTAGGCGCACAGATGATCACCGCCTCCACCTTGCGGAGTATGCGCGCCGGGCGCGGATCGGCCCTCCGGTTGACCCCTACATGCATCGGGTTTCCCTACGCTGGGTTACGTGCAGCGCCTTTATGACTTCCTCCGCCGCCACCCGACCTGGGTCGACACCTTCTGGGCCGTCGTCCTGTTCGGGCTGTCCGGTCTGAGCGTGGTCAGCCTCGACGGGGCGCCTGGTCGTCACGGGACGCTCGCCGCGGGACTGGCCGTGTCCGCCGTCCTGTGTGTCGTCGTCGCGCTGCGCCGCCGCTACCCGGAGCCGATGCTGCTGCTGGCTTTCGCGACCGGGCTCGCCCAGCTGATCCTGGACGTCGAGACGACCTTCGCCGACGTCGCCATGCTGGTGATCACCTATACGGTTGCCACGATGGGCGCGCGCTGGGCCTCGCGCATCGCGCTCGCCGTCAGCTTCTGCGCGGCGGCCCTCGCGCAGATCCGCTGGCCGGACGCGCACTCCAGTTTCGCCGGGCAGATCTTGATCGTGGTCTTCCAGACGGTGCCGTTCGTGCTCGCCTGGGTGCTCGGTGACTCCATGCGCACCCGGCGCGCCTACTTCGCCCAGCTGGAGGAGCGCGCGGCTCGGCTGGAGAAGGAGCGGGAGGCGCAGTCGAAGGTCGCGGTGGCGGCCGAGCGCGCCCGTATCGCGCGCGAGCTGCACGATGTCGTCGCGCACAACGTGTCGGTGATGGTGGTGCAGGCCGACGGCGCCGCCTATGTCCTCGACACCGCTCCCGACCAGGCCAAGAAGGCCCTGGAGACGATCTCCTCCACCGGTCGTCAGGCCCTCGCCGAGATGCGCCGCCTGCTGGGCGTGCTGCGCACCGGGGAGCACCAGGAGGGCGGGGAGTACGTCCCCCAGCCCGATGTCGAGCAGATCGACGAGCTCATCGAGCAGTGCCGCAGCTCCGGCCTCCCGGTCGACTTCAAGGTCGAGGGCACCCCGCGCCCGCTGCCCAGCGGCGTGGAGCTGACCGCGTACCGGATCGTGCAGGAGGCGCTCACCAACACCCGCAAGCACGGCGGGCCCAACGCGGGCGCGAGCGTCCGGCTGGTCTACTTCGACGACGGGCTCGGCCTGCTGGTCGAGGACGACGGCAAGGGCGCCCCGCACGAGCTGTACGAGGAGGGCGGCGCGGACGGCCAGGGGCATGGCCTGATCGGCATGCGCGAGCGGGTCGGCATGGTCGGCGGCACCCTGGACGCCGGACCGCGTCCGGGCGGAGGATTCCGCATCAGCGTCCTGCTCCCGCTCAAACCGGCGCACTGACGTGCTCGCACGCCCCCTGTTGACACCAGTACACCCCCGCACCGAATCACCACCGCCCGTCCCGATCGAAAGAGGCCCGATGACGATCCGCGTGATGCTCGTCGACGACCAGGTGCTGCTGCGCACCGGTTTCCGGATGGTGCTCGCCGCCCAGCCGGACATGGAGGTCGTCGCGGAGGCGGGTGACGGCGTCGAGGCCCTGCAGGTGCTGCGGTCCACGGCCGTCGACGTCGTCCTGATGGACGTCCGCATGCCGAAGCTGGACGGCGTGGAGACCACCAGCCGGATCTGCGCCGAGCCCAACCCGCCCAAGGTGCTGATCCTGACCACCTTCGACCTCGACGAGTACGCCTTCTCCGGCCTGAAGGCGGGCGCGTCCGGCTTCATGCTCAAGGACGTGCCGCCCGGTGATCTGCTCGGCGCGATCCGTGCCGTGCACAGCGGCGACGCCGTCGTGGCGCCCTCCACCACCCGGCGTCTGCTGGACCGCTTCGCGCCGATGCTGCCCTCCACCGGCAAGGAGGCGCAGCACAAGGAACTGGAGCGGCTCACCGACCGGGAGCGCGAGGTCATGGTGCTGGTCGCGCAGGGCCTGTCCAACGGCGAGATCGCGGCCCGCCTGGTGCTGAGCGAGGCGACGGTCAAGACCCATGTGGGCCGCATCCTGACCAAGCTCGGCCTCCGCGACCGGGTACAGGTCGTGGTACTGGCCTACGAGACGGGGCTGGTACGCGCGGGCGGGCACGGCTGAACCCGGCAGCACCGGCCGACGCCGACACGGGCTCCTCGTCCGGCGCCGGCGCAGGCCCTTCGCTTGGGCGCGGTTGAGGCCGGCCGTGGCCGTGGCTGGGGTATCGGTGCGGGCTCCTTTTGCGGCCGTGGCTGGGTCAAGGCTCGGCGGGCCCCGGTGCGGGGCTTTCGTTTGGGTGCGGTTGAGGCTGGCCGTGGCTTGGGGTGTCGGTGCGGGCTCCCTGTCCGGCCGTAGCTGGGCCAAGGTCCGGCGGTGGGCGTCGATGCAGGCCCCTGCCTGTCACAGCTGGGGCAAGCTCCGGCGCGGGCGTAGGTGCGGGCCCTTCGCTCGGGCGGGGCTGAGGCTTGCAGCGGTGGCCGGCGTCGGAGCGGGCCACAGGGGATTGCTGGGACCGTTCTGGCTGCGGGCGTCAGCGCAGGGCCCCCCACCCGGCCACAGCTGGGGCAGGCCCCGGCGGCGGGCGTCAGCGCAGGACCCCCGCGACCCCGGCGGACGCCCCCGGCAGCGAGGCGGGTCAGCGCAGGACGCCCTCGATGAAGTCGCTGCCCAGTCGGGCCACCGCCGTCAGGTCCAGCTGGTGCTGGACGTACCGGCCGCGGCGGCAGTCGGTGATCAGGCCCGCCTTCTTCAGCACCGCCAGGTGCCGGGATATCACGGGGGCCGACATGCCGTGCGCGTCGGCCAGTTCGCTCGTGGTGTGCGGGGCCCGCGCCAGGTGCCGGCACAGCCGCATCCGCACCGGGTGGGCCAGCGCCTCCATGCGGCGGGTGAGTTGCTCGACGGAGGGGGCCTGTGGGCGGGTGCCGCTCGCCGGGTAGGTGATCGACGGTTGCCAGCCGTACCGGTGCAGGACCAGGACGTGCGGCCAGCCGAGGCTGGTCGGCACCAGGACCAGGCCGCCGTCGCCCGTGGCGGTGCGGCCCACGGAGAGTTTGTCGACCGTGATGAGCCCGGCCTCCTCGTCCAGCGAGATGGCCTCGGAGAGGGACCCGAGGGCCTCACCGAGGCCCTTGTGGCGCAGCAGTTCGGTCTTGTGCCGGGCGTCGGCGGCGAGCTGCGGCTGGAGGCGGGCCCAGGTGTCGGCGAAGAAGGCGTCGTCGCAGTCGAGCATCAACTGCCGGAACCAGGCGCGGACGACCGGCGGGTCCTCCAGCAGCCGACGCGTGAACCGCTCCTGCACGGCACCGCGCGCGGCGGCCAGTTCCAGTGAGCGGCGGCGCAGCTCCGGGTCGGTCAGCGGGCCGGGACTCTCGACGTCGTAGCGCAGCTGGCAGGTGAACTCCAGTGCGGCGGTGACGAACTGTTCGTCCGTCAACTTGTCCAGCAGGTCCAGTTCCTCGGCGAGCGTGGCACCGGGGAGCGCGCGGCCGCCGGGGAGGCCCGCGAACGGGGCGAAGACGTCCGAGAACGTGGTCTGCCACAGGAATTCCGCCTCGCACAGCCGGTCGGCCAGGCAGGGGGCCAGCCGGGACGAGACGGCGGTCGCCCAGCCCTGGAGGCCGGGGTGGTGGCCGGGCGCGCTGAGGGCGTGCAGTGCCATCCCCAGTTCCGCCAGTGGAGAGGGCACGACGGAGACCCGCTCCAGTGGCAGTCCTGTGATGTCGATGCTCACGCTCATGCCCTCCATCGTGCACCCGGCCACTGACACCGCCCGCGCCGATTGACGGCAGCTGTCAATCCACGCGACATCCGCCCTGGCCGGCGGCAGCCTGAAGGTACCGGGCAACCGCGGAGCCCGAACGGTCACCGAGTGGTCGGTGACCAGTCCTTGTACCGAGAGTCCCGAGACCTTCCGAGACCTTCCGAGAAGGCGATCCGCCATGAGCATCACCCAGCAGTACCTCCTCGACAGCTACCGCGCCCGAGTGCTCGGCGAACCGGAGCCGCCCGCGCCCGGCCGGCACGACGCCGACCTGGTGCGCGAACTGCGCGACTACCGGCGCTTCAACGCGGTCATCGCCGAGCGCCCGGCGCGGGGGCGCGTACGGTACGCCCTGCGCCGGTGGCTGCGCCCGCACGCGATGTAGTGGCGCGCGGGCCGCCACGTAGCGCGCCACATATCGCGCGCTGCGTAGTGCGTGCCGCGTAGTGCGTGCCGCGTAGTGCGTGCCGCGTAGTGCGTGCCGCGTGGTGCGCCCGGCTATGCGCCGGGCAGCCGGCGCGCGAAGTCGGCGGCGGCCGCACGTACGTCGTCCGCCGTCCACTCCAGGCCCGGCGAGCGCACGGCGAGCTCGCTGAAGGACAGCCCCGGCCCGCCGCGACCCCACGGATTGGCGAAGAGGTACGTCCCCGTCTCCTCGGCCTGGCGCACCGCCGCCTCCATCAGGACATCCGGGTCGTACGGCAGCCAGACCTGGAAGTCGTGGGTGTGCGGCTCCTCGGGGTGCACGCGTGCCCACGGGACCCCGGCCGCGGCGAAACCCTCGCGCACCGCGGCGGCGACCACGCGCGCGTGCCGCACATAGTCCGGCAGCCGGGGCAGCTCGCGCTCCAGGCCGATGAGCGCCGACAGAGCGGTGGGGAACTGCTGGAAGACCATGCCGCCGTACCGGTGCCGCCATGTCTTCGCCTCCTCCACCAGCGTCCTCGGGCCGGCCAGCGCGGCGCCGCCGAAGCCGTCGAGGGACTTGTAGAACGACACGTAGACGCTGTCCGCCAGGCCCGCGATCTCCTCCAGGGGCCGGCCGAAGTGGACCGTGCACTCCCACAGGCGCGCGCCGTCGAAGTGCACCACCGCATCGCGCTCCCGCGCGGCGTCGACGACCTCGGTCAGCTCCTCCCAGGTGGGCAGCACGAAACCGGCGTCCCGGAGGGGCAGTTCGAGCATGAGCGCCCCGAAGGGCTCGTCGAAGTCGCGTATCTCGGCGGCGGTGGGCAGCCGTGGCTCACTGGTCACGCGCACCGGACGCAACCCGCTGACCTCGCTGAACGCATGCCGTTCGTGGACCTCCGGGTGGGCCAGGGCATGCAGGGCGACCGCGCTGTTGCCGGTGCGGCCCGCCCAGCAGCGCAGGGCCACCTGCTGGGCCATCGTGCCGGTCGGGAAGAACGCGGCGGCCTCCGTGCCGAGCAGGCCCGCGACCCGTTCCTCCAGGTCCGCCACGATCCCGTTGCCGTACTGGTCCACGGGCTGGTCCAGGTCGTACGCCTCGGGCGCCGCTTCCTGGAGTGCCGCCAGCCGCTCCCGGATCGTGCGCCGCAGGCCCGGGCGCGACAGCACGCGCTCCGCCTTCGCGAAGGCGGCCCGGCGCCGCTCCCGCATCCGCTCCTGCTCGGACTGCTCCGCCCGTCGCTCTTCGTCCGGTCCCGTCGTGTCAGTCATGCACGGATCATGCCGCGCGGGAGACCGGGTGAGCAGCCGGATTTCGGCGCGCGGAAGCGCCGCGACGCCCAACGGGCACAGGTGCCGGGCGCAGGTGCGGGCGGCGCGCGGGCGGACCCGCGGCCACGGGGTGGACACGTGGCGAAACCCACAGCCTGTGGACAACCGATCGGCGCCGGACCGAGATAGCGTTAACATGACGAGAAATCGTCCGGTACCCAGAGCGGACTGGAACGGGAAGGCCGCCGTCGCGTGAGTACAGTCCACCAGCCAGACCTCAAGGACCGCCCCGCGCGGCTCACCGTCGGCGTCGTCGGCGCCGGTCGCGTGGGCCCCGCGCTCGCCGCGTCCCTCCAGCTCGCCGGGCACCGCCCGGTGGCCGTCTCCGGTGTCTCCGACACCTCCCGGCGGCGTGCCGAGACCATGCTCCCGGACGTGCCGCTGGTGCCGCCCGCCGAGGTCCTGACCCGCGCCGACCTGGTGCTGCTCACCGTCCCCGACGACGTCCTGCCCGGCCTGGTCACCGGCCTCGCCGAGACCGGCGCGGTACGGCCCGGACAGCTGCTCGTGCACACCTCCGGCCGGTACGGCACGGGGGTCCTCGACCCCGCCCTGCGCGCGGGCGCGCTGCCGCTGGCCCTGCACCCGGCGATGACCTTCACCGGCACCCCCGTGGACGTCCAGCGCCTCGCCGGCTGCTCCTTCGGCGTCACCGCGCCCGAAGAACTGCGCCTCGCCGCCGAGGCCCTCGTCATCGAGATGGGCGGCGAGCCCGAGTGGATCAGCGAGCAGAACCGCCCGCTCTACCACGCGGCCCTCGCGCTCGGCGCCAACCACCTGGTGACCCTGGTCGCCCAGTCGATGGAGCTGCTGCGCACGGCGGGCGTGGCGGCGCCCGACCGGATGCTCGGCCCGCTGCTCGGCGCCGCCCTGGACAACGCGCTGCGCTCGGGCGACGCGGCGCTCACCGGGCCGGTCGCGCGCGGGGACGCCGGCACGGTCGCCGCGCACATCACCGAGCTGCGCAAGCACGCCCCGCAGACCGTCGCGGGCTACGTCGCGATGGCCCGCGCGACCGCCGACCGGGCGCTCGCGCACGGCCTGCTGAAGCCCGAACTCGCCGAGGACCTGCTCGGCGTGCTGGCCGACGGGGCCGGCGGCACGAACGGCACTCACGGCACCGAGGGGAACGACCGATGACCACCGCCCTGCTGAGCACCGCCGACGAGCTGCACGCACGCGTGCGCAACGGCCGCCGTGCCGTCGTGATGACCATGGGCGCCCTGCACGAGGGCCACGCCACCCTGATCCGCAGCGCGCGCGAGATCGCGGGACCGGACGGCGAGGTCGTCGTCACCATCTTCGTCAACCCGCTGCAGTTCGGCGCGGGCGAGGACCTGGACCGCTATCCGCGCACTCTCGAAGCCGATCTGAAGATCGCCGAACAGGCCGGTGCGGACGCCGTGTTCGCGCCCTCCGTGGACGAGGTCTACCCCGGCGGCGCCCCCCAGGTCCGCATCACCGCGGGCCCCATGGGCGAGCGGCTGGAGGGCGCCTCGCGGCCCGGGCACTTCGACGGCATGCTCACCGTCGTCGCCAAGCTGCTGCACCTCACTCGCCCCGACGTGGCCCTGTTCGGGCAGAAGGACGCCCAGCAGCTGGCCCTGATCCGGCGCATGGTGCGGGACCTGAACTTCGGTGTCGAGATCGTCGCCGTACCGACCGTGCGCGAGGCGGACGGGCTCGCCCTGTCCAGCCGCAACCGCTACCTCTCGCCGGAGGAGCGGCTGACCGCGCTCGCGCTGTCCCGCGCTCTGTTCGCGGGCCGCGACCGGCACGCCGCTCAGGAGGCGCTGCGCGCGCGTGCCCGCGAGGTGCCCTCCACGCACGCGCGTGCAGAGGCGCTGAGCGCCCTCGGGGAGTCACGTGCGGCCGCCGACGCGCACGCGGTCGCCACGGCGTCCCCCGGCGGCCCGGCGGCCGTCCGCGCGGCCGCCCGCCAGGTGCTGGACGAGGCCGTCCGCTTCGCCCCGCCGCTCGAACTGGACTACCTGGCCCTCGTCGACCCTTCCGACTTCACCGAGATCGGCGACGGCTTCACCGGCGAGGCCGTTCTCGCCGTCGCCGCGCGGGTCGGTACGACCCGCCTGATCGACAACCTTCCTCTCACCTTCGGAACCCTCGGAGTCGCCTCGTGACCAGCACAGGCACCAGCACCGGCACCACCACCGGCATACGACTGCACGCGCCCGCCCCGGGCTGGGCCATCTCCGCGGACGTGGTCGTCGTCGGCTCCGGAGTGGCCGGCCTGACCGCGGCCCTGCGCTGCCAGGCCGCGGGGCTGACGACCGTCGTCGTCACCAAGGCCCGCCTGGACGACGGCTCCACCCGCTGGGCGCAGGGCGGCATCGCCGCGGCCCTCGGCGAGGGCGACACGCCCGAGCAGCACCTCGAGGACACCCTGGTGGCGGGCGCGGGCCTGTGCGACGAGGAGGCCGTACGGATCCTCGTCACCGAGGGCCCCGGCGCGGTACGGCGGCTCATCGACACCGGCGCGATCTTCGACGAGGCCTCTGAAGGAGGACTGGACCTCACCCGCGAGGGCGGCCACCACCGGCGCCGGATCGCGCACGCGGGCGGCGACGCGACCGGCGCGGAGGTCTCCCGGGCGCTCGTGGAGGCCGTACGCGCGCGTGGGCTGCACACCATCGAGAACGCGCTCGTGCTGGACCTGCTGACCGACGCCGACGGCCGTACGGCCGGTGTCACGCTGCACGTGATGGGCGAGGGCCAGCACGACGGCGTGGGCGCCGTGCACGCCCCCGCGGTGGTCCTCGCGACCGGCGGCATGGGCCAGGTCTTCTCCGCGACCACCAACCCCTCGGTGTCGACCGGCGACGGCGTGGCGCTGGCGCTGCGCGCGGGCGCCGAGGTCTCAGACCTGGAGTTCGTGCAGTTCCACCCGACCGTGCTGTTCCTCGGCCCGGACGCGGAGGGCCAGCAGCCGCTGGTCTCCGAGGCGGTGCGCGGCGAGGGCGCCCACCTGGTCGACGGCGACGGCGTGCGCTTCATGGTCGGGCAGCACGAGCTGGCCGAGCTGGCGCCGCGGGACATCGTCGCCAAGGGCATCCTGCGGCGGATGCTGGAGCAGGGCGCCGAGCACATGTTCCTCGACGCCCGGCACTTCGGGACCGAGATGTGGGAGCACCGCTTCCCGACGATCCTGGCCGCGTGCCGCGCCAACGGCATCGACCCGCTCACCGAACCCATCCCGATCGCCCCGGCCGCCCATTACGCCTCCGGAGGCGTCCGCACCGACGCCCGGGGCCGTACGACCGTGCCGGGCCTGTACGCGTGCGGGGAGGTCGCCTGCACCGGCGTGCACGGCGCCAACCGGCTCGCCTCCAACAGCCTCCTCGAAGGGCTCGTCTACGCCGAGCGGATCGCCGCCGACATCGCGGCGGCCCGTGCGGAGGACGGCCTCCACGCGCGCGTGCCCGCGCCGGTCCCGCACCCCGAGAAGCCCGCGCACCCGCTGCTCGCCCCCGAGACCCGCTTCGCCATCCAGCGGATCATGACCGAGGGCGCCGGCGTGCTGCGCGCCGAGGAGTCCCTCGCCCGCGCCGCCGAACAGCTCCAGCAGCTGCACACGGACGCCCGTGACGCCCTCGAGGAGCAGGGCAAGACGGCCGAGCCCGGCGTCGACACCTGGGAGGCCACCAACCTCCTGTGCGTCGCCCGCGTCCTGGTCGCCGCCGCGCGGCTGCGCGAGGAGACCCGCGGCTGCCACTGGCGCGAGGACAGCGCCGAGCGCGACGACAGCCACTGGCGGCGCCACATCGTCGTACGGCTCAATCCGGACCGGTCGCTGGCCGTACGCACCACGGACACCGCAGACTTCCCCCCTACCCGGTAACACCCCAGCGCCCAGGAGCAGTGACGAACGTGAGCACCGACGATCTTCCCCTCGCCCCCACCGGCGGTTGCGGCGACGGCTGCGGCTGCGGCGCCGAGGGCGACGAGGAGTACCTGGAGAGCGGGCTCGACCCCGCGCTCGCCGAGCTGCTGGCCGCCGCCGGGCTCGACCCGATCGAGGTCGAGGACATCGCCAACGTGGCCATCCAGGAGGACCTGGACGGCGGCGTGGACGTGACGACGGTCTCCACCATCCCCGAGGAGGCGGTGGCCACCGGCGACTTCACCGCGCGCGAGGCGGGCGTCGTGGCGGGCCTCAGGGTCGCCGAGGCCGTGCTGTCCGTGGTCTGCACGGACGAGTTCGAGGTCGAGCGGCACGTCGAGGACGGCGATCGGGTCGAGGCCGGGCAGAAGCTGCTGTCGGTCACCACGCGCACGCGTGACCTGCTGACCGCCGAGCGCAGCGCGCTGAACCTCCTGTGCCGCCTGTCCGGCATCGCGACCGCCACGCGCGCGTGGTCGGACGTGCTGGAGGGCACCAAGACGCGCGTGCGCGACACCCGCAAGACCACCCCGGGCCTGCGCTCGCTGGAGAAGTTCGCCGTCCGCTGCGGCGGCGGCGTCAACCACCGCATGTCGCTGTCCGACGCCGCCTTGGTGAAGGACAACCACGTGGTCGCCGCTGGTGGCGTCGCGCAGGCCTTCAAGGCCGTACGGGAGGCCTTCCCGGAGGTGCCGATCGAGGTCGAGGTCGACACCCTGCACCAGCTGCGCGAGGTCGTCGAGGCGGGCGCCGACCTGATCCTGCTGGACAACTTCACGCCCGACGAGTGCGCGGAGGCCGTCGGGATCGTCCACGGGCGGGCCCTGCTGGAGGCCTCCGGCCGGCTCACGCTCGACACCGCGCGCATCTACGCCGACACGGGCGTGGACTTCCTGGCCGTCGGCGCGCTCACCCACTCCTCGCCGATCCTGGACATCGGCCTGGACCTGCGCGAGGCGGAGTAACGGCGATGCTCCTCACGATCGACGTCGGCAACACGCACACCGTCCTCGGCCTGTTCGACGGCGAGGACATCGTCGAGCACTGGCGCATCTCCACGGACGCGCGCCGTACGGCGGACGAGCTGGCGGTGCTGCTCCAGGGACTGATGGGCATGCACCCGCTGCTCGGCGAGGAGCTGGGCGACGGCATCGACGGCATCGCGATCTGCGCGACCGTCCCGTCGGTGCTGCACGAGCTGCGCGAGGTCACCCGGCGCTACTACGGCGACGTCCCCGCCGTCCTGGTCGAGCCGGGCGTCAAAACGGGGGTGCCGATCCTCACCGACAACCCCAAGGAGGTCGGCGCGGACCGGATCATCAACGCGGTCGCCGCCGTCGAGCTGTACGGCGGCCCGGCGATCGTCGTCGACTTCGGTACGGCGACCACGTTCGACGCGATCTCCGCGCGCGGGGAGTACGTCGGCGGTGTCATCGCGCCCGGTATCGAGATCTCCGTGGAGGCGCTCGGCGTCAAGGGCGCGCAGCTGCGGAAGATCGAGGTGGCCCGGCCGCGCAGCGTGATCGGCAAGAACACGGTCGAGGCCATGCAGGCGGGCATCGTGTACGGCTTCGCCGGGCAGGTCGACGGGGTCGCCAGCCGGATGGCCCGGGAGCTGGCCGACGACCCGGACGACGTGCGGGTGATCGCCACGGGCGGGCTCGCGCCGATGGTGCTGGGGGAGTCCTCGGTGATCGACGAGCACCAGCCGTGGCTGACGCTGATCGGGCTGCGCCTGGTGTACGAGCGGAACGTGTCGCGTCTGTGAGGTGACCGTCGACCGGCGCCCGGGCGGGGCGCCGGTTCTTGGCCCCGGTCGAGGGAAACGGGAAGCGACACGCGGCGAAACAACATCCCGATTCGTCACTTTTGTCCGATTAGCGGTAGCGTCGCCGCATGCCCACGCCATACGGATCCCGCGGCGGCATGGCGTTCGGCGTGGAGGAGCTGCGTGTGCTCCGCCGCGCCCTCGCCCTCGCCCTTCACCCCGGCCACGCGTCCGCCGAGGACGTCCAGGACTGCTTCCGGCTCGCCGAGTCGCTCGACGAGGCGATGTGCGAGGGGGCGAGACTGCGCGCGTTCCTGGTGGCGGACCTCGGCCGGTACCGGGCCGCGCTCCCGGGAACCGCCGCCGGTTATCTGTCCCTCCTGGAGGAGGCGCTGGGAGCCGGGCACCGGCCGACGCCGGACGATCTTGCCGCACTGCGGGCGCTGCGCGGCAACCCGCTGGCGGCCGCGCTGCTGGACCGCTGCCAGGCGCTGGCGGAGCAGGACGTACGGGCCCGGTTCGCGCAGGGCGCCAGGACCGTCCCCGCCCCCGCCGTACCGCCCTCACGGACGCGCCTGCTGGCCCTTCCCGGCGGCGCAGGGGAGCCCCGGGCGGCACAGGGCGGGGAGTCGCCGAAACCCGCGCAGAAACCGGCGACGAAGCCCGCGCCGACGCCTACGCCGACGAAGCGGCCCGCCACGGAGCCGGACGCGCCGAAGCGGCCCATCCCGACGCCGGGCGAGGTCTTCCCGCGCCGCAAGCCGACGCCTCCGGAGGACCCGGCCGAGCCCCGCCGGCTGGCCGTCGGCTGACTGACCTCGTGTGACCGGAGGGGTGCCGTGCAGGTCGGGACAGGTGCCGGCCGCTTCGTGCACCCCGCGGCTTTTGCCCGTTGCGTCGTGGCTACTCTGGAGCCATGGACTACGTCTCCGCGCTCGTGCCCCCGGTCGTGATGGCCGTGTTCTTCATCGGTGTGGTCAGGGTGATCGTGAAGACCCAGGGCGGTGCCGCCAAGGCCAAGGAGGACGCGGCCGTCGACGCCGCCCTCGCGCGCGCCGAGGGTGCGCGCCAGGCCTCCGCCGGCCGCGATTCCTGAGGCGTGCTTTTGAGCTGAACTCGCCGGGGCGGCGGAGTGCCGAGACGCCTTCGCCCGCCCTTTTTGTTCGCATTCGCAGAGTTGGCGCACGTTCGGCACGCCATTGCCGGGATCTCCCACTATTGTTCTGAGCTGTGCCTCGCCCATTGGGAGAACTCGAAGACGCGGTCATGACGCGGGTGTGGAAGTGGAACCGCCCGGTGACCGTTCGAGAAGTCCTGGAAGACCTCCAGCAGGAACGCTCGATCGCGTACACCACCGTGATGACCGTTTTGGACAATCTCCATCAGAAGGGCTGGGTCCGCCGCGAGGCGGAAGGGCGGGCCTATCGATATGAGGCCGTCTCGACGCGAGCCGCGTACGCCGCCGCCCTCATGAACGACGCCTGGTCGCAGAGCGACAACCCGGCCGCCGCTCTCGTCGCCTTCTTCGGGATGATGAGCGAGGAACAGCGCCAGGCCCTCCGGGACGCCGTACGCATCGTCCAGGGCCCGGAAACCCCGGAAGCCCCCGAACCGCGGCAACGGGAAGCCCCGCAAGAGGAGAACCCCGGCTCGGCAGAGGGCGCGGACGGGCGATAGCGTCCGCTCATGTCAGCAGAGCGTCCCGAAGTCTCCGCAAAAGCCATCACCGTCCGGCGCGCCCGGACCAGCGATGTCGCCGCCGTACGCCGCCTCCTCGACGCCTACGTCCGAGACCGCATCCTGCTCGACAAAGCCACGGTCACGCTTTACGAGGACATCCAGGAGTTCTGGGTCGCGGAACGCGACGACAACGCCGAGGTGGTCGGCTGCGGCGCGCTGCACGTCATGTGGGAGGACCTCGCGGAAGTCCGCACTCTCGCGGTGAAGCCGGGCCTCAAGGGCGCCGGCGTCGGCCATCAGTTGCTGGAGAAGTTGCTGCAGACCGCGCGCTGGCTCGGCGTTCGCCGGGTTTTCTGCCTCACCTTCGAAGTGGACTTCTTCGGGAAGCACGGCTTCGTGGAGATCGGGGAGACACCGGTCGACACCGATGTGTACGCGGAGCTGTTGCGTTCCTATGACGAGGGCGTCGCGGAGTTCCTCGGTCTCGAACGAGTGAAACCGAACACCCTGGGCAACAGCCGGATGCTTCTGCATCTGTGATCGTCATTGCCCCGGTGCCCTATGTCCGAAACGCGCATGTTTCCGGACGGAGGGAGTCCGCTCGTCCTCTCCCAGGGGTTTGTGTTTTTCCGGCAAAAGCGGTTTGCTTTCCGACGTACTGCAGTACTGCATATAACAGGGGCGGCGAAACGGCGGACGCCGCACACTCCCCTGGCCCACGACGTTATCGATGAAAGGAAATCCGGTGGCACAGAAGGTTCAGGTCCTTCTTGTCGACGACCTCGACGGCGGCGAGGCGGACGAGACCGTGACGTTCGCGTTGGACGGCAAGACGTACGAGATCGATCTCACGACCACCAATGCGGACAAGCTGCGGGGGCTTCTCGAGCCCTATGTGAAGGGCGGTCGTCGTACCGGAGGCCGTGCGTCGGGCGGACGCGGAAAGGCGCGCGCCGCTTCCGGTGGCAACCAGGACACCGCGGCGATCCGCGCCTGGGCGAAGGAGAACGGTTTCGAGGTCAACGACCGCGGCCGTGTTCCCGCCTCCATTCGCGAGGCCTATGAGAAGGCCAACGGCTGATTCCGCCGGCAGGCGGTCGGCAGCCCGGCGCCCAGGCGCCGCAGCCGGACCCGGTGACACTGCGCTGCCACCGTGTCCACGAGTCGCACGAGATCGGGGGCGCTCCTCTCGCGCCCCACAGCCGGCAACGCCGGCAGCGAGGCCTCGACCTCGCGTCCAGCCCCGGGGGGCCGCAGCCATACGGCGGCCCCCTGCACGGATTGCACGGACCGCACGGACCCGGCCCGCATCGTGACGCCTGCGGCGAGGACCGCCGGTCCGGTGACGGTCGCCGGCGGGACCGGCGCCTCCATCGCGCGGCCCGTGCCCAGGACCCGCAGGTCGAGGGCTACGGCGCTCCACTCCAGCCAGTCCAGCAGCCCCGGCAGCTCCTCCGCGCTGCCCACGGCCACCAGCAGCTCCATCCGGTCGCCCCGAAGGGCCACCGGAGAGCCCGGCGCGAGATGCCGGAGCGCCCCCGCGCCCGCCTCGGCCGGCACGTCCAGGACGTCGAACCGCACCCCGGTGAGCAGCCGCAGCGGCCGTCCGGGCACTGTCGCCCAGCCCAGATCGTTCTCGTACCAGTGCCGGGCCCGCGTATCCGGGCCGGCCGGAAGATGACAGGTGTCCGGTACGTCCGGATCCGACGGGCGACGGGGAAGGGGGACCATTGAAGTCGCAGGGACCGAGCCAGCCATGCCAAGCGCAACAGCCGAAGCAAGCATCGGGTTACGCCGAGTGCCGCGCTGATTGCGTAGAGTGCCGGAAAGGGGGGCGCGCGGGGGTGCGGGGAGGCGCAAGGTTGTTCGCCCATAGCGGAGGGAACCGGCGCGCGCGGCATGGAGTGTCAGTGCCTGCGGGTAAGACATGCCTAGTGGGAGGGGGCGACACGCAGCACCGGGCGTCTCACGTTCGCCATCGGCGTACTGGCGAAGGGGATAAGTGCCTGGCCTGCGGGAACATCGTCTCGCACCATCGGGTTGGAGCAGATGTCGGCGTTCGGGGTCAGGAGGCCATCGACGGTGTCGGCAGTTGGAATGAGCGGTCCCCGCTTGCGGGACTAAGCTGCGGAAGGACAGGGAGGGGAAGTTCCCCCCACTGCCTGACCGCTCTGAGGAGCGATTAACGATGTTCGAGAGGTTCACCGACCGCGCGCGGCGGGTTGTCGTCCTGGCTCAGGAAGAAGCCCGGATGCTCAACCACAACTACATCGGCACCGAGCACATCCTCCTGGGTCTCATCCACGAGGGCGAAGGTGTCGCCGCTAAGGCCCTGGAGAGCCTCGGCATTTCGCTTGAGGCGGTCCGCCAGCAGGTGGAGGAGATCATCGGCCAGGGCCAGCAGGCCCCGTCCGGGCACATCCCCTTCACTCCCCGTGCCAAGAAGGTCCTGGAGCTGTCGCTCCGCGAGGCTCTTCAGCTGGGCCACAACTACATCGGCACGGAGCACATCCTGCTCGGCCTGATCCGTGAGGGCGAGGGCGTCGCCGCCCAGGTCCTGGTCAAGCTGGGCGCAGATCTCAACCGGGTGCGGCAGCAGGTCATCCAGCTGCTCTCCGGCTACCAGGGCAAGGAGACCGCCGCCGCCGGCGGCCCGGCCGAGGGCACGCCCTCGACCTCCCTCGTCCTGGACCAGTTCGGCCGGAACCTCACCCAGGCCGCTCGTGAGTCCAAGCTCGACCCGGTCATCGGGCGCGAGAAGGAGATCGAGCGGGTCATGCAGGTGCTGTCCCGCCGTACGAAGAACAACCCGGTCCTGATCGGTGAGCCCGGCGTCGGCAAGACCGCCGTCGTCGAGGGTCTCGCCCAGGCCATCGTCAAGGGCGAGGTGCCCGAGACGCTCAAGGACAAGCACCTCTACACGCTGGACCTCGGCGCCCTGGTCGCCGGCTCCCGCTACCGCGGTGACTTCGAGGAGCGCCTGAAGAAGGTGCTCAAGGAGATCCGCACCCGCGGCGACATCATCCTGTTCATCGACGAGCTGCACACGCTGGTCGGTGCGGGTGCCGCCGAGGGCGCCATCGACGCGGCTTCCATCCTGAAGCCGATGCTGGCCCGCGGCGAGCTGCAGACCATCGGTGCGACCACGCTGGACGAGTACCGCAAGCACCTGGAGAAGGACGCGGCCCTGGAGCGCCGCTTCCAGCCCATCCAGGTCGCCGAGCCGTCCCTGCCGCACACGATCGAGATCCTCAAGGGTCTGCGTGACCGGTACGAGGCGCACCACCGCGTCTCCATCACGGACGAGGCCCTGGTCCAGGCCGCCACCCTGGCCGACCGCTACATCTCGGACCGCTTCCTGCCCGACAAGGCGATCGACCTGATCGACGAGGCGGGCTCCCGGATGCGCATCCGCCGGATGACCGCTCCGCCGGACCTGCGCGAGTTCGACGAGAAGATCGCCGCCGTCCGCCGGGACAAGGAGTCCGCGATCGACTCGCAGGACTTCGAGAAGGCCGCCTCCCTCCGCGACAAGGAGAAGCAGCTCCTGGCCGCCAAGGCCAAGCGGGAGAAGGAGTGGAAGGCCGGCGACATGGACGTCGTCGCCGAGGTCGACGGCGAGCTGATCGCCGAGGTCCTCGCGACGGCCACCGGCATCCCGGTCTTCAAGCTGACCGAGGAGGAGTCCTCCCGCCTGCTCCGCATGGAGGAGGAACTGCACAAGCGGGTCATCGGCCAGAACGACGCCGTCAAGGCGCTGTCGAAGGCGATCCGCCGTACGCGTGCGGGCCTGAAGGACCCGAAGCGTCCGGGTGGTTCATTCATCTTCGCCGGCCCGTCCGGTGTGGGTAAGACCGAGCTGTCCAAGGCGCTCGCCGAGTTCCTCTTCGGTGACGAGGACGCGCTGATCTCCCTCGACATGTCGGAGTTCAGCGAGAAGCACACGGTCTCGCGTCTCTTCGGTTCGCCCCCCGGTTACGTGGGCTACGAAGAGGGCGGTCAGCTCACCGAGAAGGTGCGCCGCAAGCCGTTCTCGGTCGTCCTCTTCGACGAGGTCGAGAAGGCCCACCCGGACATCTTCAACTCGCTGCTGCAGATCCTGGAGGACGGTCGCCTGACCGACTCCCAGGGCCGGGTCGTGGACTTCAAGAACACGGTCATCATCATGACGACCAACCTCGGCACCCGGGACATCTCCAAGGGCTTCAACCTCGGCTTCGCCGCCGCGGGTGACACGAAGACCAACTACGAGCGCATGAAGAACAAGGTGTCGGACGAGCTCAAGCAGCACTTCCGCCCCGAGTTCCTCAACCGCGTCGACGACGTGGTCGTCTTCCCGCAGCTGACGCAGTCGGACATCCTGCGGATCGTCGACCTGATGATCAGCAAGGTGGACGAGCGCCTGAAGGACCGGGACATGGGCATCGAGCTCTCCCAGTCCGCCAAGGAGCTGCTGTCCAAGAAGGGTTACGACCCCGTGCTGGGCGCCCGGCCGCTGCGCCGCACGATCCAGCGTGAGATCGAGGACTCGCTGTCGGAGAAGATCCTCTTCGGCGAGCTGCGCCCCGGTCACATCGTGGTCGTGGACACCGAGGGCGACGGCGACACCGCCACCTTCACCTTCCGCGGCGAGGAGAAGGCGGCCCTGCCCGACGTCCCGCCGATCGAGCAGGCCGCCGGTGGCGCCGGACCGAACCTGAGCAAGGACGCGTAAGCGTCCTGTCGACGGGCCCAGCGAAAGGGGCCGGTGCTTTCGGGCACCGGCCCCTTTCGCATGCCCGCAAGAAGCCGTTGCCTACGACAACTGCCCGTTGTAGTCCGGCAGTTTGAAGGTCTTCTCGGCGTGGCCGCCGGAGAGGTCCGTGGCGCTGTTGCCGATGTTGGCGATGATCGTGTAGCCCTTGTTCTCGATGTCGACGCGCTGGGCGGTCTTGTAGGCGGCGACGTCCTTGAAGAGGTCGAACAGGCCGCGGACGTAGAGGCCGGAGACGTCGTAGCCGTCGTATGCGAGGTTGTACTCGGTGGGCAGGTAGATGATGCCCGGGCGGGCCGTGACGAAGAACAGCGAGACGCTGTGCTCCTGGGCGTACTTGGCGACGTTCAGAACGGGCTTGTTGGCCGGCTGCGGGTAGCTGAAGCCGAAGTCGGTCTCCAGCGTGGTGTTGTCGATGTCGAAGACGATCGCCTGCTTCTCGCCCGGTTCGGCGTCGGCGATGCGTTCCTTCAGGTACGGCAGGGCCTGGTCCATCACCGTCTGGCAGTCCTTCTGCCAGGTGGCGTAGTCGACCTTCGCGGCGGACGCGGTGGTCGCGGAGGCGTCCGTGCCGCTCGTGGTCGCGGCCTGGGCCGGGGCGGCCAGGGCGGCCAGGGCGGCTGCGGAGACGGCGGTCGCGGAGATGCGGTGCGCCCAGGGGCGTCTGGTCATCGGTGGGGGTTCCTCTCACGTCCGTACGTGCGTCCGTACGCGTCCTGAAATGTCAGGAGCATGATCTGAGGTGTGGGTGGCGTGAGGGGAACCGTAGGGTTACTGGACGGTAGGTGCCTAGAGATGTGCGTCACATTTGCTTGATCCTGGCTTCGGGGGTCGCGTCGGCGGCCGAGTCACTGCTTGCCGCAGGCGTGCTCGTGCGCCTGTGTGACCAGGTCCAGGGCGACCTCGAGAACGGCCTCGCGCTTCTTCGCGGGGTCGCCTTCCAGGTCCTGCATCACGAACATCCCGGCGTGCAGCGTGAACATCGCGCTGACCGAGCGCACCTGGTCCACGAGGTCGGCCTGCGGGTCGATGAGGATGTCCCTGAGGCCGCGCATCCGGTCCTTGAAGGTCTCGCCGATGCGCAGTTCCCGCACCGTCGCCTGGTTCTCCTGCATGAAGCGGAAGAGCGGTTCGGCGCCGGCCAGGGCCGCGCTGTAGCGCCGGACGATCTCCTGCTTCGTCGGCAGGGTGCGTGGCTGGCTGCGGCCCCACTCGATCAGGTCCTCGATCGGTTTCGCCAGGTCCTCGAAGACGCTGACGATGATCTCTTCCTTCGTCTTGAAGTGGTAGTACAGGGCCGCCTTCGTGACGTCGAGACGCTCGGCGATCTCGCGCAGGGAAGTCTTCTCGTAGCCCTGCTCCGCGAAGAGTTCGAGCGCCACGTCCTGGATGCGCTGGCGGGTGTTGCCGCGGCGCTGCTGTTTGGTGCCGTCCATGGTGACGCCCATCCTCGTACTCCTCGCGCTCGAGCGGAAACTTACTTGACGCCCGGCTAGTAACGGGGCTACTTTCCCAGTGTAGTGAACTAGCCGGGCGGCAAGTAAGTAGCTGCCGCAGGGGGAGTGGGAAGAGATGGCGGACACGGTCGAAAACGTCACGGAAAGCAAACAGCCGAAGAGCGTGCGGGTGGTCCTGCTCGCGCTCATGATCGCGATGATGCTCGCGATGCTCGACAACATGATCGTGGGTACGGCGATGCCGACGATCGTGGGCGAACTGGGCGGCCTGGAGCACCTGTCCTGGGTGGTCACCGGCTACACCCTGGCCACTGCGGCCTCCACCCCGATCTGGGGCAAGCTCGGTGACATGTACGGGCGCAAGGGGTCCTTCCTGACCTCGATCGTGATCTTCCTGGTCGGCTCGGCGCTCAGTGGCATGGCCCAGAACATGGGCGAACTCATCGGCTTCCGGGCCGTGCAGGGGCTCGGCGCCGGCGGTCTGATGGTCGGCGTCATGGCGATCATCGGCGACCTGATCCCGCCGCGGGAGCGCGGCAAGTACACCGGCATGATGGCCGGCGTCATGGCGCTCGCGATGATCGGCGGCCCGCTGGTCGGCGGCACCATCACCGACAACTGGGGCTGGCGCTGGTCCTTCTACATCAACCTGCCGCTCGGTGCCGTGGCCCTGGCGCTGGTCAGCGCCGTGCTGCACCTGCCGAAGAAGCGGGCCAAGGCGCGCATCGACTACTGGGGTGTCCTGCTGCTGACCGTGGGCATCACCTCGATCGTGCTGGTCACCACCTGGGGCGGCACCGAGTACGCCTGGACCTCCGCGCGGATCATGGAGTTGATCGGTATCGGCGTCGCCGCACTGATCGGGTTCGTGTTCTGGCAGACCAGGGCCGCCGAGCCGGTCGTACCGCTGCACATGTTCCGCAGCCGCAACTTCACCCTGATGTCCGTCATCGGCTTCATCACCGGCTTCGTGATGTTCGGCGCCACGCTCTACCTGCCGCTGTACCAGCAGTCGGTGCAGGGCGCCTCCGCCACCAACTCCGGTCTGCTGCTCCTGCCGATGCTCGGCGCGATGCTCGTGACCTCGATGGTCGCGGGCCGGGTCACCACCAACAGCGGCCGCTACAAGGTCTTCCCGATCATCGGCGGTGCGCTGATGATCGTCGGACTGTATCTGCTGTCGCTGATGGACACGGGTACGACCCGATTCACCTCCGGTGTCTACATGGCCGTGCTGGGCCTGGGCATGGGCTGCCTGATGCAGATCACCATGCTGGTGGCGCAGAACAGCGTGGAGATGAAGGACATGGGCGTCGCGTCCTCGTCCACGACCCTGTTCCGTACGCTCGGCTCCTCCTTCGGTGTGGCCATCATGGGCGCGCTGTTCAACAACCGCGTCCAGCACGTCATGGCCGAGCGGGCCGGCGCGCGGGGCAAGCACATGACCGAGAAGTCCGCCGCGTTGGACGCGAAGCACCTCAACATGCTGCCTGCGCCGATCAAGGCCGCGTACCAGCACGCGGTGTCCGCCGGTACGCACTCGGCGTTCCTGCTGGGCGCGGGGATCGCGGTGATCGTGCTGATCGCGGCGCTGTTCGTGAAGGAGGTGCCGCTCAAGGGCGGGCAGCCTTCGGCGGAGCGCGGCGAGGACGTGGCTCCGGTGCAGGTCGTCGAGGCCGTCTGAGTCTCGCCTGAACTGAAGACCCCGGGTTTGCTGTCCGCCCCCGGGGTCTTCTTCTTTGCTGGTCAGGGCCGTTGTCAGTGCCCCGTGTCACCATCGGCTGCATGGACAAGGTACGGCGGCTGCGTCTGGCCAAGGACGCCATGGACCGGGACTGGGCGGACCCCGGTCTCGATCTGGACGCCGTGGCGGCGTGCGCCGGGTACTCGCGGTATCACTTCCTGCGGGCCTTCAAGGACGTCTACGGCGAGACGCCCGGCCAGTATCTGACCCACCGCCGGATCGAGCGGGCCGAGGAGATGCTGCGCTGTGCCAACCTCACCGTGACCGAGATCTGCACACTGGTCGGCTTCAGCAGCCTCGGCACGTTCTGCGCCCGCTTCAAGACCCGCACCGGCCTCACCCCGAGCGAGTACCGCGCGCGGCACGTGGGGCGGGGGGCCTCTCTCATCCCCGGGTGCTACGCCATGCTCTGGGCCGGCGGATTCAGCACCGCAAGATCGGAGAAGCGCCCCGGCGCCGGCCCTGCCTACGGTGACGGGAGCGAATCCACCGACAGGAGAGCAGAACCATGATCAAGGGGCTTGCCATCACGACCGTCTGGGTCCTCGACCAGGACCGGGCCAAGGAGTTCTACACCCAGAAGCTGGGCCTCGAGGTCCGTACGGACATGACCATGGGGGACGGCGGCATGCGCTGGCTCACCGTCGGCGCCCCCGGCCAGCCCGACGTGGAGCTGACGCTCATGGTGCCGGGGCCGCCCGCGATGGACCCCGAGTCCGCGGAGATGATGCGGAAGCTCGTCGCGAAGGGGGCGCTCGGCGCGGGTGTGCTGGCCACCGACGACATCCACGGCGACTACAAGAAGCTCAAGGACCGCGGGGTGGAGTTCCTTCAGGAACCCCAGGAGCGGCCCTACGGCACCGAGGCCCTGTTCCGGGACGACTCCGGCAACTGGTTCTCGTTCACCCAGCGGCGGGAGGGAGGCCTGGACCTGGAGCGGGACTGGGCTTGCTGAGTACCTGACGGCTCGGGGGCTTTTCAGCCGACAGCGGCGACAGGCTCAGGCCGCTCCCCCCGACAACGGCAGCATCGGATAGCTGCCCGTGGCGGTCGGCGCGTGTTCCGGTAGCCACAGGACTGCCACCGCGCCCTCCGCCGGGATGCCGGTGGGGGTTCCGGCGGGGCGTACGTTGCGGAAGGTCAGGCGGGCGCCGAGGACCCGCGCCTGGCCCGCCGCGATGGTCAGGCCCAGCCCGTGGCCCGTACCGGCGCGGTCCTTGCTGCCGGTGCGGAAGCGGCTCGGGCCCTCGGCGAGCAGTTCCTCGGGGAAGCCGGGGCCGTGGTCGCGGACCCGGATGACCCGGCCCTCGACGGTCACCTGGATCGGCGGTCTGCCGTGCCGGGCGGCGTTGGCGAGCAGGTTGAACAGCACCCGCTCCAGACGGCGCGGGTCGGTGGTGACCTCCGACTCGTGCACCACCCGTACCTCGATCTCCGGGTCCTTGGCGGCCACGCGTCGGGCGACGAACTCGCCGAGCATGATGTCCTGCAGCTCCGCCCGCTCCGAGGCGCCGTCGAGACGGGCCACCTCCAGGACGTCCTCCACGAGCGTGCGCATCGCCTTCGCCCGGTCCAGGACCAGTTCCGTAGGACGGCCGGGGGGCAGCAGTTCGGCGGCCGTGAGCAGGCCCGTCACGGGGGTGCGCAGCTCGTGCGCGATGTCGGCGGTCACCCGCCGCTCGGCCTCAAGACGCTGCTGCAGCGCGTCCGCCATGGCGTCCACCGCGCGCGCGAGATCGTCGGTCTCGTCCCGTACGACCCCGCCGATGGCCTCCCGCACCCGGACGTCGGTCTCGCCCTTGGCGACCTGGTTCGCGGCGACCACCGCCTTGCGCAGCCGCCGGGACAGCTGCCCGCCGATCAGCACGCCGAGCGCGCTGCCGCAGAACACGACCGCGACGGAGCCGATGACCACTGCCTGGTCGAGGTCCTTCATGACGTCGGTGGAACGGTCCGGCATATGGCTGTGCAGGGACAGCACACGCCCGTCCTTGGTCGGCACGGCCGACCAGATGTCCGGCACTCCGCCCCGGTCGATGACGTCGCTGGCCTTGCGGCCCTCCGCGACCTTGTCACGCAGCGCGTCCGGCAGCTCGGGATCGTCGAGCTTGATGTTCGGGAAGTTCACCCGCCGGTTCTGTTCGTAGTTGCGCTGCGCGATCTGGACGCGCTCGTTGGCCAGGTCGCGCGCGTTGTCGAGCATCGAGACCCGGGCCGCGTTGTGCACGACCAGGCTCAGCACGATCGCGACCAGCCCGGCCACCAGCGCGATCGCGGCGCTGAGCTTCCATCTGAGCCCGGTGTGCAGGCCCGCGCGCTCCAAGCGCCGGACCGGGTACCAGAGAATCCCCCGCATGCCGCCCCGCTCAGGCCTTCAACTTGTAGCCGAAGCCGCGGACGGTCTCGATGCGGTCCTGGCCGATCTTCTGACGCAGCCGCTGCACGTGCACGTCGACGACCCGGGTGTCCCCGCCCCAGCCGTAGTCCCAGACGCGCTCCAGTAGCTTGTCGCGGGAGAGCACGGTGCCCGGCGCGGAGGAGAACTCCAGCAGCAGCCGCATCTCGGTCGGGGTGAGCGCGACCGGCTGCCCGGCCCGGCGCACCTCCATGCCCTCGGTGTCGATCTCCAGGTCGCCGAAGGTGAGCGCCCCGCCGGTCATCGCGTCGGCGTCGGACTCGGCCTGGTTGCTGCCCCCGGCGTGCCCGAAGCGGCGCAGCACCGCCCGGATCCGCGCGACCAGCACGGCGCCGTCGAACGGCTTGGTCACATAGTCGTCGGCGCCCGCCTCCAGGCCGAGGACGACGTCGATGGAGTCGGCGCGGGCCGACAGCATGATCACCGGAACGGTCGACTCGTCCCGGATACGACGGCACAGGCTGACCCCGTCCAGGCCGGGGACCATGACGTCCAGCAGGGCGATGTCGGGGCGGTTCGCCCGGAACGCCTCCAGACCCGACAGCCCGTCGGGCATGGCGGTGACCACGAAGCCGTCCCGCTCGAGGGCCAGCTGGGTGGCCTCGCGGATGACGTCGTCGTCCTCGACGAACAGGACGTGGGTCTGGTCTGCCATCCCGGTGCTCTCAGTCCTCGTGTGTGTGGGGGTCAGTTGTCCGTCGCGGTCGCCGCGTCGCCGCCGGTCTTGCTGTAGTAGGTGTCATGCCGGTACTGCTCGGTGAACCGGCCCGCCTTCCACCTGTACGTGATCACGGTTTCCCGGGACGGGTTCGACACCTGGTCGTCCGTGTCGTACACCTGCTTGGTCACGGTCAGGTCGGTGCCGTCGATCTCCGAGACGACCGGCGAGTCCTCCGCCTTGAACACATTCTTGTACGTCCCCCCGACATCCCGGTACACGTACGTGCCGATGCCCACCCAGTCACCGCAGACCCACACGTTCACCAGGACGTCGTTGACGGATCCGCCGGTCAGGTCGCCGTAGGTGGCCTCGACGGGGTAGTCGTCGCCGCTGCACGGCTTCAGCTCCCGCTTCACCGCCGCGGAGACCGCCGGGTCCTTCTTGAGCAGGGAGACCGCGTCCACGCGCCGGTAGCGGCTGGTCGGGCTGGGGCTGGGGGAGGCGACGGCTCCCGCGGCCGCCGACGCGTGTGCCGGGCCCTCGTCCCGGGTGCCGGTACCCCCCGTGCCGCACGCGGTGACGAAAAGGGCGAGGGCGGCGAGCGCGGCCACCGCCGCGATCACCGCCTGCGTATTCCCTCGGGTCCCCGCGGACCCGGCCCCGGTCAGGCCGCGCAACGCTCCCGCTCCTCACGCTCCAGCGCGCGTGCGTCCAGATCGCGGGCCTCCAGCTCCTCGCGGAGCCGGGCGAGCGCCCGGTGCAGCGTGCTCTTGACCGTACCGGCCGACATGCCGAGGGCCGCGGCGGTCTCCTCCGTGGACATCTGCTCCCAGTGTCGCAGCACCACGACGCTTCGCTGCTTCGGCGCGAGAACCTTCATGACATCCATCAGCAGGGCCCGGTCGGCGTGCTGCTCGGTGGAGTCGTCCACGGACGCGTCCGGCAGCTGCTCGGTCGGGACCTCCTCCAGCTTGCGCGCCCGCCACCACTCCGTACGGGTGTTGATCATGACGCGGCGCAGATAGGCGTCGGCGAGCCGCTTGTCGGCGATGCCCTCCCAGCGGCCGTACGTGCGCACCAGCGCCGTCTGCAGCAGGTCCTGGGCGTCGACCGGGTCCGGAACAAGCCGGCGCGCGCTGCGCAGCAGCGCGTCCTGCCGAGTACGGACGTACTCCTCGAACTCGAGCACCTCGCCCTGGGCCATGATCAACCGCCTCCGTTCCCCGTTCACTCCGGCTCACTGCCTGGAGTCCTGCTGTCCCGTGCCCGGTGGTCCGCCGGGCATGGAAAAGAAGTTAGGGACTGGTTGTCACGGCGCTGTCCGAACCAGCCTGCGGCTAGCAATCGGCTATCCGTCGGTTGTGTAACGGAAGGAGGAAAGGGGTAAGAGGCTTGTCCGGTATGTCCCTTTGCGGGGGCCTTTGTCGGGTGATGGGGGCCGTAACAGAGGGGCCTGCGTTGTGACTTGGCTGTCCGTCAGCTGTGCGGCAGCCGATACAGGCCGCCCGGCAGCGGCTCCACCAGACCGTCCGCGACGAGCCCGTCGAGCGCGCGGGCGCGCTGCACCGGCTCTTGCCACACCCGGTCCAGTGCCGCCTGCGGCACCGGCGCGTGCGCCTCCCGCAACACCGCCAGCAGCTTGCCGCGCACCTGCCGGTCCGTACCGGCGTACGCCTGCCCGCGGCGGGGCGGCCCCGCGTGCTCCGGCTTGCCGGCCAGCCGCCAGGCGCACTGTGTGGCGATCGGGCAGCGCCCGCACCCCTCGTTCTTCGCCGTGCACACCAGCGCGCCCAGCTCCATGGAGGCCGCCGCCCAGCGCGCGGCCGTCCGCTCGTCCTCGGGCAACAGCTCGCGGGCGAGCCTGCGCTCGGCGGCCGTGGTCGCGTTCGGCGGGTACTGCACCCCCGTCACCGCCCGCGCGAAGACCCGGCGCACGTTCGTGTCCAGCACCGGGTGCCGCTGCCCGTAGGCGAAGGAGGCCACCGCGGCGGCCGTGTACTCGCCGATGCCGGGGAGTGCCAGCAGCTGTGCGTGATCCGTCGGTACGTCCCCGCCGTGCCGTTCCGCTATGGCGACCGCGGCGCCGTGCAGCCGCAGCGCCCGGCGCGGGTAGCCGAGCCGGCCCCAGGCGCGCACCGCCTCGCCCGGCACCTCCTTCGCCAGGTCCGCGGGGCGCGGCCAGCGGGCCAGCCACTCCTCGTAGACCGGCAGCACGCGGTTGACCGGGGTCTGCTGGAGCATGAACTCGCTGACCATCACACCCCACGGGCCCGCCTCCGGGCGGCGCCAGGGGAGGTCGCGGGCGTGGGCGTCGAACCAGGCGATCACGGGGGTGTGCAGCTTCTCAGTCATGGCCTTCCGATCCTCCCACGGGTCGGCATCCATGACGGGTGACGGCACGGTCACCGAGCGTGATGAAGGTGAAGGACCCGGGGTGTTACGGCAGTTGCCGGAATGATGATCCGGAAAAGTTGACGCTGGCGCGGCGGGTGGGGCAAGCAAGCACGGGGATGTCTCGTACAGTTTGCGCCGTGGGATCTCTGCGCAATCCGGTCGGGCCGCTTCCCTCCTCCATCTACTGGCGAAGGAGGGCCGTACTGCTGTCGCTGGTCGCCCTGTTGGCGCTGCTGATCGCGTGGATCGCCACCGCCGGCGACGGAGGCGGCAAACGGAACGCCGGCGGGTCCAACGGCAAGAATCCCGCGCAAACGATCACGCCGGGGCCGTCCTCGTCCGGGCCCGCGATCAGTCAACACCCGGGTGGGCGCGGCGATTCGGGCGGCGACTCCAGTGGGGGCGATGCCGGATCGGGTGGCGGCAGCGGATCGGACACCGGCTCCTCCGGGTCCGGTGACGGCTCGGGCGGCGGCTCCGGTTCGGGCTCCGGCGGCGGCAACGTCGGTACGGGCGACACGCTCCCGGCGTCCTCCTCGCTGCCCAACTGCACCACCGGCGCGGTGACGTTGAGCCTGCGGAGCCTGCGCAACTCCTATTCGCCGGACCAGACGCCGACCTTCGAACTCACCGCGAAGAGCGGCTCGCCCGCTGACTGCAAGGTCGATCTCGGGCCGCGGAACGCGGTGTTGACCATCACGCCGGCGGACGGAAGCGACGCGTTCTGGTCGTCGGCCGACTGTCCGCAGGGCGCGGGCAGCCTGGTGTTCCGGGTGCCGG
Organism: Streptomyces sp. NPDC001709; assembly: GCF_053596375.1. Classification (NCBI taxonomy): domain Bacteria; kingdom Bacillati; phylum Actinomycetota; class Actinomycetes; order Kitasatosporales; family Streptomycetaceae; genus Streptomyces; species Streptomyces sp. NPDC001709. The sequence goes on along the minus strand of NZ_JBSFGB010000022.1, from coordinate 19,952 downwards.
CGGGGCAGAGCATCACCTACACCGTGAAGTGGGACCGCAAGCCGAGTGCTCCGCGGTGCGCGACGCCGACTGCCGGGTCGGCCAAGCCCGGGACGTATCTGCTGGAGGCGAAGACACCGGGGTTCGGGAAGGTTCAGGCGTCCTTCGTCCTGTCGGCCGACTGAGCCGGGCCTCTGCGGGCTCTCCAAGGCGGTCGGCAAAGAGGCGCCCCCGGCCTCGACGAGGCCGGGGGCGTCCCTTCTGGAGTGCGGTGCGAACCGTGGTTCAGCTCCAGCGCTGGACCGGGTAGCCCTCGTCGGACGCGGTTCGGATCTCCCCGGTGGTCAACTCCTCGAGGACGCGCCCGGTGGCCTTGTCCTTCAGCCGCCAGCCGGAGGAGTCGTGGCTCTCGTACCACTTTTGGTAGTTGCCACCGTTGCAGCTGAGGAGGTACACGTCACCGTTGCCGTTGCTGTCGAGGCACTTCCCGCTCAGGTGGTGCTTCATGACGTAGCTGCCGTCGGACTGCTTGTACTCGTCCCACTTCAGGGGCGGGCTCTGGCTGGGGTCTGCGTTGATCGTACGGACCCGGTAGTTGATGTACGTCAGATACTTGCCGCTGTAGTTGTTCCTCCAGGTCACGGGGTTGCCGGCGGCGAACGCCTGCCCCGTGCCCGCAAGGACCAGCGCCGGGGCGAGGACTGCCGTCGCGGCGAACGTGCCGACGAGGCGTTTCTTCATGCTTTCCCCCTGCAGTTCGAAATCCAAATCGAACAATGGTCGGCGTCACGCTATCTCGGGCTGATCACCGCATGCAAGGTCAATTGGATCAACTGGGGGGAGTTGCCAACCAGTTGGTGCGCATGGCCCCGAACTCAGACGTACCGCTCCAGAATGGAGGACTCGGCCAGGCGCGACAGACCCTCCCGCACGCTCCGGGCCCGGGCCTCGCCCACCCCGTCCACGGTCTGCAGGTCGTCCACGCTGGCGGCGAGAAGCTTCTGCAGCCCCCCGAAATGCTCCACGAGGCGGTCGATGATCGCGCCCGGGAGGCGTGGAACCTTCGCCAGCAGCCGGAAGCCCCGCGGGGAGACCGCGGAGTCGAGGGTCTCGGGCGACCCGGTGTAGCCCAGCGCACGCGCCACCGTGCCGAGCTCCAACAGCTCCGCATGGGTCAGCGCGTCCAGCTCGGACAGCGCCTCCTCGACCGTACGGGAGCGTTTCGCCGTCGGCTCGGGCACGTAGTCCCGGACGACCAGCTCGCGGTCCGGCTCGACCCCGGCGATCAACTCCTCCAGCTGGAGCGCGAGAAGGCGGCCATCCGTGCCCAGTTCGACCACATATTCCGCGATTTCGGTGGCGATGCGCCGGACCATCTCCAGACGCTGCGCGACGGCGGACACGTCCCGCACCGTCACCAGGTCCTCGATCTCCAGCGCCGAGAGGGTGCCGGCCACCTCGTCCAGGCGGAGCTTGTACCGCTCCAGCGTGGCCAGCGCCTGGTTCGCGCGGGACAGGATCGCCGCCGAGTCCTCCAGGACGCGCCGCTGACCGTCGACGTAGAGGGCGATCAGGCGCATCGACTGGGAGACCGAGACGACCGGGAAGCCGACCTGCTTGCTCACCCGGTCCGCCGTACGGTGCCGGGTGCCCGTCTCCTCCGTCGGGATCGTCGCGTCCGGCACGAACTGCACGCCCGCCCGCAGGATCTTCGACAGGTCCGACGACAGCACGATGCCGCCGTCCAGCTTGCACAGCTCCCGCAGCCGGGTCGCGGTGAACTCCACGTCCAGGACGAACCCGCCCGTGCACATCGCCTCGACCGTCTTGTCGGAGCCGAGGACGATGAGCCCGCCGGTGTTGCCGCGCAGGACACGCTCGAGGCCGTCGCGCAGGGCCGTGCCCGGAGCCACGGCGCTCAGCGAGGCGCGCATCAGGCCATCGGAACCGGCACTCCCACCGATTTTTCCGGGAGCTGCTGCCCGGTCGTTGGCTGCCACTGCACTCCTCCGGTCGCAGGTTCTGACGCGCTCCCGTACCCGCACTCGGTTCGTACGGACGGGCGAGACCTGGGCAAAGTCTACCGGCGCTCCTCCGCCTCCCGTGGGGCCTCTCGGCGACGGGAGCGCGGCAGCACCCGCAGGGCGTCCCCCATGTCGGCGACTTCCAGGACCTTCATCCCGGGCGGCACCTTGCCCGGATCGGTCGGCACGAGCGCGTGCGTGAAGCCCAGCCGGTGCGCCTCGGTGAGCCTGCGCTGCACGCCCGTGACCCGTCTCACCTCGCCCGCGAGGCCCACCTCGCCGATGGCCACCAGATTCTTCGGCAGCGGGGTGTCGCTGGCGGCGGAAGCCAGCGCGAGGGCGATCGCCAGGTCGGCGGCCGGTTCGGACAGCTTCACGCCGCCGACCGTCGCGGAGTAGATGTCCCGCTTGCCGAGCGCGCTGATCCGGCCGCGCTGCTCCAGCACCGCGAGCATCATCGACACCCGGGAGGTCTCCAGGCCCGAGGTCGTACGGCGCGGGGAGGGGATCTGGGAGTCCACGGTCAGCGCCTGCACCTCGGCCACCAGCGGGCGGCGGCCCTCCAGGGTGACGGTCAGGCAGGTGCCCGGGACCGGCTCGTCCCGACGGGTCAGGAAGAGGCCGCTCGGGTCGGCGAGGCCGGTGATCCCCTCGTCGTGCAGTTCGAAGCAGCCGACCTCGTCCGTGGCGCCGTAGCGGTTCTTCACGCCGCGCACCAGGCGCAGGCGCGCGTGCCGGTCGCCCTCGAAGTGCAGGACGACGTCCACGAGGTGCTCGAGGAGCCGGGGGCCCGCGATCGCCCCGTCCTTCGTGACGTGGCCCACCAGGAGCGTGGACATCCCGCGCTCCTTGGACGCCCGGATGAGGGCGCCCGCCACCTCCCTGACCTGGGCCATGCCGCCGGGCGCGCCCTCGATCTCCGGGGAGGCGACCGTCTGCACCGAGTCGAGGATCAGCAGGGACGGCTTCACCTCGTCCAAGTGGCCGAGGACGGCGGACAGATCGGTCTCGGCGGCGAGATACAGCTCCTCGTGGAGGGCACCGATGCGGTCGGCGCGCAGCCGCACCTGGCTCGCCGACTCCTCACCGGTGACATACAGGGTGCGGTGCTCGGAGCTCGCGGACTTGGCGGCCACGTCCAGCAGCAGCGTGGACTTGCCGACGCCGGGCTCGCCCGCGAGCAGCACGACCGCGCCGGGCACCAGACCGCCGCCGAGCACCCGGTCCAGCTCGGGCACGCCGGTCGTGCGGGCGGTGGCCTGCCGCCCGTCGACCTGCCCGATGGGCAGCGCGGATGTCGTCACGCGGCCCGGAGTCGTCGTACGGACCGCGGGCGCGCCGTACTCCTCCACCGTGCCCCATGCCTGACACTCGGGGCAGCGGCCGAGCCACTTGGCCGTCTGCCAGCCGCACTCGGTGCAGCGGTAGGACGGGCGGTCCTTGGTGGTCTTGGTACGGGCAGCCATGCGGAAAACCGTAGCCCGCGGCACTGACAATCGGCCCCCGGGCCGCCGGACGGCCCTCCGGGGCGGCGAGTGGGTGAACCGGTATCGGCCACCACCCACCGGGATCGAGCCACGGAACAAAGGGTTCCTGTCCCCTTATGAGGGATCGTTTCACCCGTACGGATTAAAAGTGCTCAAGGCGCGGGAAGGGGCCCTCCACCGCCGCCTACGGTCGCACGGGTGATGAGCAGCAGTCCGCAGACCACCACCCGCACCAGCGGCGCGCACAGGGCGCACCGCGAGGCGCGTGAAGCGCACGACGCGCGGGAGAAACGCGACCGCACCGCCACCCGCACCCTCACCCAGCGGCCACCGGCGCGCTACGAACCGTACCTGGACGGACTGTTCACCTACTGTCTGTCGGTGCTGTGCGACCACGACACCGCCACCGCCGCCCTCGGCGACGTCCTCGCCCTGGCCGAGCGGCGCGGACAGCGCGCCCCCGACGCCGCCGGCGACCGCAGGGCCTGGCTGTACGCGCTGGCCCGCTGGGCGTGTCTGCGCAAGCTGGCCGAGGCCAAGCAGAAACGTCAGGCCACCCACGCCGCGGGCCGTTCCGGTGCCGGGAAACCGGCCGGGCCCCAGGTGCCCGATCCGCCGGTCGCCCCGGAGGCGCAGGAGCAGCGGCGCCGCGAACTGGCCCTGCTGGCCTGGCCGGAGGCGGCCGGTACGACCCCGGAGCAGCGCGAGGCCCTGGAGCTGGCCGTCCGCCACCACCTGGCCGCGCACGAGGTCGCCGCCGTCCTCGGCATGGAACCCGCCGCCGCGCGCGAACTGCTCGCCACGGCCGCCTGCGAGGTCGAGCGCACCCGGGCGGCCCTCGCCGTCGTCGAGACCGGCGGCTGCCCGAGCGTGTCCCACCTCACGGGGGACAGCCGGCTGGTCCTCAGTACGGCCCTGCGCCGCGAGCTGGTCCGGCACGTCGACGACTGCCCGCGCTGCCGCCGCACCGCCGAGCGCGCCGTCCCCGGCCACTGGCCCGGCGCCACGGTCACCCCGGCCGAGCTGCCGGTCCTGGAGGCCCCCCGCGCGGCCCTTCACATGGCCCTGGCCCACCCTTCACGCGCGCGTGGCGCGGCTGCCCCCCGCTTCGACCGGCGTGGCTTCCCGATGGACCCCAAGGACCGCGCGGCCCGCCGCGACCGGCTACGCGCGCGTGCGGTGACGACGACGGTCGTCGCCACCGTGGTGGCCGCACCCGTCCTGGCGCTGTGGGCCGCCTACCGGGGCGCCCCGGCGACGGACGGGGACGGCCCCTCCGCCACCGCGCACGAGGCACAGGGCCCCGACGCCCTCGGCAGCGACCCGGCCGGCGGCTACGAGAACGCCGGGAACGCCAGCGCGAAGCCCGGCGCGCACATGGGCCAGGACGGCAAGGCGGACGTCTCCGTGGAGGTCGTCAGCGTCACCGGAGTGGGCAGGAACGGCACCGGGCAGCTCGACGTCAGCGCCGCGAACGACGGCGACACCACGCTGATCACCCTCACCGCCTCGGGTTCCGCCCCGGTCCGCTGGTCCGCGTCCGTCTCGGCGCCCTGGCTCTACCTCAGCCAGTCCTCGGGAACCCTCGCCCCCGGCGACACGTTGACGATCAGGGTGTACGTCGACCACCTCCGCGAACCGTCCGGCCTCTGGCACGCGCAGGTGGCGGTGTCCCCGGCCGGCGCGGTGGTCTCCATCGACGGCTACGGCACGGCCCCCACCCACCACCCCACGCCCACATCACCACCGTCCGACTCCACCCCCACCCCCACCCCACCGACCACACCCCCCACGAACCCACCTTCCACCCCACCATCCACACCGCCCCCCACTTCGACCCCCACCCCGACGGACCCGACTCCACCGGAGTCCCCGACCCCCACGCCTACGCCGGCACAGTCCGACGGCGGTACACCCAGTCCGTCTGGGGGGTAGGGGAAGGGCTGGGCAGAGGGGAAGGGCCGGCGAGGGGGACGGCGGGTGGAGGGCGCGGGTGGGCCGGCCGGTCGGGACGCAGGGACGCGAGGGTGGCAGGGTGGAACGGATCTGCCGACGCAGTCGGGGGTGCGCCGGAGTCAGCGCGCCGGGTCGGCGGGGTGAGGGGCGACCAGCGGCAGCTGCGACGCCAGTCGCGCCTCGCAGAGCTCGGCCAGACGGTCGTAGCCGGCCTTGCCCATCAGTTCGGTCAGCTCGGCCCGGTAGGAGACGTACACCGGCTCGCCGGCGCCGTGTGCGGAGGTCGCCGAGGTGCACCACCAGTGCAGGTCATGGCCGCCCGGACCCCAGCCCCGGCGGTCGTACTCGCCGATCGAGACCTGGAGGACCCGGGTGTCGTCGGGGCGGTCGATCCAGTCGTACGTCCGCCGGATCGGCAGCTGCCAGCACACGTCCGGCTTGGTCTCCAGCGGCTCCCGGCCCTCCCGCAGCGCGAGGATGTGCAGCGAGCAGCCCGCGCCGCCCGCGAAACCGGGGCGGTTCTGGAAGATGCAGGAGCCGTTGTACGGGCGGGTCTGGCGGGAGCCCTCCTCGTCCTTGGAGACCCAGCCGTTCCGCGTGCCCTCCTCGTGGTGCTGCCAGATCTCCGGCGTGAGCCGTGCCACATGCTCGGCGACCCGCTTCTCGTCGTCCTCGTCCGAGAAGTGCGCCCCCAGCGAGCAGCACCCGTCGTCCGCGCGGCCGGCCTGGATGCCCTGGCAGCCGCTGCCGAAGATGCAGTTCCAGCGAGAGGTCAGCCATGTCAGATCGCAGCGGAAGACCTGCTCGTCGTCCGCAGGATCAGGAAACTCCACCCAGGCGCGCGCGAAATCGAGTCCCTTCTCGTCGCTCACCTTCGGGGCCTTCTCGGACTTCGTGGACTTCTTCGACATGGACGACGCCTTCGCCTGCGCAGAATCCTTCAATCCCTTGGAGGATTTGTGGTCCTTCGCCTTTTTCGTCTTCGGCACCTGTCCAGGGTAAATGGCCGAGGACCGCTCCGGGGACCGTGGACGAGGGATCTGGCAGTAGCGTTCCGTATATGAGACTCGGTGTCCTGGACGTGGGTTCGAACACGGTGCATCTGCTGGTGGTGGACGCCCACCCCGGCGCGCGCCCGCTGCCCGCGCATTCGCATAAGGCCGAACTTCGGCTCGCCCAACTGCTCGACGACAGCGGTGCCATAGGCGACGACGGCATCCACAAGTTGGTCGACGTCGTGCAGGACGCGCTCCAGGCCGCCGAGGACAAGGGTGTCGAGGACCTGCTGCCGTTCGCGACCTCCGCCGTCCGGGAAGCCACCAACGCCGATGACGTCCTCGCGCGCGTGGAGGAGGAGACCGGCGTACGGCTCCAGGTCGTCACCGGTCCGGAGGAGGCCCGCCTGACCTTCCTCGCCGTGCGCCGCTGGTTCGGCTGGTCCGCCGGGAAGCTGCTGGTCCTGGACATCGGCGGCGGCTCCCTGGAGATCGCCTACGGCATAGACGAGGAGCCGGACGCCGCCGTCTCCCTGCCGCTCGGCGCCGGCCGGCTCACCGCGGGCTGGCTGCCCGGCGACCCGCCCACCCCCGAGTCGGTACGCGCCCTGCGCCGCCACGTCCGCGCGGAGATCGCCCGCACGGTCGGCGAGTTCAGCCGCTTCGGCGCCCCCGACCACGTGGTCGCCACCTCCAAGACCTTCAAGCAGCTCGCCCGCATCGCCGGCGCCGCCCGCAGCGCCGAGGGCCTCTACGTCCAGCGCGAACTCAAGCGCGAGTCCCTGGAGGCCTGGGTCCCGCGCCTGGCCGGCATGACCGTGGAACAGCGCGGCGAGCTCCCGGGAGTCTCGGAGGGCAGATCCGGCCAGCTGCTCGCGGGTGCGCTGGTGGCCGAGGGCGCGATGGACCTGTTCGGCGTAGAAAGCCTGGAGATCTGTCCGTGGGCCCTGCGCGAGGGCGTGATCCTCCGGCGCCTTGATCACATGGGTTCCGCCTAGCGCCCCGAAAGGGACGCGGGCCGTATCGATATGCGGCTCCGCCGCGTGGGCGCGAGCGACCACGCCGCACACCGCACCCGCCCGAATGGCAAACCTCACAACGGCGAATAGGCACCCAACACCGGCACCATCCCACGCCGTAAGGTGACGGACGTGGCTGAACCAAGGGACGTGGACGTGCGGATCGCGCTGTCGACGGCCTCCGTGTACCCGGAGTCCACCGCGACGGCCTTCGAGATCGCCGCGCGCCTCGGGTACGACGGCGTCGAGGTCATGGTGTGGACCGACCCGGTCAGCCAGGACATCGAGGCGCTGCGCCGCCTGTCGGACTACCACGGCATCCCGATCCTGGCCGTCCACGCGCCCTGCCTGCTGATCACCCAGCGGGTCTGGTCGACGGACCCCTGGGTCAAGCTGCAGCGGGCCCAGGCGGCCGCCGAGAAGCTGGGTGCCTCCACCGTCGTTGTACACCCGCCCTTCCGCTGGCAGCGGCAGTACGCGCGCGACTTCGTCGACGGCATCTGGCGGATGGCGGGCGAGACGGACGTACGGTTCGCTGTCGAGAACATGTACCCGTGGCGCTACCGCGACCGCGAGATGCTCGCCTACGCCCCCGACTGGGACGTCACCCAGCACGACTACCGGCACTTCACGATCGACCTCAGCCACACGGCGACGGCTCGCGCGGACGCGCTGGACATGATCAACCGCATGGGCGACCGCCTCGGCCATGTGCACCTAGCCGACGGCCGCGGCTCGGCCAAGGACGAGCACCTGGTGCCCGGCCGCGGCACCCAGCCCTGTGCCGAGCTGCTGGAACACCTGACCCTGTCCGGGTTCGACGGCCACGTCGTCATCGAGGTCAACACCCGGCGGGCGATGTCCGGCGCCGAGCGCGAGGCCGACCTCGCCGAGGCCCTGGCCTTCACCCGCAAGCACCTGGCGTCGACGGTACGGGTGCCCCGGCCATGAACGAGTTTCCGGCCATGAGCGAGACCCCGTCGATGAGCCGGCCCGCGGCGGCGGGAGAGCCCCCGGCAACGGGTGAGTCTTCGGCTGCGGGGGGTCGCCGTGTCCCGGGTGCGGGCGAGTCTTCGGCTGCGGGGGATCGCCGTGCCCCGTCCGCGAGCGAGTCCCCGTCCGCGGCGGGTAGCCGTACCCCGGCAGCGGGTCGGCCCCTGGCCCCGGCGGCCGTGAACCAGCCCCCGGCGGGTCGCCGTGCCTCGTCCGCGAGCGAGCCCTCAGCCGCGGGGGATCGCCGTGCCTCGTCCGCAGCGGGGCGCCGTACCCCGGCGGCGGGTCAGCCCCCGGCCGACGTGAACCCGCCCCCGGCGAGCCGCCGTACCCCGTCCGCAAGCCACCCCCCAGCCCCAGCGGCGGCCGCGAATCCGGCCCCGTCGGGTAGCCCTGCCCCCGCCGCCGGCGAGCCCCCCGCCGGCGAGCCCCCCGCGTCGGCCGCCCGCCGCAGGGGCCGCCCGCCGCGTGCCGAGGCCGGTGACACCCGTGACCGCATCCTCTCCGCGGCCCGTGAGGAGTTCTCCGAGCGGGGGTACGAGAAGACGTCCGTGCGCGGTATCGCCAAGGCGGCCGGTGTCGACTCCGCGCTGGTCCACCACTACTTCGGCACCAAGGAGCAGGTCTTCGAGGCGGCCGTCTCCGTCGCCTTCGCGCCCGCGCTGAACGCCCCCGACGCGGTGGCCGCCGGCCCCCTGGACGGTGTGGGGGAGCGGCTGACCCGGTTCATCTTCGGCGTCTGGGAGAACCCCACGACCCGTACCCCGCTGCTGGCGATCGTCCGCTCGGCCGTCAACAACGACACCGCGGCCGCCGTGTTCCGCCGTCTGATCGCCTCCCAGCTGATGCGCCGCATCGCCGCCCAGGTGGACCTGCCGGACCCGGAACTGCGCGCCGAGCTGGCGGCCGCCCAGCTGGTGGGTACGGCGATGATGCGTTACGTGATCAAGCTGGAGCCGCTGGCGTCGGCGGACCTGGAGCAGATCATCGCGCGCGTCGCCCCCGTCGTACAGCACCACCTCACGGACAGGTGAAACACGCGTCCCGCATTCCGGACAACCGTGTCCAGCGTTTGGAGCACCGGCGTACGCTCGGAGACAGTCAGAACTCTCTGGCAGAAGGTCTTCGAAGGAGCGAGCGACGATGCCCGAGCTGAGGTCCCGCACAGTCACCCACGGCCGCAACATGGCGGGCGCCCGCGCCCTTATGCGCGCCTCCGGTGTACCCGGTGCGGACATCGGCCGGAAGCCGATCATCGCGGTCGCGAACTCCTTCACCGAGTTCGTGCCGGGCCACACCCACCTGCAGCCGGTTGGCCGGATCGTCAGCGAGGCGATCAAGGAGGCGGGCGGCATCCCGCGCGAGTTCAACACGATCGCCGTCGACGACGGCATCGCGATGGGGCATGGCGGGATGCTCTACTCGCTCCCCTCCCGCGACCTGATCGCGGACTCCGTGGAGTACATGGTGGAGGCCCACTGCGCCGACGCCCTGGTCTGCATCTCCAACTGCGACAAGATCACGCCGGGCATGCTGATGGCCGCCCTGCGCCTGAACATCCCGACGGTCTTCGTCTCCGGCGGCCCGATGGAGTCCGGCCGCGCCACGCTCGTGGACGGCACGGTCCGCACCCTCGACCTGGTCGACGCGATCTCCGACGCGGTCAACGACAAGATCTCCGACGAGGACATCCTCCGTATCGAGGAGAACGCCTGCCCGACCTGCGGCAGCTGTTCCGGCATGTTCACGGCCAACTCGATGAACTGCCTGACCGAGGCGATCGGCCTGTCCCTGCCGGGCAACGGCTCGGTCCTCGCCACCCACACCGCGCGCAAGCAGCTCTACGTCGACGCGGCGCACACCGTGATGGACATCACCCGCCGCTACTACGAGCAGGACGACGAGTCGGTCCTCCCGCTCAACATCGCGACGTTCGCGGCCTTCGAGAACGCCATGGCCCTGGACATCGCGATGGGCGGCTCCACGAACACGATCCTGCACCTGCTGGCCGCCGCCCAGGAGGCGGGCGTCCCCTTCGGCCTGGAGCAGATCGACGCCGTCTCCCGCCGGGTTCCGTGCCTGGCGAAGGTGGCGCCCAACGTCGCGAAGAACCGCACGTACTACATGGAGGACGTGCACCGCGCCGGCGGCATCCCGGCCCTGCTGGGCGAGCTGCACCGCGCGGGCCTGCTCAACGAGGACGTGCACGCCGTCCACAGCCCCTCCCTGGCCGACTGGCTGAAGACCTGGGACGTCCGCGGCGGCTCGCCTTCGCCGGAAGCGCTGGAGCTGTGGCACGCGGCCCCCGGCTGTGTGCGGTCCGCCGAGGCCTTCTCCCAGTCCGAGCGCTGGGAGGCCCTGGACGAGGACGCGGAGAACGGCTGCATCCGCAGCGCCGAGCACGCCTACTCCAAGGACGGCGGCCTCGCGGTCCTCAAGGGCAACCTCGCGGTCGACGGCTGCGTGGTGAAGACGGCGGGCGTGGACGAGTCGATCTGGACCTTCGAGGGCCCGGCGGTCGTCTGCGAGTCCCAGGAGGAGGCCGTCCAGCGGATCCTGACCCACGAGGTCAAGGAAGGCGACGTCGTCGTCATCCGCTACGAGGGCCCCAAGGGCGGCCCCGGCATGCAGGAGATGCTCTACCCGACCTCGTACCTGAAGGGCCGCGGCCTGGGCAAGAGCTGCGCCCTGATCACCGACGGCCGCTTCTCCGGCGGCACATCGGGTCTGTCGATCGGCCACGCCTCCCCCGAGGCGGCCTCCGGCGGCACCATCGCCCTGGTCCAGGACGGCGACCGCATCCGCATCGACATCCCCAACCGCACGATCGAGCTGCTCGTCGACGAGGCCGAACTGTCCCGCCGCGAACAGTCCCTGAACGGCGTCTACGCCCCCGGCAACCGCGACCGCAAGGTGTCGGCGGCACTGCGGGCCTACGCCGCGATGGCCACCAGCGCCGACAAGGGCGCGGTCCGGGACGTGACCAGGCTGGGCTGAACCCGCGCGTGAGAAGGGGCCGCTCCCGACGGGGGCGGCCCCTTGCGCACATCGGTGGGCGTCACCAGTCGGCCGGATTCCGCGCGGCCACCCCGAACACGGTGCCGTCGGGGGCACCGGCGTAGACATGGCCGTCGACGACCAGGGGTGCCGGCAGGTCGGCGGTGACCACGCCCGCGTCGGCGCCGAGCCGCGCCGGAGTCTGCCCGACGAGGCGTCCACCGCGCGCGTCGACGGCCAGCAGACGCCCGTCGGCCGCGCTGAAGTACACGTGCTCGGTGTCGGCGACCGGGGCCGAACCACGGCTGACGGACGTCTCCAGGTGCCACAGCAGCTTGCCGGCACCCAGGTCGACCGCCTCCAGTGAGCCGCCCGCGGCCAGCAGGTACACGGTGTCGCCGTGTGCGGTGGCCTGCGGGGACAGGCGCGGGACCGGGAGGGCCACCCGGCGCGAGGTCTTCGAGGCGGGTGTGTAGCGGACGACGGCGTTCGTGGCCCAGGTCTTGTCGACGGACAGGAAGAACAGGGACCCGCCCTGGCTGCCGACGGGGTTCAGCGTCCCGTCCAGCGAGGCGTCCCAGCGCACCGCACCCGTGTCCGGGTCCACGGCGGCCACGCGCGTGTGCGCCCCGTCCTGGGACGAGGTCGTCGCGTACGCCAGCGGATCCCCGGCGAACGAGGCGAGGGACGGCGTGCTGTAGCCGGGGAGGCGCCGGTGCCACTTCGTGCGGCCCGACCTGCCGTCCACCCCCGTGACCTTCCCGTCGGCGCCCGTGAGCAGCGCCGTACCGCCGGCGTACCGGACCGTCGTTCCGTGCGGCAGACGCCGCTTCCACACCTCGTCGCCGGAGCGCGGGTCGCGTGCCGTCAGCAGGGAGCCGCCGTCCGTGCAGAACTGCACGACGGAGTCGGCCGGAACCGGCGGTCCGCACGCGGGCCGGGCGGCGCCGGAACGCTGCCACAGGAGCTTTCCACCGACCGGGGAGAGGGCGAAAGCGGCACCGCTCTGTGCGCAGAACACCGTCCCCGCCCCGTACGAACACCGCGGCATCCCCGAGGCCTTGGGCGCCGGTCTGGCCTGCCAGGAGCTGAACGCGGCCGCCTTGGTGTGCGGGCTCGTACCGGTCGGCGCGGGGCCGCCGCCCCCGATCAGCTGGACGCAGGCCAGCGCGGCGGCCACGACGAGAGCGAGCGCCCCGGCGCCCACGGCCGCCTTACGGCCGAACCGCCGCTTGCCCCCCGACTCGGGCCGCTCCTCGGCGGGAGACCGCGGAACCGGCGCGTCGCCGCCCGTACGCTGCGCCGGTATGAACGCCTGCGTGTCGTACGAGGCCGCCACCGACCGCAGTTCCCGCATCAGCTCGTCAGGCGTCGGCCGGTCCTCGGGCTCCTTGGCCAGACAGCGCAGCACCAGCGGCACGAGGGACTCCGGCACCCCGGTGAGGTCCGGCTCGTCGTGCACCACCTGATAGGCGACGACATACGGGCTGTCGGAGTCGAACGGCCCGCGCCCGGTGGCCGCGTGCACCAGCACCGAGCCGAGCGCGAAGATGTCCGCGGCGGGCCCGACCTCACGCGGCCGCCGGAACTGCTCGGGCGCCATGAAGGGCGGCGTGCCGATCAACTTGCCGGTCTCGGTGCGCAGTTCGCTGTCCTTCGGCCGGGAGATGCCGAAGTCGATCACCTTCGGCCCGTCCTCGGCCAGCAGCACATTGCTCGGCTTCAGATCCCGGTGCACGACGCCGACCCGATGGATGTCGCGCAGCGCCTCGGCGAGCCCGGCCATGAGCCGCCGCAACTGCGACTCCGGCATCGGCCCGTTCCGCTTGACGTGCTCGGAGAGAGTGGGCCCGGCAATGAACAGCGTGGCCATCCAGGGCCGCTCGGCCTCCGGATCGGCATCCACGACGGACGCGGTGAAGGCGCCGCTCACCCTGCGGGCCGCGGCCACCTCCTGCCGGAAACGGCCCCGGAACTCGGGATCCCTGGCGAACTCGGCGTGTACGACCTTCACCGCGAGCTTCATCCCCGAGGTGCTGCGCGCCAGGTGGACGACGCCCATGCCACCGGAGCCCAAAGAGGACTCCAGACGGTAGTGACCGGCGTACTCGGGAAGTTCCGCTTCCGCGCCGGTCCCCGCGTCCCTGCGTGGCGCCATGGGACCACCCCCCGTGCTGTTCGTCCGCGCGCGCGACGCACGGAGCCTAGTCGATGACTCGTGCGAGACAGAGGCGGCTTGCTAGCCTGCGCGCGCGAGTCGCGCACACGTGTGCTGTGACCCGATCACGGGGATCACCGACACCCATGGCGACCATGGGGCTCAAGGGGGAGGTTTCACATGGCTGTTGACCGTGCAGAAGAGGTGGAAGCCGGTGCCGGAGACGGGGCGCTGACGGCGGAGACGGCCCTGCGCACGTACGCGGTCGCTCCGGGCGTCCGCCTGAACGTCCGCAGCGGTCCGGGCACCAGCTACGGCATCGTGCGCGTCCTGCCCGAGGGCGTACGTGTCCCGATCTTCTGCCAGGCCCCGGGCACCAAGGTCTCCGGCCCGTACGGCACGACGAACATCTGGGACAACATCGACAACGGCGAGTACGTCTCCGACGCCTATGTCCAGACCGGCAGCGACGGCTACGTCGCCTCGCGCTGCGGCTGACCCCGCCGGGAGCCCGCCCCTACCCGGCGCCATAATCGTTCCGTGAGCGACGAAACCGGCACCCCGGACACCGCGGCGGGCTCCTCGGGCGGTACGGCCCAGGGCGGCGGCCCCCGCCCCGAGCCCCTCCGCTTCTTCGGCACCACCTGGGTGAACCACGACAACGGCTACCCGGCCCGCCGCGCCGGCGTCGCCGTGGGCTCCCTCGCCGCCGCCGTCGCCTCCTGCCTGGTCCTCCGCTTCGCCTACGAGGGCATCCAGATCGCCGACACGGGCTCCTTCGTGACCGTGCTGATCATCGCGATGTTCGCGATCTGCAGCGCGCTCGCCTTCCGCAACACCTGGGAGGGCTTCGGCAAGCGCCACGACCCGCAGCGCCAGGCCTCCCTGCGCGGCCTGCTCGCCATCGGCTTCGTCGGTTCCCTCCTCGCCTACTTCTTCCGCTCGCTCACCGAGGCCCCCGGCGAGAAGCTGCACCGCGAGGAGTACGAAAAGGCGCGCGAGGAGTACGAGCGCCGCTCCTCCCGGCGCACCGGCAACCCGTCGAAGAAGAAGCGCCGCCGGTAACGGCCCACTCCGGCTGACGGGACGTGCCCCGCGGGCCCGAAGGTGAAAGCGCGCCCCGGCCCGGAAACCCGCTGTCGTCTTCTCCCCGGCTTCCCCACGATGGCCGTATGACCACGACACAACCCTCCTCGGCCGCGCCCTCGCACTCGGCACGCGCGCACTCCTTCAACTCCGCCGCCGCCCAGTACGCCGCGAACCGCCCCTCCTACCCACCCGCCCTCTTCGACACCGTCGAGGAACTGGCCGGCCGGTCCCTGTCCGGCGCCAGGGTCGTGGACGTCGGGGCCGGTACGGGCATCGCGACCGCCCTCCTGCACGCTCGCGGTGCCGACGTACTCGCCGTCGAACCCGGCGAGGGCATGGCCGCCGAGTTCCGCCGCGGGCTGCCGCACCTCCCGATCGTCCGCGGCAACGGCAACGCCCTCCCCGTCGCCGACGAGACGGCCGACTTCGTCACCTACGCCCAGGCCTGGCACTGGACCGACACCGCCCGCTCGGTGCCGGAGGCGCTGCGGGTGCTGCGGCCGGGCGGCGCGCTGGCGCTGTGGTGGAACGGCGACGCCCTGGACGTCGAGTGGATCGCCGAGGCCGCCCTCCGCGTCGGCCGCTTCTTCGGCGTGGACATCGCCGCCCAGAGGCGCGACGGCAGCCGCACGGAACTGGCCGACCCGAGCGGCCGTCTCCGGTTCAGCCGCCGCGAGGTCCGCTGGAGCCGCCGGGTCACGATCGACACCCATCTCGCCAACCTCGGCAGCCAGTCGGCGTTCCTCCTCACGCCCGAGGACCGCAGGACCGCCTTCCTGGAAGAGGAGCGCAACCACCTGCTGAAGGTCTTCCCGGACGGCATGGTCGAGGAGACCTACGACGTCCTCCTGCTCGTCGCCACCAAGCCCTGATCCGACACCACCCCCCCCAGCAGCGGCGACCCGGCTCCCCACCGGGTCGCCGTTTTCGTCTGCGCACGCCGGCCTTCCCCTTGACGGCGACGTGCCGCAGGCAGATTATTCACCGCATGATGAATTATGTGTCCGACCCACCCCACCCCACGGTCTCGGCCGCCGTCCACGCCGACGACCTCACCGTCGCCCGCGGCCCCCGCACGGTCCTGCACCACCTCCGCTTCACCGTCCCCCGCGGCCAGATCACCGGCCTGCTCGGCCCCTCCGGCTGCGGCAAATCCACCCTGATGCGCTCCATCGTCGGCACCCAGGCCAAGGTCACCGGCACCCTGAACGTCCTCGGCAAGCCCGCCGGCCACCCCACCCTGCGCAGCCGCATCGGCTACGTCACCCAGGCCCCCTCCGTCTACAACGACCTGACCGTCCGCCAGAACCTGGAGTACTACGCCGCGATCCTCGACCCCGGCCGCGCCGCCGCCGAACGCCGCCACGAACACGTCACCCGCGCCATCGCCGACGTCGACCTCACCAGCCACGCCACCGCCCTGGCCGGCAACCTCTCCGGCGGCCAGCGCAGCCGGGTCTCACTCGCCGTGGCCCTGCTCGGCACCCCCGAACTCCTCGTCCTGGACGAACCCACCGTCGGCCTCGACCCCGTCCTGCGCCGCGACCTGTGGAACCTCTTCCACGACATCGCCGCCACCCGCGGCGCCACCCTCCTCGTCTCCTCCCACGTCATGGACGAGGCCGAGCGCTGCCACCGCCTCCTCCTCATGCGCGAGGGCGAGATCCTCGCCGACGACACCCCCGACGCCCTGCGCACCCGCACCGGCACCGACACCGTCGAGGACGCGTTCCTCCGCCTCGTCGACGAAGCCGCCACCGCACACCGCACCCAGGAGACGACCCGATGACCCCCACGAGCCCGATGAGCCCGGTGAGTACGACCGCCCCCGCCGCCCCGGCCGGTGCGTTCAACACCTCCCGCACCACCGCCACCGCGGCCCGGGTCCTGCGCCAGCTCCGCCACGACCCGCGCACCATCGCGCTGATGATCCTCATCCCCTGCCTGATGCTGATCCTGCTGCGCTACGTCTTCGACGCCAGCCCCCGCACCTTCGACAACATCGGCGCGTCCCTGCTCGGCATCTTCCCGCTGATCACGATGTTCCTGGTCACCTCCATCGCCACCCTGCGCGAACGCACCTCCGGCACCCTCGAACGCCTCCTCGCCATGCCTCTCGGCAAGGCCGACCTCATCGCCGGCTACGCCCTCGCCTTCGGTGCCCTCGCCATCGTCCAGTCCGCCCTCGCCACCGGACTCGCCGTGTGGCTGCTCGACCTCGACGTCACCGGCTCACCCTGGCTGCTCCTCCTCGTCGCCCTCCTCGACGCCCTGCTCGGCACGGCCCTCGGTCTCTTCGTCTCGGCCTTCGCGGCCTCGGAATTCCAGGCGGTCCAGTTCATGCCCGCGGTGATCTTTCCCCAGCTCCTCCTCTGCGGCCTGTTCACTCCCCGTTCCGACATGCACCCCGTCCTCAGGGCCGTCTCCGACGTCCTGCCGATGTCGTACGCCGTCGACGGCATGAACCAGGTCCTCCACCACACCGACATGACGGCCACCTTCGTCAGGGACGTCCTGATCGTGGCGGGCTGCGCGGTCCTGGTCCTGGCGCTGGGGGCGGCCACGCTGCGGCGACGTACGGAGTAGGAGGCACCCCACCGGCGCGGGCAAGCCAAACCCGGCCCCGCCCGGCCCCGTTCCGCCCACCGGACAACCGACCCGCACAGCTCACCCCGGTGCGAAACTGAGCCCCATGAGCCAGAAAGTCGCAGTCCTCGGCACCGGCAAGATCGGCGAAGCCCTGCTCAGCGGAATGATCCGGGCCGGCTGGGCGCCGGCCGACCTACTGGTCACCGCTCGCCGCCCCGAACGCGCCGAAGAACTCCGCACCCGCTACGGAGTCACCCCGGTCAGCAACACCGAGGCCGCCAAGACCGCCGACACCCTCATCCTCACGGTCAAGCCGCAGGACATGGGCACCCTCCTGGACGAGCTGGCCCCGCACGTCCCCGCCGACCGCCTGGTCATCAGCGGCGCCGCCGGTATCCCCACCTCCTTCTTCGAGGAGCGCCTGGCCGCAGGCACCCCGGTCGTCCGTGTCATGACCAACACCCCGGCCCTCGTCGACGAGGCGATGTCGGTCATCTCCGCCGGCAGCCACGCCAACGAGGACCACCTCGCGCATGCCGAGGAGATCTTCGGTGCCGTCGGCAAGACACTCCGCGTCCCCGAGACCCAGCAGGACGCCTGCACCGCCCTGTCCGGCTCCGGCCCCGCGTACTTCTTCTATCTGGTCGAGGCCATGACCGACGCCGGCATCCTGCTCGGCCTGCCCCGCGACAAGGCCCACGACCTCATCGTCCAGTCCGCCATCGGCGCCGCCGTGATGCTCCGCGACAGCGGCGAACACCCCGTCAAGCTCCGGGAGAACGTCACCTCCCCGGCCGGCACGACGATCAGCGCCATCCGCGAACTGGAGAACCACGGCGTACGAGCCGCCCTCATCGCCGCCCTGGAAGCCGCCCGCGACCGCAGCCGCGAACTCGCCTCCGGCAAGAAGGACTGACCCGGTGCCGGGGGCGGGCGACGGCTCACAGCCGGCCGCCCGCCCCCGTGCGCACGGGCCCACGCGCACGAGCCCACACAGACAGGTCCTACAGACCAGGCCCCACAGACCAGGCCCTAAAGGCCGGCCGCGCTCAACGTCGTCTCGGCCGTCTCGAACAACGGCGGCAACAGCCCGATCGCCCGGTAGGCCCCGTCGACGGTCGGCCGAGCCATCGCCCTCGCTTTCTCCGCACCATCCCGCAGCACCCCCTCCACATAGGCAGGATCCGCGCACAGCTCCCTGTGCCTGGCCTGCACGGGCCCGAGGACCTCCACCACGGCCTCCGCGGTGTCCTTCTTCAAAGCGCCGTACGAGTCGTAAACGGCCGACAGTGACTCAGGGTTCCCACCCGTGCACGCAGCGAGAATCTCCAGCAGATTCGCGACCCCCGGCCGCCCCTCCCGGTCGTACTCCACGTCCCGCCCGCTGTCGGTGACGGCACGCATGACCTTCTTCCGTACGACATCCGGCTCGTCGAGCAGATAGACGACCCCCAGACCCGAGTCGTCCGACTTGCCCATCTTCGACGCCGGGTTCTGCAGATTCATCACCCGCGCCGCGACCCCCGGACGGGTCGCCTTCGGCACCACGAACGTGTGCCCGTACCGCTGGTTGAACCGCACCGCCAGATCCCGCGCCAGCTCGACGTGCTGCACCTGGTCGTCCCCGACCGGCACCTCGTGCGCGCCGTACCCGAGGATGTCCGCCGCCATCAGCACCGGATACGTCAGCAGCGACAGCCGCACGCTCCCACCGCGCTCCCGCTCCCGCGCGGCCTTCTCCCTGTACTGGATCATCCGGCGCATCTCACCGTCGGTCGCCACGCACTCCAGCAGATACGACAGCCTCGTGTGCTCGTCGACATGGCTCTGCAGGAACACGGTGCACACCTCGGGATCGAGCCCGGCGGCCAGCATCAGCGTCGCCGTCTGCCTACTGAGCCTGCGCACCCGCGCCGGATCGTGCTCCACGGTCAGGGCATGCAGATCCACGACGCAGAACACCGAGTCGGACCGATGCTGGTCCGTCTCGGCCCAGCGCCGCATGGCGCCCAGGTAGTTGCCCAGCGTCAGGTGCCCGGTCGGCTGAATCCCGCTGAAGACCCGCGTCATCTCCACTCCACCTCCTGATCGGGACCGCCGCTCCTGCGGCCGGCCCCCGGAGTCCGGAGGAGATACGAGAACGGCCGCCGAGGCGGCGGCCGTTGGATGCATACGTGAGCGCGGCCGCCGTCAGGCGGCCCACCAAAGCTGGGTACACGTACGCGTAGTCATGTCGCCCAGCGTACGCCTCCGGAGTGGTCTCGGCACCAGAGTTGACACACCCCACGCCGGTCCGTAGTGTTCTCCGAGTTGTCCGACGTGAGCGCCGACCCCGGTCGGTCCCCGGACAGCCATTCCGCAAGTCCCCACCAGCAATCGACGCTTCGGCGCCGACTGTTTTGGCGTGCGCATTTGCGAAATGAGGAATCCGCGTTCGAAAGAACGCAGCCCCCGATTAGCTCGGGAGCACGGAATCCGCTAAAGTCTCACTCGTCGGAACGGCCCAGCGGCCGAGAAGACAAGCCCCCTGACTGGGAGTCAGACGCCGAAAGGATCTGATAGAGTCGGAACCGCCGGAAAGGGAAACGCGAGAGCGGGAACCTGGAAAGCACCGAGGAAATCGGATCGAGAAAAGATCTGATAGAGTCGGAAACGCAAGACCGAAG
>NZ_JBSFGB010000021.1:177403-177906 GCF_053596375.1 Streptomyces sp. NPDC001709 | reverse complement strand
CGCCCGGTTACATTCCGAACCCGGAAGCTAAGCCTCACAGCGCCGATGGTACTGCAGGGGGGACCCTGTGGGAGAGTAGGACGCCGCCGAACAATCTTTGGAAGGACCCCTGGTCCCAGCGTTCAGCTGGGACCAGGGGTCCTTTCGTTTTTACAATGCTTGTAGTACCGAAGACAGGAGTCACCATGTCCACCAACTCGCCCGACGACCGACCGGAGCGCGACCAGCGGCGACGGGACAGTGGTGACCGCGGTGACCGCGGCGGCTACCGGGGTGACCGTGGCGGCTACCGCCGCGACAACGACCGTGGCGGTTACGGCCGTCGCGAGGACCACCGCGCCGACCGCGGTGACCGTGGCGACCGCGGTGGCTTCCGTCGCGATGACCGGCGTGATGACCGCCGTGACGACCGTCGCGATGACCGGCGTGACGATCGTGGTGGCTTCCGTCGTGACGACCGTGGCGGTTACGGCCGTCGGGACGATCGCCGTGAGGGCGATCGG
>NZ_JBSFGB010000021.1:0-177305 GCF_053596375.1 Streptomyces sp. NPDC001709 | reverse complement strand
TGACCGGCGTGACGATCGTGGTGGCTTCCGTCGTGACGACCGCGGTGGTGACCGCCCGCCCTTCCGCCGCGACGACGACCGTGGCGGCTACGGCCGACGCGACGACCACCGAACCGACCGTGGCGACCGCGGTGACCGTGGCTTCCGCCGTGACGACCGCGGTGGTGACCGCCGTGATGACCGTCGCGATGACCGGCGTGACGATCGTGGTGGCTTCCGTCGTGACGACCGTGGCGGTTACGGCCGTCGGGACGATCGCCGTGAGGGCGATCGGGGTCAGCGTCCGGCGTTCCAGCGGGACGACCGTGACCGTGGGCCGCGTCGGGACGACCGGCGTGACGATCGTGGTGGCTTCCGTCGTGACGACCGCGGTGGTGACCGCCCGCCCTTCCGCCGCGACGACGACCGTGGCGGCTACGGCCGCCGCGACGACCACCGAGCCGACCGCGGTGACCGTGGCGACCGCGGTGGCTTCCGTCGCGATGACCGCCGTGACGACACCCGGGGCGACACCCGGGGCGAGCGCGGTGGATTCCGCGGCCGGGACGACCGTGGTGGCCGCGGGCCCCGCCGGGACGACCGTGGTGGCCGGCCCAGTGGCTTCCGGGGGCGTGACGATCGCAGGGACGACCGTCGGGACGACCGCCGGGGCGGTGGCCGCTTCCGCGACGAGCGTGACCGGGACCGTGACCGCGACCGGGACCGGGAGCCCATCAAGCGGCTGCCGATCCCGGAGGACGTCACCGGTGACGAGATCGACAAGGACGTCCGGCAGGAGCTGCTGAGCCTGCCCAAGACGCTCGCGGAGGACGTCGCCAAGAACCTGGTGATGGTGGCCCGGCTCATCGACGAGGACCCCGAGGGTGCCTACGGCTACTCCAAGGTGGCCCTGCGCCTGGCGTCCCGCGTGGCCGCCGTACGGGAGGCCGCCGGGTTCGCGGCGTACGCCAGCCAGAAGTACAGCGAGGCGCTCGCCGAGTTCCGGGCCGCGCGGCGGATGACCGGCACCGTGGAGCTGTGGCCGGTGATGGCCGACTGCGAGCGTGGGCTCGGGCGGCCGGAGAAGGCGCTGGACATGGCCGGCGCCCCTGAGGTGCACAAGCTGGACAAGGCCGGTCAGGTCGAGATGCGGCTCGTCGCGGCCGGTGCCCGGCGTGACATGGGCCAGCTGGACGCCGCCATCGTGACCCTGCAGAGCCCGGAGCTGGCCTCCAACTCGGTCCAGCCGTGGACCGCGCGCCTGCGGTACGCCTATGCCGACGCCCTGCTGGCCGCCGGGCGGGAAGGCGAGGCGCGGGAGTGGTTCGCGAAGGCCGTGGAGGCCGACCGGGACGGCAGCACGGACGCCTCCGACCGGCTCGCCGAGCTCGACGGCGTGGAGTTCGTCGACGCCCTGGACGAGAGCGAGGGCGAGCCCGAGAAGCCGGCGCGGGAAGACGGCGACGAGGACTGACGGCAGTCAGTGATCACTGAAGGAGTGATCACTGAGAAGTGATCACTGAGAGGAGGGCGGGTTCCCTGGGAGCCCGCCCTCTTTCGTGTCTTGGCGCGTCAGATCTCCAGCGCCCGCAGCACCAGCCCCGACGCCGGCTTCGGGCCGAACGACGTGGACTTGCGGGGCATCGTCACGCCCTGGCGGGCCAGGTCGCGTACGACCTCCTCGCGGACGGGGTGCATCAGGACGGCCGTGCCGCCGTCGCGTTCCGCCTTGGCGACCGTCGCGGCCGTGTCGTGGATGTAGGCGATATGGGTGGGCGAGTCCTCGGGGATGTGCCAGACGTGCTCGAGGAGCGCGGCGTGCAGGACCGTGGCGTCCAGGGAGCGCCAGGCGGCCGGGCGGTCGGCCGGGATCGTCCGGGCCAGCAGGTCCGGGTCCGGGCGGTCGAGCAGGTGGAAGGCGCCGTCGCCGGCCAGCAGGAAGGCGTTGCCCGCGCAGGACGCGTCGGCCAGCGCCGCCAGGGCCTCGGGCAGCGGCGTGGCGAGGTGCCGTACCCGGAACAGGCCCTCCACCGCGGTGAGGGCGTCCGCGACCGGCAGGCCGTGCAGCAGGCGGTGGATGGCGCGGACGCGCAGCGGGTAGCGGGCGGTGTCGACGAGCAGGACCAGGCCGTGGTCCCAGGGGCTGGGGGAGGGGTGCTCCGCGCGCAGCTGCCGGTAGGTGGCCCAGCGGTGGTGGCCGTCGGCGATCAGGGCCTGCTGGTGGGCGAGGTCGGACTGGATGCGGGCCAGGTCGGCGGGGTCGGTGACGGACCAGAGCCGGTGGTGGAAGCCGTCCTCGGTGGTCGTGTCCAGCAGCGGGGGCTTCTCCGCCGTGCGCTCGACGACCTCGGCGGCCGTCCCGTCGCCGCGGTAGGTCAGCAGCAGTGGCTCCAGGTTCGCGCGTGTGGCGCGCATCAGGGCTGCGCGGTCGGCGACCACGGGCGGCATGACGTCCTCGTGCGGCAGCACCACGCCCTCCGACGGCTCGGAGACGCGCAGGGCGCCGATGACGCCGCGCTGGAGCATGCCGCCCCCGTCACGCTGCTCGTAGACGTACAGGCCGGGCTCCGGGTCCGCGGTGAGGATGCCCTCGTCCAGCCAGCGACGCAGGGTGTCGGCGGCCTGCTCGGTGCGGGCGCTCGGGGTGCCGGCCTGGGGCAGGATCAGCCGGACGATGTTGTACGGGTCGGCGGACTGGAGGTGGTGCACCCCGTCGGGGCGTACGACCACGTCGTACGGCGGGGAGGTGACGGAGGCGAGGCTGCCGACCCGGTCCGGGTCGTAGCGAAGGCCGCGGAACGGGGTGAGTTCCAGGCCCCGGCGCGCCGTTGCTTCCGAGTGACCTGCAGTGTTCATCCCGGCATCGTACGTGTGTCAGTGGCGTGCGGGATGATCGGGGGAAAGGCGATCGGATGAGGAGCGATGTGGAATGAGCCAGGCGGTCAGGACGAGGCCCGAGGGCAGTGGGCAGCCCCTGAGCGAGGCGTACGACACGGCGCTGCTCGATCTGGACGGGGTGGTGTACGCGGGCGGGAGCGCGATCGCGCACGCGGTCGACTCGCTGGCGGCGGCGCGCTCGGGCGGGATGCATCTGGCGTACGTCACGAACAACGCGCTGCGGACGCCGGACACGGTGGCGGAGCATCTGACGGAGCTGGGCATACCGACGGGGGCGGATGACGTCATCACTTCCGCGCAGGCGGTCGCGCGGCTGATCAGCGAGCAGGTGCCGGCCGGGGCGCGGGTGCTGGTGATCGGTGGCGAGGGGCTGCGGGTGGCGCTGCGCGAGCGGGGGCTCACGCCGGTGGAGTCGGCGGACGACGATCCGGCGGCGGTCGTGCAGGGGTACGGCGGGCCCGATCTGACCTGGGGGCGGTTCGCGGAGGCGTCGTACGCGGTCGCGCGCGGGGTGCCGTGGTTCGCGTCCAACACCGACCTGACGATCCCGAGCGGGCGGGGTATCGCGCCGGGCAATGGGGCGGCCGTGGAGGTCGTACGGATCGCGACGGGCGCGGAGCCGCAGGTGGCGGGCAAGCCGCTGCCGCCGATGCACCGGGAGACGGTCATCCGGACGGGTGCGAAGCGGCCGCTGGTGGTCGGGGACCGGCTGGACACGGACATCGAGGGCGCCTTCAACGGAGAGGTTGACTCGCTGCTGGTCCTGACCGGTGTCACGGACGGCGTCCAGCTGCTCGCGGCGCGGCCGCAGCACCGGCCGACGTATGTGGACGCGGATCTGCGCGGGCTGCTCACCGGCCAGCCGGAGGTCAGCCCGCTCACGGTGGGCTTCCGGTGCGGCGGCTGGACGGCGGCGGCCGGGGCGGACCGGCTGGAGCTGGAGGGCGACGGCGAGCCGCTGGACGGGCTGCGGGCGCTGTGCGCGGCGGCGTGGACGGCGGCCGGGGAGGGCTCGTGCGAGCTGGACGGGGGCAAGGCGCTGGCACGTCTGGGACTGTGAGGCGGACCCGGGGATCGAGATCGAGGGCGAGGGTAGGCTAACCTAACCTCGTGTTGGTCGACAGTCCTCCGGAACAGCGCGCGGAGACCGCCCCCGCGCCCCCAACCCGCCAGGCGGTAAGGGCCCTTGGGCTCCTGCTCTCCGTCGTGATCCTGGTGCTCGTCGCCCTCGCGAGCATCGCGATCGGGGCGAAATCGCTGTCACTGGACCAGGTCTGGCACGGTCTGTTCCACGACACGGGGACCTACGGCGACGTCGTCGTGGACGAGCGGCTCGCGCGTACGATCCTGGGCCTGCTCGCCGGTGCCGCGCTCGGCCTCTCGGGCGCGGTGCTGCAGGCGCTCACCCGCAATCCGCTGGCCGACCCCGGGCTGCTCGGCATCAACGCGGGTGCCTCCGCCGCCGTAGTCACCGCCGTCACCTACTTCGGCGTCACCAGCCTCACCGGCTATGTGTGGTTCGCCTTCGTCGGGGCGGCGGCGGTCGGTGCGCTGGTGTGGTTCCTCGGCGGCAGCCGGGGTGCCACCCCGGTGCGGCTCGCCCTCGCCGGTACGGCCATCAGCGCCGCCCTCTACGGCTATCTCCAGGCCGCGATGATCCTGGACGACGCTGCGCTCGGCAGGATGCGCTTCTGGACGGTGGGTTCGCTGGCCTCGGCCACCGACTCGACCATCCTGCAGGTGCTGCCGTTCCTCGCGGTCGGCATGCTCCTGGCGCTCGGGCTGGCCCGGCCGCTGAACGCCGTGGCGATGGGCGACGACACCGCCCGCGCCCTCGGCGCCAACCTGGGTCGCACCCGCGCGCTCGCCATGCTGGCCGCCACCGTGCTCTCCGGCGCGGCGACCGCCGCCTGCGGACCCATCGTGTTCGTCGGCCTGATGGTCCCGCATGTCGTGCGCTCCTTCACCGGCCCCGACCTGCGCTGGATCCTGCCGTACGCCACGGTCCTGTCCCCGGTGCTGCTGCTCGGCGCCGACGTCGTCGGCCGGGTCGTGGCCCGCCCCTCCGAACTCCAGGTCGGCATCGTCACCGCGATCATCGGCGGACCGGTCTTCATCCTGCTCGTACGACGGCGGAGGACGGCCCAGCTGTGAAGACCCGATCCATGAACCGGGCCGTACGCACTCCCGGCGGGCTCTCCCTGCGCCTGGACCTGCGGGCCCTGACCGTCGTCGTCCTGCTGCTGGTTGCCGCCTGTGCGGCGGGTGTCGCGCTGATCGGCACCGGCGACGCCAGGATCCCGGCGGCCGACGTGCTCAGGACCCTCGCCGGGAACGGCAACACCTACCAGGACTTCATCGTGGGCGAGCTGCGGCTGCCGCGCGTCCTCGTCGGCCTGCTGGTCGGTGCCTCGCTGGGCCTCGGCGGCGCGCTGTTCCAGTCGGTCTCCCGCAACCCGCTCGGCAGCCCGGACGTCCTGGGCCTGTCGCAGGGCTCGACGGCCGGCGCGCTGGTCGTGATCGTGCTGCTGTCCGGCAGCACCACGCAGGTCACCGTGGGCGCGCTGATCGGCGGCCTGGTGACCGGACTCGCCATCTATCTGCTCGCCTGGAAGCAGGGCGTGCACGGATACCGGCTGGTCCTGGTCGGCATCGGGGTCTCCGCGATCGCCACCGCGGTCAACGGCTATCTGCTCACCAAAGCCGACCTGGTCGACGCGGCCCGTGCGGTCGTGTGGATGACCGGCTCCCTGGGCGGCCGCGACTGGGACCAGGTCTGGCCGCTGCTCGCCCTGTGCGCCGTGCTCGTCCCGCTGGTCCTCGCCAACGCGCGCGGCCTGCGGATGATGGAGATGGGCGACGACGTCGCGAACGCCCTCGGGGTGCGTGTGCAGCGCGTCCGGCTGCTGCTGATGGTCTGCGCCGTGCTGCTCACC
The DNA here is from genome assembly GCF_053596375.1 of Streptomyces sp. NPDC001709. Classification (NCBI taxonomy): domain Bacteria; kingdom Bacillati; phylum Actinomycetota; class Actinomycetes; order Kitasatosporales; family Streptomycetaceae; genus Streptomyces; species Streptomyces sp. NPDC001709. The sequence goes on along the minus strand of NZ_JBSFGB010000021.1, from coordinate 171,492 downwards.
GCGGCCGCCACCGCCGCCGCCGGACCGGTCAGCTTCGTCGCGCTGACCGCGCCGCAGCTCGCCCGGCGCCTGACCCGCTCGCCGGGCCCGAACCTGGTGCCCTCCCTGTGCATGGGCGCCGCCCTGCTGGTCGCCGCCGACTGGGCCTCCCAGCGCGCCTTCGGCGCCGACCAGCTGCCCGTCGGCGTGGTCACCGGCGTCCTCGGCGGCGCCTATCTGCTGTGGCTCCTGGTCACCGAGCGCAGGGCGGGCCGGATATGAGCGGCACCGACACGAACACGACTAGGAGCACTGTGAACCGCCTGTCCGCCGAGAACGTCACCCTCGCCTACGACCAGCGCGTCATCGCCGAGCAGCTGTCGGTGGAGATCCCCGACAACTCCTTCACGGTGATCGTCGGCCCGAACGCGTGCGGCAAGTCGACGCTGCTGCGGGCGCTGTCGCGGATGCTCAGGCCGAGCCGGGGCCGGGTGCTGCTCGACGGGCAGGTCATCCAGTCGATGCCCGCGAAGAAGGTCGCGCGGACCCTCGGCCTGCTGCCGCAGTCGTCCATCGCACCCGACGGCATCACCGTCGCCGACCTCGTCGGCCGGGGCCGCTACCCGCACCAGGGCCTGCTGCGCCAGTGGTCGGCGCAGGACGAGCGGGTCGTACAGGAGTCCATGCGGCAGACCGGGGTCGCCGAGCTGGCCGACCGGTACGTCGACGAGCTGTCCGGCGGGCAGCGGCAGCGGGTGTGGATCGCCATGGCGCTCGCCCAGCAGACCCCGCTGCTGCTCCTGGACGAGCCGACCACCTACCTCGACATCCAGCACCAGATCGACGTCCTCGACCTGTGCGCCGAGCTGCACGAGACCCAGGGCCGCACCCTGGTCGCGGTCCTGCACGACCTCAACCACGCCGCCCGCTACGCCACCCACCTCATCGCCCTGCGCGACGGCGAGGTGATCGCCGAGGGCGCCCCGAACGACATCGTCACGGCCGAACTGGTGGAGCGGGTGTTCGGCCTGCGCTGTCAGGTCATCGACGACCCGGAGACCGGCACCCCGCTGGTCGTACCGGCGGCGCGCAAGGCACGGTCGGAGAAGGTCACAGCAGCTTCCTGAGCCGGAACAGATCCAGCAGGCTCGCCTCCAGCCGCACCCGGCCCCGGCCCCAGGCGGTCGCGAAGTTCAGCTCGCCGTCCACCAGGGCCACCAGGTCGTCCCCGGCCATCGCGAGCCTGATCTGCGCCTGCTCCCGCGGCGGACCGGGTCGGGTGTCGTCCACCTCGATCCGGCCGCCCGTCATCCGGCCGACGAAGGTGACGTCCAGATCGGTGATGTGACAGCTCACCGAGCGGTCCAGCGCGGCGGCCGCACGAACGTCGCCCTCGGCGCCCTGCATGTTGTCCGAAAGCTTTCCCAGTGCGGTGCGGCACTCCTCGATCGTGGCCATCGCCCCCGACGGTACCCCAGCGGTTCGGGGTAGCGTCGGGGCATGAGCGACTCGGTTCCGGAGACGGAGATCCCGCGGGATTCGGTGCAGGAGGCGGTGGAGACACCGGAGGCGTACGACCCTGCCGTGCCCGCCCCCTTGGACGTCCCGCGCACCCCCACCGGCAACGCCGAGGTCGATGCCCAGCTGGAGCGGCTGGCCGACGCCGACCACCTCGCCACCGACGGACACATGGAGGTGTACGAGGATGTACACCGGGGGCTGCGCGACGCGCTCACCGCGCTCGACGCCCGCCCGGGACCTCCGGCGCCCTCACCGACGTACCCGACGTCACCGACGTCGTACCGAAGCAGGAGCTGAACCGAACGTGGCAGGAGTCGCACGCCGCCGTCTGGACGCGGAGCTGGTCCGCCGGAAGCTCGCGCGCTCGCGCGAGCACGCCAGCCAGCTGATCGCCGCCGGGCGGGTCACCGTCGGCAGGACCGTGGCGACCAAGCCGGCCACGCAGGTGGAGACCGCCGCGGCGATCGTGGTCCAGGCCGACGACAGCGACCCCGACTACGTCTCCCGCGGCGGGCACAAGCTCGCCGGCGCGTTCGAGGCCTTCGTCCCGCAGGGGCTGGTGGTCGAGGGCCGGCGCGCGCTGGACGCCGGCGCGTCCACCGGCGGCTTCACCGACGTCCTGCTGCGCGCGGGCGCCGCGCACGTCGTCGCCGTGGACGTCGGATACGGACAGCTCGCCTGGTCTCTCCAGAACGATGAACGCGTCACCGTCAAGGACCGTACGAACGTACGCGAGTTGACGCTCGAGGCGATCGATGGGGAACCTGTGGATCTTGTCGTGGGTGATCTGTCCTTCATCCCGCTCGGGCTGGTGCTGCCGGCCCTGAAGCGGTGCGTGAAGCCGGACGCCGACCTGGTGATGATGGTCAAGCCGCAGTTCGAGGTGGGGAAGGAGCGGCTCGGCAGCGGGGGTGTCGTACGGAGTCCGCAGCTGCGGGCGGAGGCCGTGCGGCAAGTGGCCGAGAAGGCCTGGGAGCTGGGGCTCGGGGTGCAGGCAGTCACCGCCAGTCCGCTGCCCGGGCCCTCGGGGAACGTCGAGTACTTTCTCTGGCTGCGGGCGGGCGCACCCCAGGTGGACCCGGCCGACGTCGACCGTGCAGTGGCGGAGGGGCCGCGTTGACACAGAACCTGGCGCGTACTGTTTTCCTGCTCGCCCACACCGGGCGGCCCGCGGCGATCCGCAGTGCGGAACTCGTCGTCAAGGGCCTGCTGCGGCATGACATCGGGGTGCGGGTGCTGGAGGAGGAGGCGCGTGACCTGCCGTTGCCCGAGGAGGTGGAGCTGGTCAAGGAGGCCACTCCGCAGTGCCTCGACGGGTGCGAGCTGCTGATCGTGCTCGGGGGCGACGGCACGTTGCTGCGGGGGGCCGAGTTCGCCCGGGCCTCCGGGGTGCCGATGCTCGGCGTCAACCTCGGACGGGTGGGGTTCCTCGCGGAGGCCGAGCGGGACGACCTCGATCGGGTGGTCGACCGGGTGGTGGCGCGGTCGTACGAGGTCGAGGAGCGGATGACCGTCGATGTCGTCGTGCATCGCAACGGGGACATCGTGCACACCGACTGGGCGCTGAACGAGGCGGCCGTGCAGAAGGCCGGAGCCGAGAAGCTGCTGGAAGTCGTGCTGGAGATCGACGGCCGCCCGGTGACGGGGTTCGGGTGTGACGGTGTCGTGCTGTCCACGCCGACCGGGTCCACCGCTTATGCCTTCTCCGCCGGTGGGCCTGTGGTGTGGCCCGAGGTCGAGGCGCTGTTGATGGTGCCGATCAGCGCGCACGCGTTGTTCGCGAAGCCGCTGGTCACGTCCCCGGATTCGGTGCTGGCGGTGGAGGTCCTGCCGCACATTCCGCCGGGCGTGCTGTGGTGTGACGGGCGGCGGACCGTGGAGTTGCCGCCGGGCGCGCGGGTGGAGGTGCGGCGGGGGGCTGTGCCGGTGCGGCTGGCCCGGCTGCACCATTCGTCCTTCACGGATCGGTTGGTGGCGAAGTTCGCGCTGCCGACCACCGGGTGGCGGGGGGCGCCGCACCACTCGGCCGAGTGACATGGGTGGGGCATGTGCACTCCGCACCCCGGACCTCGTATGGTCTGTTCCGTGTTGGAGGAGATGCGGATACGGTCGCTCGGGGTCATCGACGATGCCGTCGTCGAGTTGTCGCCGGGGTTCACCGCCGTCACCGGTGAGACGGGTGCGGGCAAGACCATGGTGGTCACCAGCCTGGGGCTGCTGCTCGGCGGTCGGGCGGACCCGGCGCTCGTACGGATCGGGGCCGGGAAGGCGGTCGTGGAGGGGCGGGTCACCATTCCCGCGGACGCCTCCGCCGTCGTACGCGCCGAGGAGGCCGGGGCTGAGCTGGACGACGGCGCCCTGCTGATCAGCCGTACCGTTTCCGCCGAGGGACGCTCGCGGGCACACCTGGGCGGGCGCAGCGTGCCCGTGGGACTGCTCGCCGAGCTGGCCGACGACCTGGTGGCCGTGCACGGGCAGACCGACCAGCAGGGGCTGCTGAAGCTGTCCCGGCAGCGGCAGGCCCTGGACCGGTACGCAGGCGACGCCGTCGCCGTGCCGCTCGCCAAGTACACCGAGGCCTACCGGCGGCTGCGGGCCGTCTCCGCCGAGCTGGAGGAGATCACCACGCGCGCGCGTGAGCGGGCGCAGGAAGCCGACATGCTGCGGTACGGGCTCGAGGAGGTCGCCGCCGTCGAGCCGCGGGCCGGGGAGGACGCCGAGCTGGCCGAGGAGGCCGAGCGGCTGGGGCACGCGGAGGCGCTGTCGTCCGCCGCGACGGCCGCGCACGCCGCACTCGCGGGCAATCCCGAGGACCCCGAGGGGATCGACGCCTCGACCCTCGTCGCGGGCGCCCATCGGGCGCTGGAGGCCGTGCGCTCGCACGACCCGGCGCTGGCCGCCCTCGCCGAGCGGATCGGGGAGATCGGGATCCTGCTCGGTGACGTGGCCGGTGAGCTGGCCGGGTACGCCGACGACCTGGACGCCGACCCGCTGCGGCTGGCCGCGGTGGAGGAGCGCCGGGCCGCGCTGACCGCGCTGACCCGCAAGTACGGGGAGGACGTGAACGCCGTCCTCGCCTGGGCCGAGCAGAGCGCCGCACGCCTCACCGAGCTGGACGGCGACGACGACCGGATCGAGGAGCTGACCGCCGAACGGGACGCGCTCCGCACCGGACTGGGCGGCCTGGCACAGGCGTTGACGGACGCGCGGACGGAGGCCGCCGAGCGGTTCGCCGCCGCGGTGACGGCCGAGCTGGCCTCGCTGGCGATGCCCCACGCGCGCGTGTCCTTCGCCATCCGGCAGACCGAGGACCCGGAGGGTGTCGAGGTCGGCGGGCGCGCGGTGGCGTACGGACCGGCGGGCGTGGACGAGGTCGAGCTGCTGCTCGCCCCGCACCCGGGCGCGCCGCCGCGGCCGATCGCCAAGGGCGCGTCCGGCGGTGAGCTGTCCCGCGTGATGCTCGCCGTGGAGGTCGTGTTCGCGGGTACCGACCCCGTGCCGACGTACCTCTTCGACGAGGTCGACGCCGGTGTCGGTGGCAAGGCCGCGGTCGAGATCGGGCGGCGCCTGGCGAAGCTCGCCAGGACCGCGCAGGTCGTCGTGGTCACCCACCTGCCCCAGGTCGCCGCGTTCGCCGACCGCCAGTTGCTGGTCGAGAAGACCAACGACGGCACCGTCACCCGCTCCGGCGTGAAGGTCCTGGAGGGCGAGGACCGCATCCGGGAGCTGTCCCGCATGCTGGCCGGCCAGGAGGACTCCGAGACGGCCCGCGCGCACGCCGAGGAACTACTGGCGACGGCCCGGGCGGAGGCGTGAGGAGCCGGGCGGCCGCCTTCGCGCTGGCCGCCGCCGTCACCCGGACGGGCATCGCCGCCCTGCGCCACTACGCGCCGGGTTCGCACGCGCGTTGGGAGCGGAAGAACTACGCCGGTCGGACCGTCGAGCTGTACGCCGGGGCCGCCTGCGTGGTCGGCGTGGCGCTGTCCGCCGCCAGGGCGCAACCCGCGGCCGGGGCCGCCGTGCTCGCCGCGGGCGCCTGCGGGGCCTACGACGATGTCGCCGGCTACGTCTCCGGGGACACCCGGCGCGGCTTCCGGGCGCACCTCGGGGCGCTGTGGGACGGCGAAGTCACCAGCGGGGCCGTCAAGTTGTTCGGGATCTCGGCCGCCGGGCTGGTCGCGGGAGCGCTCATGAAGGAGCGGCCACTGGACAAGCTCCTCGCCGGGATCGTGATCGCCGGTGCCGCGCACTTCGTCAACCTCGTCGACGTACGACCCGGGCGGGCCGCCGGCGCCGTGCTCGCGCTCGGTGCGCCGGGGCTGCTGCGCACGGGGCCCGGCGCCGGGCTGTCGGCCGCCGCGATGGGCGCCGCCGCGGCCGTCCTGCCCGACGACCTCGGGGAGCGCGCGATGATCGGGGACACGGGGGCGCACGCGCTCGGCGCCGCGCTGGGGGCGGCCGTGGTGGCGGGCAACCGGCGCGCGGGGCTGCTCGCGCACGCCGTAGCGGTCGTGGCCGCCGCCGTGTACGGGGACCGGGTGAGTGCCCGGGCGCGGGCGTTGTAAGGGCTGACCTCGCCGTATACCTTCGCACGGCGTTCGGCCACGGCGCGGCTTTCCTCACTCGTGTGGGTGACGTGCTCCGGCGTATTGCCCCGGCCCGCCGCAGAGTGCGCCCTCCGGATTTCCCGTAACCCCCGTTCCCCCTGGCATGCTTGAGGGCACACGGTCCGCGCGGGAGGCGCGCGGGGTACGTTCTTCCGCCCCCCTGAGCCCGCTACCTTCTGTACGTTTCCTCGTGACCGCCCACGCCGAACCAGGAGCCCCCGGCCCGTGAGCCCCGTGAGCAGCAACGCACCGCACGGCCAGTCGCCGCTGCGCACCGTGCAGGTGCTGGGCGGAGGCAACGCCGGCAGCAGCGCGCATGTGCGCTCGCTGGCCGAGGGGCTCGTGGCCCGGGGCGTGCGGGTCACGGTGTGCGCCCCTGTGGAGGCCGACCGCGCCTACGACTTCACCGGTGCCGGTGCCGATCATGTGCATGTGCCGCGCAGCAGCGACCCCGTGTCGGTGGCCGCGCTGAGGACGGCCTGCGCGGACGCCGACCTGGTGCACGCGCACGGGCTGCACGCCTCCTTCCGGGCCGTGCTCGCGCTCAGCGGCCGCCGCACCCCGCTGGTGGTCACCTGGCACAACCGGGCCCAGGCGGAGGGCCCGCGGGCGCATCTGCTGAGGCTGCTGGAGCGGCGGGTGGTGCGGACGGCGGCCGTCGTCCTCGGCACCAGCTCCGACCTGGTGGACCGGGCCCGGCGAACGGGGGCGCGGGACGCCCGGCTCGCCGCCGTCGGCCTGCCCGGGCAGCGGCGGCCCGTCGTCCTCGACGACCCCGACCGGCTGCGCCCCAAGGTCCGGGCCGAACTCGGCGCCGCCGGACGCCCGTTGCTCCTCGCGGTCGGTTCCCTCGACCGGCAACGCGGCTACGACGTGCTGCTCGACGCGGCCCGCGCCTGGCGGGAGCTGGACCCCGTGCCGCTCGTCGTCATCGCCGGGGAAGGCCCGCTACGGCCGGTGCTCCAGCAGCGGATCGAGGACGAGGCGCTGCCGGCGCGGCTCATCGGCCGCCGCGAGGACGTGCCCGAACTGCTCGCCGCCGCCGATCTGGCGCTGCTGACGAGCAGTTGGGAGTCCCGGTCCGTCCTCGCCCAGGAGGCTCTGCACGCGCGCGTGCCGCTCGTCGCGACCCGGGTCGGCGGCATCCCCGACCTCGTCGGCGACGCGGCCGAACTCGTCCCGTACGGCGACCCGGAGGCGCTCGCGGACACCGTCGTACGCCTCCTCGCGGATCAGGAGCGCCGGGAGGAGCTGCGCGCGGCGGGTGTCCGGCAGGCCGCCACCTGGCCGACCGAGGACGAGACCGTCGCCCAAGTGCTCAGCATCTACGACGAGTTGACCCAGCCCCGGCCACTCGCCTAGGTCCGACAGGACCTAGGGGACATGGCGGCGGGCCCGGAGTGCCAGGCTCAGGGCCAGGACCGTCTGCGGGTCGTCGAGGTCGGTGCCCAGCAACTCCCCGATACGGGCGAGCCGGTTGTACAGGGTCTGCCGGTTGAGGTGCAGCTCGCGGGCCGTCTCCGCCTTGCGGCCGGCGTGCGCGAGGTAGGTCTCCAGGGTCGGCAGCAACGGCGGCCTGGAGCGGCGGTCGTGGTCGCGCAGCGGGCCGATCGCCCGGTCCACGAAGGCCGCGAGGTCGGGGTGGTCGCGCAGCCGCCACAGCAGCAGGTCGATGTCGAGGCGGCGGGCGTCGTACCAGGGCCGGTCGGTCAGGCCCTGCGCGGCCGTCGCCGTCTCCGCCGCGTGCCGCAGCCCGGCCGACGCCGCCGTCCAGCCGCCCGCCACGCCGACGACCACGACCGGCGGCGGCGAGCCCGGCCGCTGCATCCCGGCCCGCTCCACGCCCGCCCGCAGTGCGGCCGCCACCCGGTCCGCGACCGCCGAACGCTCCGACTCCGAGCGCAGCCCGAGCAGCACCAGCACCCGGCCCTCCACCGGCCGTACGCCCAGCAGCACCGGCACGCCCACCGCGGCCAGCTCCTCGGAGACGGCCCGCGCCAGCACCGCCCAGCCTCCCCCACGCTCGGCTTCGCTCGCGCGGGCGGTACCCCCAGCGGGGGAGAGGCTGTCCCCGATCCGCATGACCACGGGCAGCAGCGGGCTGTCGCCGGGCTTGAAGCCGAGGACCCGGGCCTGCGCCGGGGCGTCCTCCGCGGTGATCCGGCCCTCGGCGAGATCGGTGAGGAAGTCACCGCGCCCGCGGGCCGCCAGCTCCTCCTCCTGCCGGGCCTGCATCAGCACCACGGCCAGGATGCCCGCGGCCCGCTCGGCGGCGATCCGGTGCACGGGGGCCAGCGGTGCGCGGACCGGCAGCAGGACGAGGCGGGCACGCACCGAACCCGCCGTACCGGGGCCGCCGCCTGGCACGTCCACCAGCACCGAACCGGCGGGCGGCGGCGCGTCCTTGTGCGGGCCGCGCAGCCCCTCCCACACCTGGAGCGGGTCCGCCCCCTCGGGTCCCTCCCCGGCGGCGTACAGCAGGCGGCCGTCGGCCGTCTCCAGGAACACCGGGTTGCCGCTGAAGTCGGCCAGGATGCCCAGCACCTGCGGTACCCCGCCGCCGCCCAGCAGTGCCTCGGTGCAGCGCCGGTGCACCTCCTCCGCGCGCTGCAGCAGGGCGTAGTGGCCGTTGACGATCTCGGTGTGGATCTCCTCGGTCACCGTCACGAACGGCACCTCGCGGTGCAGCTGGACCAGCGGCAGTCCGGCGGCGCGCGCGGTGTCCACCAGGGCGGCGGGCAGCCGGGTGAAGCGCGGGCCCAGCTCCACCACCAGGGCGGCGATCCCGCGCTCGGCGAGGGTGCGTACGAACGCCCGCTGCTCGGCCGGGCGGGTGCCGAGGCCGTAGCCGGTGGTGAGGAGCAGTTCGCCGCCCTTGAGCAGGGATGCGATGTTCGGCACCTCGCCCGCGTGCACCCAGCGCACCGTGCGCCCCAGCCGGTCGGCACCCGCCAGGATCTCCGGCAGCCCGCTGCGCAGACCGGGCAGTTCCAGTGCCCGCTGCACGGTGATCCCGGCGCCCTGGGTGTCGAATCGGTTGTCCGTACGGCTGTCCATGCAGCGGACGCTACCTGCGTGAACGCCCGGAGAACATCTCTGCGCACATCTCCTGGCTACACCGGCTCGATGTTGTGGTTGAACCGGAAGACGTTGTCGGGGTCCCAGCGCCGCTTCACCTTCTGCAGCCGCAGCAGGTTCCCGGCACCCAGGCCCGCCCGGACGCGCTCGGGGCCCTCGTCGCCGATGAGGCCGAGGCAGACGGCACCGGCGCTCCAGGGCCGTACGTCGGCGCACGCGTCCCGCACCCAGGCCGTCGCCCGCGCGTCGTCGGCCGGGTCCGTCCAGCAGGCGAAGGGGTGCACCAGCCAGGACGCGTCCCGGTACGGCACCGGGTACTCATGGGGTCCGGCGGCGATCGCGCCGCCCAGCGGGAAGATCGCGTGCCGGCTGCCGTTCGCTCCGGGCATGCCGTCCGCACGGGCGCAGAAGAGGTCCACCAGCTCGTCGGGCAGGTCCGTCGGGCACTCGGCCGACCAGTCGTCCCGGAAGCCGGACGGGGGGTCAAGCATGCACTGCACATCCGCGTACGGCAGGGCGCCGACGACCTCCGTCTCGTGCGGCAGCGCCAGCAGCGGCTCGGCGAGCTTGCGCAGGCCGGTCTCCCCGCCCGCGTACGTCAGCAGGGCACCGCACAGGAGCGTGAACTCCTTCGGCGGACCGGCCAGGTACAGCACGGTGCCGCCCACCTCGTCCGGACCGGTGCGGATGATCTCGCGGAAGGTGCGGACCAGGTCCGGGCCGAACTCCGGCAGGCACAGCATGAGCGCGACCGAGAACTCCGGCAGTTCGTGCAGCTCCAGGGTGAGCGCGGTCGCCACGCCGAAGTTGCCGCCTGCGCCGTGCAGCGCCCAGAACAGCTCCGGGTTCTCGTCGGCGTTGGCGTGTACCCGCTCGGCGTCGGCGGTCACCAGTTCCACGCCGAGGAGGTTGTCCACGGCCAGGCCGAAGGCGCGGTCCAGCCAGCCGGTGCCGCCGCCGAGGACGAAGCCGGCGATCCCGGCACCCGAGGCACGGTCGCCGGTGGTCGCCAGGCCGTAGGGCTGGGTCGCCCGGTCCAGGTCGCTCATCGTCGCCCCGCCCTCGACCCGGACCGCCTCGGCCGCCGGGTCGACGGTGACCGCGTGCATCCGGCGCAGGTCCACGACGAGCGCGCCGTCCACCCGGGCCCCCGCCAGGCCGTGCCCGCCGCCCCGCACCGCGATGTGCAGGTCCAGGTCGCGCGCGAAGCGCACGGCCCGGACCACATCGGTCACGTTCGCGCACTGCGCGATCACGGCCGGGCGCCGGTCGAACAGCGCGTTGAAGACCGTACGGGCGTGGTCGTAGCCCGCGTCCCCCGGGGCGAAGACGTCGCCGCACAGATCCTGGCGCAGCGCGGTGAGGGCGGCGTGCGCCGTGGAACGGGAAGCCATGGCAGCCCCCTTCCGGACAGGGTGCTGCTGTTCAGCCTAGGCGGAACGCTCAGCCGCCGTACGCCCCGGACGCCGTGAGCCGCAGCGCCGTGTCGATCAAAGGCACATGGCTGAAGGCCTGCGGGAAGTTGCCGACCTGGCGTTGCAGGCGCGGGTCCCATTCCTCGGCGAGCAGGCCGAGGTCGTTGCGCAGGGCGAGGAGCTTTTCGAAGAGTTTCCTCGCCTCGTCCACGCGGCCGATCATCGCCAGGTCGTCCGCCATCCAGAAGGAGCAGGCCAGGAAGGCGCCCTCGTCACCCGGGAGGCCGTCGACGCCCTCGTGGTCGCCCTCGGTCGGATAGCGCAGGATGAACCCGTCCGGGGTGGACAGCTCGCGCTGGATCGCCTCGATCGTGCCGATCACCCGCTTGTCGTCCGGCGGCAGGAAGCCCATCTGCGGGATCAGCAGCAGCGAGGCGTCCAGCTCCTGGGAGCCGTAGGACTGGGTGAAGGTGTTGCGCTCCTTGTCGTAGCCCTTCTCGCACACGTCCCGGTGGATGTCGTCGCGCAGTTCCTTCCAGCGCTCCAGCGGGCCGTCCACGTCCCCGGACTCGATCAGCTTGATGGTGCGGTCCACCGCGACCCAGGCCATCACCTTGGAGTGCACGAAGTGCCGGCGCGGGCCGCGCACCTCCCAGATGCCCTCGTCCGGCTCCTGCCAGTGGTCCTCCAGGTAGCGGATCAGCTTCAGCTGGAGCAGGGAGGCGTAGTCGCTACGGGCCAGACCCGTCATGTGCGCCAGGTGCAGGGCCTCGGTGACCTCGCCGTACACGTCCAGCTGGAGCTGGTGGGCGGCGCCGTTGCCGACCCGGACCGGGGCGGAGTGCTCGTAGCCGGGCAGCCAGTCCAGCTCGGCCTCGCCCAGCTCGCGCTCGCCGGCGATGCCGTACATGATCTGCAGGTTCTCCGGGTCACCCGCCACCGCGCGCAGCAGCCACTCGCGCCAGGCACGGGCCTCCTCGCGGTAGCCGGTGCGCAGGAGGGACGACAGGGTGATCGCGGCGTCCCGCAGCCAGGTGTAGCGGTAGTCCCAGTTGCGCACGCCGCCGATGTCCTCCGGCAGGGAGGTCGTCGGGGCCGCGACGATGCCGCCCGTGGGGGCGTAGGTGAGGGCCTTCAGCGTGATCAGGGAGCGGATCACCGCCTCGCGGTACGGCCCGTGGTACGTACAGTGCTCCACCCACTCGCGCCAGAAGTCCTCCGTCGCCTCCAGCGAGGCCTCCGGCTCCGGCAGCGGCGGCGGCTCCTTGTGCGAGGGCTGCCACGAGATCGTGAACGCGATCCGGTCACCCGGGGCGACCGTGAAGTCGGCGTACGTCGTCAGTGACTTTCCGTAGGTCTCGGCCTCCGTGTCGAACCACACCGAGTCCGGGCCCGCGACCGCCACCGTACGGCCCTCGTGCTTGTGCACCCAGGGCACGACACGGCCGTAGGAGAACCGCATCCGCAGGGCCGAGCGCATCGGCACCCGGCCGGTGACGCCCTCCACGATCCGGATCAGCTGCGGCGCGCCCTCGCGCGGCGGCATGAAATCGGTCACGCGGACCGTGCCCCGCGGGGTGTCCCACTCCGATTCCAGGACCAGCGAGTCGCCCCGGTAGCTCCGCCGGGCGGCCGCGGGCGGCTGCGCGTCGGCGGCGTGCGCCGGGCCGAGCCGCCAGAAGCCGTGCTCCTCGGTGCCCAGCAGGCCGGCGAAGATGGCATGCGAGTCGAAGCGGGGCAGGCACAGCCAGTCCACTGTGCCGTCCCGGCAGACCAGTGCCGCGGTCTGCATGTCTCCGATGAGTGCGTAGTCTTCGATGCGCCCGGCCACGTGCAACTCCAGTCGAACGGCCACGTCACCCCCGCGCAGGGGGCTGTCGCTAGTGCGGTCAAGGGGTCGTTGTTATGCGTCGTTGAGCGGTGAAGCAAAGCAGCCCGCCGATCCTTAAGGCAACACGACAGTCTTTGCTCAACGAACTGCCGCGCTCTCGTTGTTCCGGGTGGTGCAGGCGGGGGTGTGCCGTCGTTCCGGCCGGGCTCGGCAGCGAGTGTCCGAGCAGGATACGACGCACGTAGATGATCTGCGTGCCGCTCCGGGCAACCCGTGTGGGCCGAACGGGTGAGCAGCGGGTGATAACCGTGTGACCTGTGCGTGCCTGTGCTGACACCTGTGGCGAGTGGTTCTGTGCCCGGGCGAGCGCGGAGCGTGGCCGGAAGCCATCCCGCCCAGGCGCTGATACCCTGGTAGCCCGTGGACCGGTGGGCCCGAAACCCCCGAACCGCAGCGACGGCACCCCCGGATTCCTCCGGACCGGCAGCCGCACCGCATGACAGACCGCGACCACGGGAGCCCCCTCTTGGCCATGCCGCCGAAATCTACGACGACCAAGCACATCTTCGTCACCGGGGGTGTCGCCTCCTCGCTCGGCAAGGGCCTCACCGCCTCCAGCCTGGGCATGCTGCTCAAGGCCCGTGGCCTGCGTGTCGTGATGCAGAAGCTCGACCCGTACCTGAACGTCGACCCGGGCACGATGAACCCCTTCCAGCACGGTGAGGTGTTCGTCACCAACGACGGCGCCGAGACCGACCTGGACATCGGCCACTACGAGCGTTTCCTCGACCGCGACCTCGACGGCTCCGCCAACGTCACCACCGGTCAGGTCTACTCGACGGTGATCGCCAAGGAGCGGCGCGGCGAGTACCTCGGCGACACCGTGCAGGTCATCCCGCACATCACCAACGAGATCAAGCACCGCATCCGGCGCATGGCCACCGACGAGGTCGATGTCGTCATCACCGAGGTCGGCGGCACGGTCGGTGACATCGAGTCGCTGCCGTTCCTGGAGACCGTCCGCCAGGTCCGCCACGAGGTCGGCCGGGACAACGTCTTCGTCGTGCACATCTCGCTGCTGCCGTACATCGGCCCCTCCGGCGAGCTGAAGACCAAGCCGACCCAGCACTCCGTCGCCGCGCTGCGCAACATCGGTATCCAGCCCGACGCGATCGTGCTGCGCTGCGACCGCGAGGTCCCGACCGCCATCAAGCGCAAGATCTCGCTGATGTGCGACGTCGACGAGGCCGCCGTGGTCGCGTGCCCCGACGCCCGCTCGATCTACGACATCCCGAAGACCGTGCACGGCGAGGGCCTGGACGCCTATGTCGTCCGCAAGCTGGACCTGCCGTTCCGCGATGTGGACTGGACGACCTGGGACGACCTGCTGGACCGCGTCCACAACCCCGACCACGAGATCACCCTCGCCCTGGTCGGCAAGTACATCGACCTGCCCGACGCCTATCTGTCGGTCACCGAGGCGCTGCGCGCCGGCGGCTTCGCCAACCGCGCCCGGGTGAAGATCAAGTGGGTCACCTCCGACGACTGCAAGACCCCGGCCGGCGCCAAGGCGGCGCTCGGCGACGTCGACGGCATCTGCATCCCCGGTGGCTTCGGCGACCGCGGTGTGCTCGGCAAGGTCGGCGCCATCCGCTACGCCCGCGAGAACAAGATCCCGCTGCTCGGCCTCTGCCTCGGCCTGCAGTGCATCGTGATCGAGGCCGCGCGCAACCTGGCCGACATCCCGGACGCCAACTCCACCGAGTTCGACCCGGCCACCGGCCACCCGGTCATCTCCACCATGGCCGAGCAGCTGGACATCGTCGCCGGTGAGGGCGACATGGGCGGCACGATGCGGCTCGGCATGTACCCGGCGAAGCTGGCCGAGGGCTCGATCGTCCGTGAGGTGTACGACGGCAAGGAGTACATCGAGGAGCGGCACCGGCACCGCTACGAGGTGAACAACGCCTACCGCGCGGAGCTGGAGAAGAAGGCCGGCATCCTGTTCTCCGGGACGTCGCCCGACGGCAAGCTCGTCGAGTACGTGGAGTACCCCCGGGACGTGCACCCTTACCTGGTCGCGACCCAGGCCCACCCGGAGCTGCGCTCGCGCCCGACCCGCCCGCACCCGCTGTTCGCGGGCCTGGTGAAGGCGGCCGTGGAGCGTCAGCAGGCCGAGGGCGCGCAGAAGATCTCGAAGTAACACAAGAGTTGTACGGTGGCCGGGGCGCGCGCATTCAAAACGATCGCGTCCCGGCCGCTTGCGCACGTGGGGAAGGACAGGGCATGACGATCAAGGACACCGCCGAGGAGTGGGAGATCCGGGCGACGGAGACCCCCTTCACGGGCAACAAGACCTCCGTCCGCACGGACGAGGTGGTCATGCCCGACGGCTCGGTGGCCCGCCGCGACTACCAGGTCCACCCCGGCTCGGTCGCGGTCCTCGCCCTAGACGAGGAGGACCGGGTCCTGCTGATCAACCAGTACCGCCACCCCGTGCGGCACAAGCTGTGGGAGATCCCGGCCGGCCTCCTCGACGTCCCCGGCGAGAACCCGCTGCACGCCGCCCAGCGCGAGCTGTACGAGGAGGCTCACGTCAAGGCCGGGGACTGGCGGGTGCTGACCGATGTGTACACCACGCCCGGCGGCTGCGACGAGGCCGTACGGGTCTTCCTCGCCCGTGATCTGTCCGAGGCCGAGGGCGAGCGCTTCGAGGCGGAGCACGAGGAGACCGACATGGAGTACGCGCGCGTGCCGGTCGGGGAACTGGTGCGCCGCGTCCTGGCCGGGGATGTGCACAACAACTGTCTGGTGGTCGGCGTCCTCTCCCTGGTGGCCGCCCGCACCGGCGACGGCCTCGACGCCCTGCGCCCGGCCGACGCCCCCTGGCCGGCCCGCCCGTTCGAGCGCTGAACCGTACCCGTCCGGCGTACTGGTGTGACGATCTCCTGATCCGATCAGGGGATCTGTCCGCCGCGCTCCTGACGGCACGTCGCAGAGCGTGAACTAGGCTCTTGACACGCCCGTGGCGGAAGATCCGGCGGGCTTGCGCGTGCGGTGGGACGGGAGCGTGGCCCGTGACGGATCAGGCGGTGGACACAGGCGGCGTGCGACTGTCGGCGGACGAGGGCGCGCAACACCATTTCCTGGGCCGTACAAGGGAGTTGAAGGAGCTGCGCGCCGACATCGAGCGCGCGGGCCTGGACACCCTCTCCGGCCGCAAGGCACCACGCGCGCGCGTGCTCCTGATCGCGGGCCGCCCCGGCTCCGGCCGGACCGCCCTCGCCGAGGAGCTCGTACGGCAGGTCGAGGACGGCTACCCCGACGGGGTGCTGCGGGCCCGGCTCAGCGAGCCCGACGGCACCCCCGTCCCCGCCGGGCGCGCCGCCCGCGAGCTGCTCACCGCGCTGGGGCTGCCCGCCCCGGCCGGCGCCGCCGAGGACGAGCTGACCGAGGCGCTGCGCACCGCCCTCGCCGAGCGGCGCACGCTCCTGCTGCTGGACGACGCGGCCGGTGCCGAGCAGGTCGACGCGCTGCTCCCGCAGGCCCCGGACTGCTTGGTGGTGGCCGTCTCCTCGGGCCCGCTGACCGGCATCGCGGACGTCCGCCCCTGCACCCTGGGCGGCCTGGACACCAAGTCCGCGGTGGAGCTGCTCACCCGCTACACCGGCGCCGTCCGCATCACGGTCGACCCGCGCGCCGCCGAGAGCCTGGTCGAGGCCTGCCAGAGCCATCCGGCCGCGCTCGTCCTGGCCGGCGGCTGGCTCGCCGCCCGGCCCAAGGCCGCCGTCTCCGACCTCGCCAAACGGCTGCACACCGGCGCCGACGACGGCTCGGACGGCACCCCGCTGGCCCGTGTCTTCCGGCATGTCCAGGCCGACCTGCCCGGCCCGGCCGCCCGGATCCTGCGGCTGCTCTCCCTCGCCCCGGCCGGCCTGGTCGACCCGCACACCGCCTCGGCCCTCGCCGGCTGCTCGGTGAACACCGCCCGCGACACCCTGGACGATCTCGTCGCCCTCGGTCTGCTGCGTCCGCTGGACTCCCCGCTGCCCCAGTACGGCGTCCCCGGCTGTCTGCATCCGCTGCTGCGTGCCTCGGCCGAGAGCCAGGAGCGGCCCGCGGAGCTGCAGCTGGCCCGGGCCCGGATGCTGGAGCGGACCGTACGGCTGCTGCAGTCGTGCCGGGCGATCACCGAGACGGACAGCCCGCAGGCCCGGGAGAAGCTGAACGCGATGCCCCGCGAGGTGCGCTTCCCGAATCCCAGGGCCGCGGCCGACTGGCTGCGCGTCCGGCGCCCCGCGCTGCTGGCGTCCGCGTATCTGGCGGTGGCCGACGGCGAGCTGGACAACCTCGCGCGGCGGCTGATGTCCCAGCTGGTCAAGGCCATGGTGGCGCATGAGGGCACGCAGGCGGCGGCCGCCGACCTGTACGACGTGCACGGCCTGGTCCTCGATGTCGCCGAGCGGCGCGGGCTGGCCCGGGAGGAGGCCGCGGCGCTGCTGAACCTGGGCGACGTGGACGCGCAAACCGGCCGTACCCGGGACGCACTGGCACGATATCGGTTGGCTTTGGCCGCCGGACGCAGAGCAAATGACCCGTATGCGGCTGGCCGCGCAATGGAATCCGTAGGTGGCGCCTATCAGGAGCTGGGGGACTACGACCGGGCCGCCGACTGGTTCGGCCGGGCGCTGGCCGAGCGGCTGGCCCGGGGCGAGCGCGAGCAGGCCGCCCGGCTGTACGGCCGGATCGCCACCGCCCACACCTACGCGGGCCGCTACGGCGAGGCCCTGCGGGACTGGCGGGCCGCCGTCGCCGGCTACCGCAAGGGCGGCGATGTGGCCGCCCATGCACGGGCGTTGAGCGAGCTGGCCCGGGTGCAGGAGTACGCGGGCCGGTTCGAGGAGTCGCTGCGCACCTGCCAGGAGGCGGTGGAGTGGGCGCGGCGCGCGGACGACGTCCGGTTGCAGGCCGCGCTGCAGCTGAGGCTGGCCGACACCCTGGAGCACCTGGGCGACCCCGCCGCGGCCCGTCTGCACCGCGCGGCGGCGGGGCGCATGCTGGTCGAGAACGTCCCGGACGACGAGACAAGGCCGGAACAGGACAGGAACGCCTGCGAAATCCGCAGTCCATCCAATGAAGATTGATGCAATGAAAGGCTAGACAGCCGGAACGCCTTCATTAAACTGGCTCTGCCGCACGTTCTCCTGCGGTGTCTCCCGGTATGCCCCCGCATGTCTGGGTACGTCTGCAAAGCACCCCCATACCCTCTGAGCCAAGGACCGTGATCGACGTGAAGGTCGGCATCCCCCGCGAGGTCAAGAACAACGAGTTCCGGGTGGCCATCACCCCCGCCGGCGTGCACGAGCTGGTGCGCAACGGCCACCAGGTCGTCATCGAGCGCGGCGCCGGCCTCGGCTCCTCGATCACGGACGACGAGTACGTGGCCGCCGGTGCCGGGATCCTGGACACCGCCGACGAGGTCTGGGCCACCGCCGACCTGCTGCTGAAGGTCAAGGAGCCCATCGCGGAGGAGTACCACCGCCTCCGCAAGGACCAGATCCTCTTCACCTACCTGCACCTGGCCGCCTCCAAGGAGTGCACGGACGCGCTCATCGAGTCCGGCACCACGGCCATCGCCTACGAGACCGTCGAGCTGCCCAACCGCGCGCTGCCGCTGCTCGCCCCGATGTCCGAGGTCGCGGGCCGGCTGGCCCCGCAGGTCGGCGCCTACCACCTGATGCGCGCGGCCGGCGGCCGTGGCGTGCTGCCGGGCGGAGTCCCGGGCGTGACCCCGGCCAAGTGCGTGGTCATCGGCGGCGGTGTCTCCGGCTGGAATGCCACCCAGGTCGCCGTCGGCATGGGCTTCGAGGTGACCCTGCTGGACCGCGACATCAACAAGCTGCGCGAGGCCGACAAGATCTTCGGTACGAAGGTCAAGGCGATCATGTCCAACTCCTTCGAGCTGGAGAAGGCCGTCCTCGACGCCGACCTCGTCATCGGCGCGGTCCTCATCCCGGGCGCCAAGGCCCCGAAGCTGGTCACCAACGAGCTGGTGTCCCGCATGAAGCCCGGCAGTGTCCTTGTCGACATCGCGATCGACCAGGGCGGCTGCTTCGAGGACTCCCGCCCGACGACCCACGCCGAGCCGACCTTCAAGGTGCACAACTCGGTCTTCTACTGCGTCGCCAACATGCCCGGCGCGGTGCCCAACACCTCCACCAACGCGCTCACCAACGCGACGATGCCCTACATCGTCTCCCTCGCCAACAACGGCTGGGTCGAGGCGCTGCGCCGCGACCCCGCGCTCGCCAAGGGCCTCAACACCCACGAGGGCAAGGTTGTTTACAAGGAGGTCGCGGAGGCGCACGGCCTGGAGTACGTCGCGCTGGAGACCCTGCTCGGCTGACGCTCGACCGACCCTGTTGACCTGGTGAGTCGTTAAGTCACCATCAGGTAAAAGGCGATACGTCAACACGGCTCGTCAACACCGCGCACCCGGCCGGACCTTGCCCGACAAGGTCCGGCCGGATGTGTGTATGGTCACTTTGCGACTCTCGGTCAACTCGCCTCGAACGTAACCCTTCGACCGATTCGCACACCGGTGAAACCTGCTGTGCGACGGCCGTACGCCCTTGACAGCGAGATGTTTCATTGCCGACACATCCTGCCGGGTCCGGCGGATTGTGTTGCTGCGGACCGCCGACACGCCATAGAGTCGCCAACCGTCGGCATGGTGCCACGCTGACCTTGTCTAGAAGTTTCCTGGTCACCAAGGAGGTAAGACGACTTGTGAATGAGTCGACATTTTCTCCCGGGGGTGGTCAACCAGGAATGCCTGCACGGGGCCAGGGCTCCGCGGGATTCGAGGCTGTCGGCTCCGTAGCTGTGCGCACCTTCGCAGCCCACCAGAGTCCGGGTCCGCAGACCGCCCGGACAGCACACCAGAGCATGGATGGCCATCACGTGAACGCCATGGCCGGCGACGGAAGTGGCGCGCCCCACAACCACTTCGCCGACTACGACGAACTGCCCGAGGGGCACTTCTACGACCCCGACGCCGAGTACGAGCCCGATCCGGAGTACGCGGCCACGCTCGCGCCCGACGCGGCCCGCCAGCGCCGTGAGCGCATCGGCCCGACCGGACGCCCGCTGCCGTACTTCCCGATCCCGGGCCCGCTGACCGACCACGGCCCCGCGACGATCATCGCGATGTGCAACCAGAAGGGTGGCGTCGGCAAGACGACGTCGACCATCAACCTGGGTGCCGCGCTCGCGGAGTACGGACGGCGCGTGCTGCTCGTGGACTTCGACCCGCAGGGCGCGCTGTCGGTGGGTCTCGGCGTCAACCCGATGGAACTCGACCTGACGGTCTACAACCTGCTCATGGAGCGGGGCATGTCCGCGGACGAGGTCCTGCTGAAGACGGCGGTCCCCAACATGGACCTGCTGCCCTCCAACATCGACCTGTCGGCCGCCGAGGTCCAGCTGGTCTCCGAGGTCGCGCGCGAGTCGACCCTCCAGCGGGCGCTCAAGCCGCTGATGTCCGACTACGACTACATCGTGATCGACTGCCAGCCCTCGCTCGGCCTGCTCACCGTCAACGCCCTGACGGCCGCGCACAAGGTGATCGTGCCGCTGGAGTGCGAGTTCTTCGCCCTGCGCGGGGTGGCCCTGCTGACCGAGACCATCGAGAAGGTCCAGGAGCGGCTCAACCCCGAACTCGAACTGGACGGCATCCTCGCCACGATGTACGACTCGCGCACGGTCCACAGCCGCGAGGTCCTGGCCCGTGTGGTCGAGGCGTTCGACGACCACGTCTACCACACGGTCATCGGCCGCACGGTCCGCTTCCCGGAGACCACGGTGGCCGGTGAGCCGATCACCACCTACGCCTCCAACTCCGTCGGTGCCGCCGCCTATCGCCAGCTCGCCAGGGAGGTGCTCGCCCGGTGTCACGCCGAGTGAGTCTGCCCGGGGCCGACGAACTCTTCCGTACGACAGGGGGGACGGCACTGCAGCCGTCGACTCCCCGCCGCGCGGCCAACGGTGAGGCCCGGGTGCCGGCTCCCGCGGGGGAGAGCGACGACGTGGCCGCCGCCGAGGACGCACCGCAGTCGGTGCCCGTGCAGGGCGGTGACGGCGAGGGCGCGGAGCATGCCGCGGCGGAGGCCGAGCAGGACGGCGCCGGCGAGTCCCGCAACCGCCCGGCGCGACGGCAGGCCGGGCAGGAAGGCTCTGCCGCCGCCGCGCAGCCGCGCAAGCGGGGGCGGGCGGCGGCCCGGCGGCCCAGTGGGCGTGAGCGGCACGACGAGAAGATCACGGTGTATGTGTCGGCCGAGGAGCTGATGGACCTCGAGCACGCCCGTCTGGTGCTCCGGGGCGAGCACGGGCTGGCCGTTGACCGCGGGCGGATCGTCCGCGAGGCGGTGGCCGTGGTCCTGGCAGACCTGGAGTCCCGCGGGGACGCGAGCATCCTCGTACGACGGCTGCGGGGGCGGTAGGGGTAGCCTGCGGGGGCCATGACCTCGTCCGACGTTCCCGCTTCCGGCCCCGCTGCCGGTCGCAGGCGTGCGCTGGGGCGCGGGCCGGGAGCGCCGCGGACCGAACCGGTCCCTGGCACCGAGCCGATCACGGAACCCGTGGCGACACCGCCCCAGGAACGCCGGGCTGCCGAAGTGCCGGCTCCCGCGCCTCGGGCGGAGAGCGAGCCCGCTTCCGACGGTGTCTTCAAGGTCCGCCTCGCCAACTTCGAGGGACCCTTCGACCTCCTCCTCCAGCTCATCTCCAAGCACAAGCTGGATGTCACCGAGGTCGCCCTGTCCAAGGTCACCGACGAGTTCATGGCCCACATCCGGGCCATGGGGCCGGACTGGGACCTGGACCAGACGACCGAGTTCCTGGTGGTCGCCGCGACGCTGCTCGATCTGAAGGCCGCCCGGTTGCTGCCTGCCGCGGAGGTGGAGGACGAAGCCGACCTCGCGCTCCTCGAGGCCCGCGACCTGCTCTTCGCGCGGCTGCTGCAGTACCGCGCGTACAAACAGATCGCGGACATCTTCAACCGGCGCCTGGACGACGAGGCCCGCCGCTGGCCCCGTACCGTCGGTCTGGAACCGCACCACGCCGAGCTGCTGCCCGAGGTCGTCATCAGCATCGGCCCCGAGGGCTTCGCCAGGCTCGCGGTCAAGGCGATGCAGCCCAAGCCCAAGCCGCAGGTCTACGTCGACCACATCCACGCCCCGCTGGTCAGCGTGCAGGAGCAGGCCGGGATCGTGGTCGCCCGGCTGAAGGAGCTGGGCGAGGCCAGCTTCCGGGCGCTGATCGAGGACACGGAGGACACGCTCACCGTCGTGGCGCGGTTCCTCGCCCTGCTGGAGCTGTACCGCGAGAAGGCCGTCGCCCTGGAGCAGGAGGCCGCGCTCGGGGAGCTGCTCGTGCGCTGGACCGGCGGGGACACCGACGCGGCGCCGATGGTCACCGACGAGTTCGACCGGCCGCCCGAGCAGCCCAAGGAGGAGAAGAAGGCATGAGCGAGACCACAGAGCTCCCCCCAGGGCTGCGCGGCGTCGCCGATCTCGACCTCAAGCCCGCCCTGGAGGCCATGCTCATGGTCGTGGACGAGCCCGCGACCGAGGAGCACCTGGCGAAGCTGCTGGAGCGGCCGAAACGGCAGATCGCGGACGCGCTGCGGGAGCTGGCCGACGAGTACACCGTGCAGGGCCGCGGCTTCGAGCTGCGGTTCGTCGCGGGCGGCTGGCGCTTCTACACCCGCGCCGAGTACGCGCCTGCCGTGGAGCGGCTCGTCCTGGACGGCCAGACCGCCCGGCTCACCCAGGCCGCGCTGGAGACCCTCGCGGTCGTCGCCTACCGCCAGCCGGTCAGCCGCAGCCGCGTCTCCGCCGTGCGCGGAGTCAACTGTGACGGTGTGATGCGCACCCTCCTGCAGCGCGGTCTGGTCGAGGACGCGGGCGCGGAACCCGAAACAGGTGCGATCCTGTACAGGACGACGAACTACTTCCTGGAGCGGATGGGCCTGCGCGGCCTGGACGAGCTTCCGGAGCTCGCGCCCTTCCTCCCGGAGGCGGAGGCGATCGAGGCCGAGACCCAGGAAGGCGTTCCGTCGTTCGACCCGGACGCGCCCGACGCGCCCGGTGCTCAGGACGCAGACGACTAAGACGGAACTTTGATGCGAAGCAGCGGCAGCGGCAAGAGTGGCGGGCGCGGTAACTACCGCGGAGCCGGCAACAACAGGGACGAGCGGCAGGGGCAGGGCCGTCCCAGCAAGCCCCGCCCCGAGGAGCGCCGCTACGACGTGGGCCCCGGGGCCACGAAGGACGGCCCCAAGTCCGGCCGGGGCGGTGCGGCCCGCGGCGGTGCCAAGGGTGGCCCCAAGCAGTCCCAGCAGGGCGGCGGGCGCGGCCGTACGGCCCCCGCGCGCTCGCGTGAGTACGAGGCACGGGTCGAGGAGCGCAATCGGGAGCGCTACGCGGGCAAGAAGGACATCAAGCTGCCCAAGACCTTCCCGGGTGCCGAGCAGGAGGGCGAGCGGCTGCAGAAGGTCCTCGCGCGCGCCGGCTACGGCTCGCGGCGGGCCTGCGAGGAGCTGATCGAGCAGGCGCGGGTCGAGGTCAACGGCGAGATCGTCCTGGAGCAGGGCCGACGGGTCGACCCGGAGAAGGACGAGGTCAAGGTCGACGGCCTGACGGTGGCGACGCAGTCGTACCAGTTCTTCTCGCTGAACAAGCCCGCGGGTGTCGTCTCGACGATGGAGGACCCGGAGGGGCGGCAGTGCCTCGGGGACTACGTCACCAACCGCGAGACGCGGCTCTTCCACGTCGGCCGGCTGGACACCGAGACCGAGGGCGTCATCCTGCTGACCAACCACGGCGAGCTGGCGCACCGCCTCACGCACCCCAAGTACGGCGTGAAGAAGACCTACCTCGCGGCGATCGTCGGCCCGATCCCGCGCGACCTGGGCAAGCGCCTGAAGGACGGCATCCAGCTGGAGGACGGGTACGCGCGCGCGGACCACTTCCGGGTCGTGGAGCAGACCGGCAAGAACTACCTGGTCGAGGTGACCCTGCACGAGGGCCGCAAGCACATCGTGCGGCGGATGCTGGCGGAGGCCGGCTTCCCGGTCGACAGGCTGGTCCGCACGGCCTTCGGCCCGATCACCCTCGGCGACCAGAAGTCGGGCTGGCTGCGCCGGCTGTCCAACACCGAGGTCGGGATGCTGATGAAGGAAGTCGATCTCTGATAGTCGCTTGCGTCTGATCACCATCCCCCTTTATTGTCAGTGTGACGATAAAGGGGGATGGTGATCCTATGCCCAAGCACACGGCCACCGGAACGCTGCTGGGCCTCGCCCTCGGGGACGCCCTCGGCTTCCCAACCGAGTTCAACGACGTGCCGTCGATCCTCGCCAAGTGCGGGCCCTGGCGGGAGATGGAGCTGCCGCGGCACGCCTACGTCTCCGACGACACCCAGATGACCCTCGCGGTCGGCCGCGCGCTCAGGACGGCCATGGACCGCGGCTTCCTCGCACCGAAGCGGCTGGAGCGGCCGCTGCGCGAGGAGTTCGTGGACTGGTACGACTCGCCGGAGAACAACCGCGCCCCGGGCCGCACCTGCCTGACCGCGTGCCGCCTGCTGAAGGAGGAGGACCGGGTCTGGCAGGACGCCAGCCAGGTCGGCTCCAAGGGCTGCGGTGCCAATATGCGGGTCGCGCCCGTCGGGCTCGCCCCCGGCCTCAGCGACGAACAGCGCGCCGGCGCCGCCCAGTTGCAGTCCGCGCTCACCCACGGCCACCCGACCGCGCTGGCCGCCTCCGACCTCACCGCCCATGCGGTCCACCTGCTCGCCCGGGGCACCGACCCGACCGGGCTGGTCGGACAGCTGCGCTCGTACGCCCTCGACCACCGCACCCACTACGACCACACGTGGCTGGGCGACCTGTGGACCCGCTCCCAGGACCCGAGCCCCGAGCACTTCATCGCGCGCGGCTGGGACGAGTGTCTGGGGGTCCTCGACCGGCTCCAGGAGGCCGTGCGGACCGTCTCCCCGGAGACCGACCCCTGTCTGGCCACCGGCGCGGGCTGGATCGCCGAGGAGGCTCTCGCCACCGGTCTGCTGTGCTTCCTGCTCTTCCCCGACGCGCCCGTCACCGCTCTGCGCCGGGCGGCCTGCTCCTCCGGCGACTCCGACTCCATCGCCTGCCTCACCGGCGCCTTCGCGGGTGCCTGGCTGGGGGCGGAGGCCTGGCCGGCCGACTGGGCGGAGCGGATCGAGTACCGGGACGGTCTGTCGGCCCTGGGGGCACTCTGGGACGCTTAGGCCCATGATCGACGACCTCGACATCGACCTGAAGCCCGTGGTCGCGCAGCAGCCCGACCCCCTGCTGTTCGCGACCGTCTCCGGAGCCCATCTGTACGGCTTCCCCTCGCAGGACTCCGACGTGGACCTGCGGGGCGTCCATCTGCTCCCGGCGGCCGACCTCGTCGGACTGCGCGAGCCGGACGAGACCCGCTCGCGGGCCTGGGTGCGCTACGGCGTCGAGCTGGACCTCGTCACCCACGACCTGCGCAAGTTCGTCCGGCTGATGCTGCGCCGCAACGGCTACGTGCTGGAGCAGCTGCTCTCGCCGCTGGTCGTGCACACCGGCGACACGCACCGGGAGCTGGCCGCGCTCGCCCCCGGCGTCCTCACCAGCCACCACGCCCACCACTACCGGGGTTTCGCGGTGACCCAGTGGCGGCTGTTCGAGAAGACCGGCGAACTCAAGCCGCTGCTCTACACGTTCCGGGTGCTGCTCACCGGCATCCACCTCATGCGCAGCGGCGAGGTCCAGGCCCACCTGCCCACGCTGCTGGACGAGGTGGACGCCGCGCCCGGCTATCTGCCCGAGCTGATAGCCGCCAAGGCGGAGCGCGAGCACGGCGCGGCCGAGGTCCCTCACGCGCGCGTGGAAGCCGACGTGGAGCGGCTGCACGCCGTCCTCGACGAGGCCCAGTCCACCTCACCCCTAC
Source organism: Streptomyces sp. NPDC001709 (assembly GCF_053596375.1). Classification (NCBI taxonomy): domain Bacteria; kingdom Bacillati; phylum Actinomycetota; class Actinomycetes; order Kitasatosporales; family Streptomycetaceae; genus Streptomyces; species Streptomyces sp. NPDC001709. Next base: position 146,039 of record NZ_JBSFGB010000021.1, on the reverse strand, counting down.
CGGACGCACCGATCGCGTACGACGCCCTGCACGACTTCGTGGTGCGCGTCCGCCTGACAGCCTGACACCCGCAGCCCAGCCAGGAACACCCGAGCCCCCCGGCGACATCACCGACCCCGTCCGCCTGCGGCTCCACCAGGCTTGGCGTGACGTCCGCGGGTGCACTTCCGGCGGGAGCGGCGTGGCGTCCTCGTGCGGGGGCGGCTGGGGGTTGTGGCGTCTGCTTGCGGCCCTGGCGGGTGGGGTGTGGCGTCTGCATGCTGCTCGGGCGGGAGTGGCGTGGCGTCCTCGTGCGGGGCGGCTGGCGGGCTGCGGCGCCCGCTTGCGGCCCTGGCGGGTGGGGTGTGGCGTCTGCGTGCGGTTCCGGCGGGGGTGGCGTGGCGTCCTGGTCGGGGGCCAGTCGGCAGGATGGGGCCGTCCATATGCGGCCCAGTGGAAGTGGCGTGGCGTCCTCGTGCGGGGCGGCTGGCGGGCTGCGGCGCCCGCTTGCGGCCCTGGCGGGCGGGGTGTGGCGTCTGTGTACGGGCCCAAGCAGGAGTGGCGTGGCGTCCTGCTGGGGGTCGTTCGGCGGGATGGGGCGTCCATATGCGGGCCTGGCGGGCGGGATGCGGCGTCCTGTGCGGTCCCGGCGGGTGGGGGCGTCCCGGGAGGTGTGGTGTGGTGTCCTCGTGCAGGGGCGGCTAGCGGGATGTGGTGTTTGTGCGGGGCCTCGGCGGGGGCGGTGTGGGCGGTTTCTGCGCTGAGGTGTGGCGGGTGCGGAACAGGTAGTCGGCCACGCGGGCCTCGTCCGGGTCCGGTGGGAGTGGGGTGTGGTGCAGGGCCTCTTCCGTCTGCGTGCCCAGCCGGGCCATCCAGGTCTCGACCTCGGCCCAGGGGACCTCGCCCCGCTTCACCGCGAGCAGCGGCTCCCGCTGGTCGCCGACGTCGATCCGCAGCTCGCCGGTGCGCATCAGGTCGCGGGCGGACATCAGCAGGCGCAGCAGGTGCATGGCGTGCTTCCAGCGCGGGGCGCCCGTCCTGCGAACGTCGGCCTCCAGCTTCTTGCGCTGGCCGAGGGCATAGCGGGTGAAGGTGTCGTAGGCCCGGCGGGAGAGGAAGGCCTCGCGCAGGGACAGCAGTTCCCGGCCGGTGTCGTCCACATGCTCGACCAGCGGCGAGTGCAGGCACTCCAGGATGTTCGGGTTGCCCCGCAGCGCCAGCTCGCAGAACCGTTCCAGCTCCCAGGAGAACTGCTCCTCGCCCGGCCCCTCCACATGCGTCGGCGGCTTCTCGAACCGCCAGAACAGGGGAGTGGGGGCGAGGAACACCCCCCGCCGGTCGGTGTCGCTCGCCTCCGTCGCCAGGCCGAAGGCCCGGGAACCCATGACGCAGGCGTAAACGGTGTGGTCGCGTACCAGGGCCTCGGGCTGCATGCCCGGAGCGTACGCGGAACCTCAGGTCAGGCGGATCGAATTGTTCTCCACCTTGATCGACTTGCCCGGCAGCGGCTTGGTCGCCGGGCCGTGGGCCACCGAGCCGTCGGCGACATGGAACTTGCTGCCGTGACACGGACAGTCGATCGTGCCGTTCGCGACCTTGTTCACCGTGCAGCCCAGGTGCGTGCAGATCGCGGAGAAGGCCTTGAAGTCGCCCTTCTTCGGCTGCGTGACGACGACCTTCTGCTCCTTGAAGACCTTGCCGCCGCCCTCCGGGATGTCACTGGTCTTGCCCAGATCCTGTCCGGTGCCCGCGGTCTTCACGCCGCTGCCGCTCTCGGTGCTGCTGGTACTCGTGGCGCTCCCGCCGCCCTTCTTGCCGCCGCATGCCGCGACGGGTGCGGTGAGCGCAGCCGCCGCGCCCGTCGCCAGAACCGTGCGCCGCCTCACGTCCTCGGTCATGCCAGCCTCCACACAGACGTTCAAATCAGTAGATACCGGATTGCCCGCATCGTCTCAGCGATCGGGCACCGCGCCTCGCGAGCGCGCGGGCTGACTACGCTGGACGGACCAACAACAGATCCGCATGTCAGCAGGGAGGCTGCGCCGTGGCGGTACGAGCGGTCCGGGGGGCTGTCCAACTGGAGCGGGACGAGGCCGGTCACATGGGAGAGCAGGTCCGAGCCCTGCTGACCACCGTCCTGGAACGCAACGGGCTCACCGCGGACGACCTGATCAGCATCTGGTTCACAGCCACACCCGACCTGCACTGCGACTTCCCGGCGGCCGCCGCCCGCAAGCTCGGCATCGTCGACGTACCCCTGATCTGCGCCCAGGAACTGGACATCGAGGGCGCCATGCCCCGGGTCGTACGGATCCTCGCGCACATAGAGTCCGACAAGCACCGCGCCGACATCAACCACGTCTACCTCGGCGCCGCCGCCGCCCTGCGTAAGGACATCGCCCAGTGAGAACCGCTCTCGTCATCGGCACCGGCCTCATCGGCACCTCCGCCGCCCTGGCCCTCGTCCAGCGCGGCGTCAGCGTCCACCTCGCCGACCACGACGCCGAGCAGGCTCGTACGGCCGCCGCGCTCGGCGCCGGCACCGACGAGGCGCCCGAGGGCCCGGTCGACCTGGCGATCGTGGCCGCCCCGCCCGCCCATGTGGCCGGGGTGCTCGCCGACGCCATGCGCCGGGGCGTGGCCCGCGGCTACCTGGACGTGGCCAGCGTCAAGGGCGGCCCGCGCCGCGACCTGGAGGCGCTCGGCCTCGACCTCACGGCGTACATCGGCACGCACCCCATGTCCGGCCGGGAGAAGTCCGGCCCGCTGGCCGCGAGCGCCGACCTCTTCGAGGGCCGCCCCTGGGTGCTCACCCCGAACCGGGACACCGACACCGAGGTGCTGAACCTCGCCCTGGAGCTGGTCTCGCACTGCCGGGCCGTACCGGTCGTCATGGACGCCGACGCCCACGACCGCGCCGTCGCCCTGGTCTCCCACATGCCCCACCTGGTGTCCAGCATGGTCGCCGCGCGCCTGGAGCACGCCGAGGAGGCCGCCGTGCGGCTGTGCGGGCAGGGCATCCGGGACGTGACCCGGATCGCCGCCTCCGACCCGCGCATGTGGATCGACATCCTGTCCGCGAACCCCGGCCCGGTCGCCGACCTGCTCTCCGACGTCGCCGCCGATCTGGGAGAGACCGTCGAGGCCCTGCGCGCCCTGCAGTCCTCCGACGACGGCAAGCGGCGCGAGGGCAGCGCCGGCATCGAGGACGTGCTGCGCCGCGGCAACGCCGGCCAGGTGCGGGTGCCCGGCAAGCACGGCAGCGCGCCGCGCGTGTACGAGACCGTGGTCGTGCTCATCGACGACCAGCCCGGCCAGCTGGCCCGCATCTTCGCCGACGCGGGACGGGCCGGGATCAACATCGAGGACGTACGCATCGAGCACGCGACCGGGCAGCAGGCGGGTCTGGTGCAGCTGAGCGTGGAGCCCAAGGCGGTGCCGGTGCTGAAGGAGGCGCTGCGGGAGCGCGGCTGGGCGCTGCGGCAGTAGGGCAGGCCGTACGGCACCCGCGCGCGTCCGGACGAGTGACCCGCACCCAGTAACCTTGTGCAGGGCGCTCTCGCTCCCCGACCCCGCCCACACCGCACCAGGAAGGTGTCCCTCCGTGGAAAACGGCGCCGCCCCGACCGCCAAGCCCGTGATCGTCGCGATCGACGGCCCCTCCGGCACCGGCAAGTCGAGCACGTCGAAGGCCGTCGCAGCGCAGCTCGGCCTGAGCTACCTGGACACCGGGGCCCAGTACCGGGCGATCACCTGGTGGATGGTGAACAACGGCATCGACCTGGAGGACCCGACCGCCATCGCGGCCGTCGCGGGCAAGGCCGAGATCGTGTCCGGCACCGACCCGGCCGCCCCGACCATCACGGTCGACGGCGTCGACGTGGCCGGCCCGATCCGCACCCAGGAGGTCACCTCCAAGGTCAGCGCGGTCAGCGCGGTGCCCGAGGTGCGCTCCCGGATCACCGAGCTGCAGCGCTCGCTGGCCGCCGCCGCCGAGCACGGCATGGTCGTCGAGGGCCGGGACATCGGTACGACCGTCCTCCCGGACGCCGACCTGAAGATCTTCCTCACCGCCTCCCCGGAGGCCCGGGCGGCCCGCCGCAGCGGCGAGCTGAAGGGCGCCGACATCCACACCACCCGCGAGGCGCTGATCAAGCGGGACGCGGCCGACTCCAGCCGCAAGACCTCGCCCCTCGCCAAGGCCGGCGACGCGGTCGAGGTGGACACCACCGAGCTCACCCTCGCCCAGGTCATCGAGTGCGTCGTCACCCTGGTCGAGGAGAAGCGGGCCGGGAAGTGAGCCGGCCGCCGGTTCCGTCGCAGCGGGGCGCCGAGGTCGGGCGGCGCATCGGCGTCGGCCTGATGTACGGGCTGTGGAAGCCGCGCGTGCTCGGCGCCTGGAAGCTGCCCGCGACCGGCCCGGCGATCCTCGCCGTGAACCACTCGCACAACATCGACGGCCCGATGGTCATGGGCGTGTCGCCCCGGCCGACGCACTTCCTGATCAAGAAGGAGGCGTTCGTCGGCCCGCTGGACCCCTTCCTGACCGGCATCGGCCAGCTGAAGGTGGACCGCGCGTCCGCCGACCGCAGCGCGATCAGCCAGGCCCTCGGGGTGCTGGAGGCCGGGGGAGTGCTGGGCATCTTCCCGGAGGGCACCCGGGGCGAGGGCGACTTCGCCTCGCTGCGCGCCGGGCTGGCGTACTTCGCGGTCCGCAGCGGGGCACCGATCGTGCCCGTGGCGGTCCTGGGAAGTTCCGACAAGCCGGGGCGGTTGATAAAGGGACTGCCCCCGCTGCGCTCCCGCGTCGACGTCGTCTTCGGCGACCCCTTCGACGCGGGCGACGGCAGCGGGCGGCGTACGCGCAAGGCGCTGGACGAGGCGACCGAGCGCATCCAGAAGCAGCTCACCAGCCACCTGGAAAACGCCAGGCGCCTGACCGGGCGCTAGGCGACACTTGAGTAGTGGATCAGCCGGTCGAAACCGGGATGATCCACCGACCACCACGATGGAACAACGAGGTACGGACTTCATGAACGACGACATCCAGCCCGGCGACTCGGCTGAGCACGAGTACGACCACGGGGCTCTCGGCGACGCCGAGTACGCGGAGTTCATGGAGCTCGCCGCGGAAGAGGGCTTCGACATCGAGGACGTCGAGGGCGCCATCGAGGCGGCGGGCCACGGCCCGCTGCCCGTGCTCGCCGTCGTCGGCCGCCCCAATGTCGGCAAGTCGACCCTGGTGAACCGCATCATCGGCCGCCGCGAGGCGGTCGTCGAGGACAAGCCCGGTGTCACCCGTGACCGCGTGACCTACGAGGCCGAGTGGGCCGGCCGCCGCTTCAAGGTCGTCGACACCGGCGGCTGGGAGCAGGACGTCCTCGGCATCGACGCCTCCGTCGCCGCCCAGGCCGAGTACGCGATCGAGGCGGCCGACGCGGTCGTCTTCGTCGTGGACGCCAAGGTCGGCGCGACCGACACCGACGAGGCGGTCGTACGACTGCTGCGCAAGGCGGGCAAGCCCGTCGTGCTGGCCGCCAACAAGGTGGACGGCCCGAGCGGCGAGGCCGACGCGGCCTACCTGTGGTCCCTGGGCCTCGGTGAGCCCCACCCGGTCTCGGCGCTGCACGGCCGCGGCACCGGCGACATGCTCGACGCCGTCCTGGAGGTGCTGCCGACCGCGCCCGAGCAGACCTTCGGGGGCGCCGCCGTCGGCGGCCCGCGCCGCATCGCGCTGATCGGCCGCCCGAACGTGGGCAAGTCCTCGCTGCTGAACAAGGTGGCCGGCGAGGAGCGCGTCGTCGTCAACGAGCTGGCGGGCACCACCCGCGACCCGGTCGACGAGCTGATCGAACTGGGCGGCGTGACCTGGAAGTTCGTTGACACCGCCGGCATCCGCAAGCGCGTCCACCTCCAGCAGGGCGCCGACTACTACGCCTCCCTGCGCACGGCCGCGGCCGTCGAGAAGGCCGAGGTCGCGGTCATCCTGATCGACGCCTCCGAGAACATCTCCGTGCAGGACCAGCGGATCATCACCATGGCCGTCGAGGCGGGCCGCGCCATGGTCATCGCCTACAACAAGTGGGACACCCTCGACGAGGAGCGCCGCTACTACCTGGAGCGGGAGATCGAGACCGAGCTGGCCCAGATCGCCTGGGCCCCGCGCGTGAACGTCTCGGCGCGCACGGGCCGTCACATGGAGAAGCTGGTCCCGGCCATCGAGACCGCCCTCGCCGGCTGGGAGACCCGCGTCCCCACCGGCCGCCTGAACGCCTTCCTCGGCGAGCTGGTCTCGGCCCACCCGCACCCGGTCCGGGGCGGCAAGCAGCCCCGCATCCTGTTCGGCACCCAGGCCGGCACCAAGCCCCCGCGCTTCGTCCTCTTCGCCTCCGGCTTCATCGAGGCCGGCTACCGGCGCTTCATCGAGCGCCGCCTGCGCGAGGAGTTCGGCTTCGAGGGCACCCCGATCCACATCTCGGTGCGGGTGCGCGAGAAGCGCGGCGCGAAGAAGAAGTAGCAGCTGTACGACGTGAAGGGCGGCCCCTGAAGAACCAGGAGCCGCCCTTCACCGTCCGCCGCTTACTCGCCCCGGCGCGGCCCCGGAGGCAGCGCCGCCGGAACGTGGTGCATCCCGGTGTCGTGCGGCTGCCGTCCGAGCCCGCTGACCCGCTGCCACTGGGACTGCTGCCGCGCGCTGTAGGCCCCGGCGCTGTAGGCGCTGTACGAGCTGCTGAACGACCCCGGCCGGTGGCCGCCGTAGGAGCTGGTCGTACGGTCCGGGAGCAGCCCGAAGGGGCAGAACCTCAGCCCCTCCTCCCCACTGCGGTCGCCCGGCAGGGTGCGGAAGGTCTTGACCCACTCCGCGTAGAGCATGTCGTAGATCGGCGTCGCCGAGGGGCTGCCGACCCCGTCCTGCATGGACCGAGCGGACGAAACGGAGCCGAAGGCGGACCGGCGCGGCGGAGGAATGTCGTATGCGTGCACGTCTGTCCAAACGACGGGGGCGTCAAAGAGATGCGGTACTACTACCCCCCAGGGGTGTGGGGCTGTGTCGATAGGCGACTCCGCCCCCACCCCTCAGGCGAAGAGAATCACGTACCCGCAAGGGGAAGCGCCGCCGCGACCAACTTCCCGTTCGCCGCCGCCTTGTCGAGGGACTCCCGCAGCAGATCCTCCCGAGGCTGCCGCCCGATCGACCCCACCGGGGCCGCGAACAGCAGAACCTGCTGATGCTTGTTCGCGGCGGCCCGCCAGCTGTCCGTGACCTGCAGCGGCTGATGCGCCTGCCACCAGGCGACGGGCTGCCCGCCGTGCGCCGACGGCTGGAGCACCGCGTGCAGCTGGCCCACCGCGAGCAGCACCGACCAGCCGTGCAGCACCGGCGGTACGGACGCGAGCTCGGTCACCGGCATGTACCCCTGCTCGATGAGCAGCGGCAGGAAGTCGTCGCCGGCCCCGGTGGAGCCCGGCCGCACGATCGGCGAGGTCGGCTCGACGACGAGCGCGGGGTGCAACTCACCCTCGACCAGGACGAGTCCGCTGGTCACGCCGAGCACCGCCTGCTCGGGCACGGCCGCCCGCGGCGCGCCCCCGGCGGCGGTGCCGCCGCCGATGGAACGGACGGCGCCCTGCAGCTGCTCCTCGGTGACCTGGACGACCTGCGAGGGCAGGCAGCTGGCGTGGGCGAAGGCGAGGACGGCGGTCTCGTCGCCGACGAACAGAACGGTGCTGGTGCGCTCCTGCTCGGAGTCGCCCGGGGTGCGGCAGGACGTGCAGTCGTAACTGCCCGGGGCGTTCTCTCCGGCGAGCAGCCGGTCGGCTTCTTCGTCGCCGATCTCGGCGCGTACGGCGTCACTGACGTCGAGCATGCGCGGCACGGTGGCTCCCTCGGGATGCGTGCTGGGTCGGCCGGGTGGCTCCCGGCCGATGAGCCCCGGGGTTCCGGGCTCATGAAGAAGACAACGGACGTCCTGTGGTGGGAGTCACGCCCCGAGGACAACCGGTTCGAACCAACCGGCGCGCACAGTCACCGGCGCTCCGGAATCCGCTACTCACGGTCAACTCGTCGCGATGTCAAGGAACTTGAAGAGGTGAAGTGGCTCACAGACCGCTTCGGTCCTTGGTCGACAAATCAGGAAATCAGGGCATGTAGTGGGTGGCCGAAAATTGCCGATACTCGCGGTAACAGGCAACTGGCCTGGAATGACGGCGAGTTGGTTGATTCCGGCTGCTCGACCTCCCTACATTCCTCCGCCGTGTGCAACGAGCACCGCTCGGGTACGTCCGACGGCCGGCACCGGCAACGCAACAGCGCCGGCACCGGTCACGCGGACGGGGCGGGCACGAGGAACCGCGTTCATGCGCGGCGAGGCGTGCTCCGCCTGGGGGAACCCGGGTTCGTGGAGAGGGAATTACATGTCCGAGTGTGCCGATACCACCCGCAACACCGCCCGTCCCGACGGCGCCCGCAAGGGCCGTACGACGGCCGCTCTCGCCGGAGCCGCGCTGCTCGCCCCGCTGGGGCTGCTGGCCGCCACCGGCAACGCCGCCGCGGCGGACAACGGGGTGTGGGACCGCATCGCCCAGTGCGAGAGCGGCGGCAACTGGCACATCAACACCGGCAACGGCTACTACGGCGGGCTCCAGTTCTCCGCCGGCACCTGGCGCGCGTACGGCGGCACCGCCTACGCCCCGACGGCCGACCAGGCCTCCAGGAGCGCACAGATCGCCGTCGCCACCAAGGTCCAGCACGCCCAGGGCTGGGGCGCCTGGCCGGTCTGCTCGGGCCGCGCCGGAGCCTATGGCGCCGCTCCCGCGGCGGCGCACAACGGTTCCTCGGGCACGACCGCCTCGAAGGGCAGCGCGACGACGAAGTCCGCCCCGGTGAAGTCCGCCCCGGCGACCTCCGCTCCGGCGCAGACGCCGCAGCGCCCGGCGGCCCACACCGGCCGCAGCGACTCCCGCGGTGACTACACCGTCCGCGAGGGCGACACCCTGAGTGCCATCGCCGCCCGGCACGGGACCACCTGGCAGCACATCTACGCCGCCAACAAGAAGGTCATCGGTGACGACCCGAACCTGATCATGCCCGGCCAGCGCCTCGCGCTCTGAGCACCGAGCAGCCGCGCAGAACAGCCGCTGTCCGTCGAGGACAGCGGCTGTCCGCGATCCCTGACAGACTCGGGCCCATGTTGGAGACCTCGGCACGTCTGCTGCGTCTGCTCTCGCTGCTCCAGGCCCACCGCGAGTGGTCCGGCGCCGAACTCGCCGAGAGGCTCGGCGTCACCCCGCGCACCGTCCGCCGGGACGTGGACCGGCTGCGCGAGCTGGGCTACCCGGTGAACGCCAGCCCCGGTACCGGCGGCGGCTATCAGCTGGGCGCCGGCGCCGAACTCCCGCCGCTGCTGCTGGACGACGACGAGGCCGTCGCCGTGGCCGTCGGTCTGCGCACCGCCGCAGGCCAGGGCATCGAGGGCATCGGCGAGACCTCCGTGCGCGCCCTCGCCAAGCTCGAACAGGTGCTGCCGAGCCGGCTCCGCCGCCGGGTGGGCGCCCTGGGCGCCTACACCGTGCCGATGCTGCGCGGCGGCCCGCCGACCGCGGCCGTCGACCCGGCGCTGCTCACCGAACTCGCCCACCTGTGCCGGGACGCCGAGCGGCTGCGGTTCGAGTACCGCACGCACGAGGGCGCCGACAGCCGCCGTACCGTCGAGCCGCACCGGCTGGTGTGCACCGAGCGGCGCTGGTATCTGGTCGCCTGGGACGTCGACCGGGCGGACTGGCGGACCTTCCGCGTCGACCGCATCACCCCCAAGCCGCCGTACGGGCCCCGCTTCACCCCGCGCGAGCCGCCCGCCGAGGATCTGGCCGCCTACGTCTCGAAGGGCGTCTCCACGCGCGCGTACGCCACGCACTCCGCCGTGCGGCTGCTGGTGCCGCTGCACGAGGCCGCCGAGCGGATCTCGCCGTCGGCCGGGACCCTGGAGGCGGACGGCGAGGACGCGTGCGTGCTGCGCTCCGGCGCGGCGAACCTGGACGTGATGGTCGTGCACATCATGATGCTGGGCTTCCCGTTCGAGGTCGTCGAGCCCGCCGAACTGACCGAAGCCATCAGGAGGATCCGGGACCGGCTCGATGCGGCTCTGGCGCGGACCGCGGCGCCACCCACTCCGGCGAGCGGCCGTGGCCCCAGGGGGGAGATGTGCTGAATCCGTGAAATTCCTATGCGGCGTCAGCCGGCGTGGCAGTGCGCCGCATTGCCCGGGGAATCACTCTTGGAGCCGTCCGGAACCTCGCCTGGAAACCTTCCGTCGGGTAATTCGACGGGTCGCTCAAGGGGCGCGTGAATTCTGTTCGATTACCCCGGCGCGGACCTGCGGAAACCCTCGTACGTGTGATGCCCGCTGCGGCGACGGCGAATGTCACGGCGCGGAAACGGGCCGGCAGGCTGTGACAGAAGTGTGACGAGAGTTGGATACGACTCTTACCCTGCGGCTGCGCGGTAGCGTGGCGGCATGGCATCGATTCCCACTCCGCCAGCGGAGCCCCAGGACAGTCCGGACGGGTATGTCGGCCTCGACGCCGCGAACGCCGAGCGGCTCGCCAGGCAGCGGGGTTGGTCGACGGTACGGTCGCTGCCGCCGGGCGCGATCATCACCATGGAGTACCTGGTGGGACGGCTCAACTTCGAGGTACGGGACGGGCTGGTGGCCCGCGCCTGGAAGGGGTAGCGCAGCCCCGCGCCGACGGGGCGTCGCTGCCGTTCGGACGTCAGCCGCCCGTCAGGGGACGGGCCGGCTGAGTCGTGCCGCGGGGGAGGCGGTGGTCGGTGTGGGGCGGGCGGCGGCTGCCCACCGGGGTGACCGGGGTGCGTTCCGAACGGGTCGTGTGCGGTCCCGGGGCCAGATGCGGCATTCCCCTGGACGCGCGGGTCGAGGCGACCGGCTCGCGGGCCGGAGCCGATTCGGCCGGTGCGCCGCGCGGCCTGAGCACCACCGGGGTGACCGGGACGACCGGCTCGGGCACGGGCCGGCTGCGGCGGGCGCGCCAGCGGTCCCGCAGGTCGAAGAGCCATTCCTCGGTCTTGGCGATCAGCGGCTCGCACCACGGCAGGGCGAGCATGATCAGCAGGCCGGCGGCCCAGCCCAGCAGCACGTCGCTCAGCCAGTGCGTACCGAGGTAGACGGTGGTGAGGCCGACGCCCAGCGACGTGATCGCGGACAGCGCCGACAGCCAGCGGCGCGCTCTCGGGGTGGAGGCCAGATAGGCCAGGATGCCCCAGGTCACGACCGCGTTGGCGGTGTGGCCGCTGGGGAATATATCGCCGCCCAGACCCATCTCGTTCGAGCCGATCACGGTCGCGTAGTGCGGACCGAGGCGCCCCATGCCGAGCTTGGCGGCGCCGACCGTGATGTTCAGCAGCAGCAGAGAGGCGGCCAGGGTGAGCAGCGGGCGCAGGGTGTGCTGCCGCCAGGAGCGCCAGCCGAGCCAGGCCGCGACCATCACCGCGGTGGGGCCGCGCTGGCCGAGCACCACGTAGTAGTCGAGGAAGGCGTGGATCTGCGGCCACTGCTGGTACGGCCGGAAGAACATGACCTGCCAGTCGAGCCGGACCAGCCAGGACGTGATCACCACGGCCCACACGATCGCCAGGTAGAAAGCCAGGGTCGCGGTGAACAGAACGACCCGGTGTCGGCTCATCCTCGGCACATCGATGTGGGCCGGTCGTTCCGGCTCACGGTCGAGTCTGGCGAACACCCGGTCCAGACGCCGGGTGAGGTTTCGTTCGGTACGCACCCAATCGACGTTACAGGCGGTGAGCTGTGCGCCCCGTCGAATCAGCGGGTTTGTGATGACGATGTGATGTGGCAAACCTCTCAAGGGCGGTCCGAATTCCGGGTATTCCGCAATCCTGTGACGCTGTTCTCTTCAATTCCTTTGATCATGCCGGGCGTTGTTTATATGGCGCTTATGAATGCGTTAACCCGGTCCTGGCGCGGAATTCTCCGGAGCGTCATCGGCCGTCGATGTCGATCATGGAGGACCGGAGCCGTTCAGCCAGAACGCCCCATAGATCGCCGAGGCGATCGCCAACAGGGCCGTGACCAGCACGGATCGGGAGGTGCGCAGCCGCGCGAGGGCGCACGCGAGCGGCAGCAGCACCGGGAAGGCGGGCATCAGCAGCCGCGGCTTGGAGCCGAAGTAGCTCGACGCGCACAGGGCGAGCGCGAGCACGACACCCGTGTACACCAGCAGTTCGACGGGCTGGCGCCGGCGGACTCCGGTCGCGTACAGCCAGAGCAGCAGCGCGACCCCGGCGATCAGTCCGGCACCGGCGAGCGCGGACGGAATTGACGTGAACTTGTCGGCCACGAAGCGTGCGAACGCAAGGCCGCCGTCGAACCCGTTGCGCCATCCGGCCTGAACATCCAGGTATCCGAGCGGGCCCTTGCCGGTGCGGTACCCGACCCAGAGCACATAACCGGCGGCCCCGAGGGGGGCGATGAGCATGCCGAGGGCCCGGCGCCAGGCGGGGACATGTGCGCCCAGAGTGACTGCCGGGGCGTATGTGCCGTCGGACGCGCCGAGTGTGTGCGCCGAGGCGTGTGCGCTGGCATCCGCGCCGGGCGCAGGCGCCCAGGCGTGTTCGTCATCGCGCGCGCCCGGCTCGTGCGTCGTGCTCCGGTTTCGCACGAAGGAGATCACGCCCGCCACCCACACCGCAGCGACCACCGCCGCCCCCACCGGCCGGGTCAGGCCCGCCAGGGCGGCCAGCGTGCCGGCGGTGACCCACCGGCCGGTCAGCAGCGCGTACAGCGACCAGGCCGCCAGCGCCGTGAACAGCGACTCGCTGTACGCCATCGACTGCACGATCCCGACCGGCAGCACCGCCCACACCAGCACGGCACAGATCCCCGCCCGGGCGCCGTACACCCGCTCGGCGACGGCGAAGATCCCGCAGGCCGCGGCGAGCGAGGCGAGCAGGCTGACGACGAAACCGGCGTCCGCGTACGACAGCGGCGTGACCGCGTGCAGCAGTCGCTCCAGCCAGGGCAGCAGCGGAAAGAACGCGAGGTTGGAGTGGACGTCGCCGTTCGGCAGCCGCACCTCGTAGCCGTACCCCAGCTCGGCGACCCGCGCGTACCACAGCGAGTCCCAGCGCGCGGTCAGCAAGGTGTACGCGCTCTTGCCGCGCGCGGCGCTCCACAGCGCCAGCGCGACCAGCCCCAGGGCGCGGACCGCCGCATAGCCCAGGAGGGCCGGGGCCGCCCGGCGCAGGAGTGGGGCGTGGGGTGGGACCACGCGCGTGTCAAGATCGGTCACGGACCCGATTATCGACCGGCCGCGGAACCGGACCGGCCCCCGGGGAGTGGTCAAGGGGGAGCGAAGTGGCGTACGCCACATGGGTTCGGTCATGCGGGTGAGAGGTCCGCCACGTGCCCCCGTGCCGAACTCGCGTACGCTGACGAGTCACCCGCGTGGGTTTGCGCAGGCCGAAGACCCCGCTCCGCTCCGGCCGTACGACAGGGAGTCCCCACCCCGTCGGTCCGCCCCGCGCGCGGCACATCTGGGAGGTACGCGCATGTCCGGGACGACCACGGCTGCCGCACGGCCGCGCCGTCGGGCGGCCGGGGCCGGTGCCAACCGCTGGGTCGTCCTGGTCGTCCTCTGCGTCAGCCTGCTGCTCGTCGCCCTCGACGCGACCGTGCTGCACGTGGCGGTCCCCGCCGTCACCGCGGACCTCAGGCCCGGCGCCATAGAACTGCTCTGGATCGTCGACGTCTATCCCCTGGTCTGCGCCTCGCTGCTGATCCTCTTCGGCACCCTCGGCGACCGGGTCGGCCGCAGGCGCGTCCTGCTGCTCGGCTACGGTCTGTTCGGTGTCGCCTCCGCCGTGGCGGCCTTCGCGCAGACCGCCGAGATGCTGATCCTCGCCCGCGCGCTGCTCGGCGTCGGCGGCGCCATGATCATGCCGGCGACCCTGTCGATCCTGCGCCAGGTCTTCCCCGACCGGCGCGAGCGCGCGCTCGCCATCGGCATCTGGAGCGCGGTGGCCGCCGTCGGCGCGGCCGTCGGCCCGCTGCTCGGCGGCTTCCTGCTGGAGCACTTCTGGTGGGGCGCGGTCTTCCTGGTCAACATCCCGCTGATGCTCGTCAGTCTGCCGATCGGCCGGATCCTGCTGCCCGAGTCCCGCGGTGACCGCGACGGCCCCTGGGACGTGGTCGGCGCCCTGACGGCGGCCGGCGGACTCTTCGGAGTCGTCCTCGGCGTGAAGCAGCTGGGCGGCGGCGCGGCCCCGGCGAGCCCCTTCACCGCGCTGCCCCTGATAGCCGGGGCGGCCCTCCTCCTGTTCTTCGTACGCCGGCAGCGGCGCCTGCGGCATCCGCTGGTGGACCTGCGGATGTTCCGCCGGCCCGCGTTCAGCACCTCGGTCGGCTGCATCGTTTTGGCGATGCTCGCGCTCGTCGGCCTGGAGCTGATCGCCGCCCAGTACCTGCAACTGGTGCTCGGGCTCTCCCCGCTGCGGACCGGCCTCAGGCTGCTGCCCCTGACCATCGCCGCGATGGCGGCCGGCCTGGCGGGCGCCCGGATGCTGCGCCGCTTCGGGCCGCGCCGGATGGTCTGCTTCGGCTTCTTCCTCACCGCCGCCGCGGTCCTGACGCTCACCGCGATGGGCGGCACCGACAACGCGCCCCTGCTGCTGTCCGGTTTCGTGCTGCTCGGCTTCGGTCTGGAAACCACACTCTTCGGGGCGTACGAGTCGATGCTCAGCGAGGCCCCGGCCGACCAGGCGGGCGGCGCGGCGGCGATCGGCGAGACGTCGTACCAGCTCGGCGCCGGTATCGGCATCGCGCTGCTCGGCAGCGTGATGAACGCGGCCTACACCCCCGGCCTGCGCTCGGTACAGGGTGTTCCGCAGCACGCGTCGGACCGGGCGGGGCACTCGCTCGGCGAGGCCTACGACGTCGCCGGCCGGCTGGGCGGCAACGCCGGGGCGGCGCTGCGCCGGGCCGCGCGGGACTCCTTCGTGCACGGGCTGCATGTCACGCTGCTGGTGAGCGCGGGGCTGTTGCTGCTGGGCGCGGTGATGGCGCTGCGGCTGCCGCGGGTCATGCAGTGCGGCGAGCCGGTGGCGGCGGTGGAGCTGCCCGCACCGAGGGAAGTGGCGGAGCCCCGCGTCTCGGCCTGACGTACTGGACGTGCGGGACGGCGCACCGTAACGTCGGCGGCACATCTGACTAGCGGTGCTAGTTTTCGCCGAGTTCCCGTGTGCCGGAGGGTGTCCCATGTCCGCGTCCTCGAAGTTGCCCCCCTTCGATCCCGCCGACCCGCTCGGGATCGACGACCTGCTGGAACCGGAGGACCTGGCGGTCCGCGACACCGTCCGCAGCTGGGCCAGCGACCGCGTGCTGCCGTACGTCGCCGACTGGTACGAGAAGGGCGAGCTGCCCGGCATCCGGGACCTCGCCCGCGAACTCGGCTCCCTCGGCGCCCTCGGCATGTCCCTGACCGGGTACGGCTGCGCGGGCGCCACGGCCGTGCAGTACGGCCTGGCCTGCCTGGAACTGGAGGCGGCGGACTCCGGCATCCGGTCCCTGGTCTCCGTGCAGGGCTCCCTCGCCATGTACGCGATCCACCGGTTCGGCAGCGAGGAGCAGAAGCTCCAGTGGCTGCCGCGGATGGCGTCCGGCGAGGTGATCGGCTGCTTCGGGCTGACCGAGCCCGACCACGGCTCCGACCCCGCCTCCATGCGCACCCACGCCAAGCGCGACGGCGGGGGAGACTGGGTGCTCAACGGCCGCAAGATGTGGATCACCAACGGGTCGGTCGCCGGGGTGGCGGTCGTCTGGGTGCAGACGGAGGAAGGGATCCGCGGCTTCGTCGTCCCCTCCGACACCCCCGGCTTCTCGGCGCCCGAGATCAAGCACAAGTGGTCCCTGCGCGCCTCTGTCACCAGCGAGTTGGTGCTGGACGACGTACGACTGCCCGCCACGGCCGTACTCCCGGAGGTCACGGGACTGCGCGGACCGCTCGGCTGTCTGTCCCACGCCCGGTACGGCATCGTCTGGGGCGCGATGGGTGCGGCGCGCAGCAGTTTCGAGGCGGCGCTGGACTACGCGAAGACGCGGGAGCAGTTCGGGCGGCCCATCGGAGGCTTCCAGCTCACCCAGGCCAAGCTCGCCGACATGGCTGTGGAACTGCACAAGGGGATCCTGCTCGCCCATCATCTCGGGCGGCGGATGGACGCCGGCCGCCTGCGCCCCGAGCAGGTCAGCTTCGGCAAGCTCAACAACGTCCGCGAGGCGATCGAGATCTGCCGTACGGCGCGGACGATTCTCGGTGCCAACGGGATCTCCCTGGAGTACCCGGTGATGCGGCACGCGACCAACCTGGAATCGGTGCTCACCTATGAGGGCACCGTCGAGATGCACCAGCTCGTGCTGGGCAAGGCGCTCACCGGGCTCGACGCCTTCCGCTGATCCCCGGGGGGAGGCGGGGCCGGTGAGCGGCCCTGCCTCAGCTCTGGTTGAAGAAGCCGTCGTCGCGGTGGGCGGACGCCTCACCGCTGATGATCTCCGTGTCGGCGGGCGTCAGCAGGAACACCCGGTTGGACACCCGGTCGATCGAGCCGCGCAGACCGAAGATGAGCCCCGCGGCGAAGTCCACCACGCGCTTGGCGTCGGCGGGCTCCATCGCCGTGAGGTTCATGATGACCGGGACACCGTCCCGGAACAGCTCGCCGATGGCGCGGGCGTCCCGGAAACCGTCCGGGGTGACCGTGGCGATCCGGCGGCCCTTCTCCTCGGCCGTGTCCGTGGCCACCTTCACCCGGGGGTCCGTGACCCAGGCGCCCTCGGACTCTGTGCCCTCGGCGTACTCGTCGTCGTAGTAGCGCTCGTCATCGTTGTCGTCGACGAGGCCGAGCCACGCACTCGCCTTGCGTACCGATCCCATGGACGCCTCCTCTCACAGCGGTCCTTCTTGCTTTCCGCATCCCTATGGTCATCCATGATGCGGACGGCGCGCCAAGTGGATAGACGCCGCGCGGGGGGTTTGTGACGGTACTGGTGCACAGCCGATCCGTCGAGAGCCCTTGTGCCCCAAGGGTCGTGACTCATACGGCTGCTGACTGAGAGTGAAATATGATTGTCGGAGGCGGATGGGTGATGCTCACTGCGTACGGGTGAACGCCAACGTCGTACCACATCACGGGGGATCGTCGTGTTCGGAATCGTCAGACCGTGTTCTCATCGGCTCGGTGAGCGCCTCAAGGCCCAGTGGCTTGCGCATTTGTGCGGGCTCTGTCTCGCCCTGCGCCGGGATCACGGCCAGTTCGCGCGGATCGTAACGAACTATGACGGACTTCTCATCTCGGTTCTGACGGAGGCTCAGACCGGGACGACCGCCGACGGCCGCCGAACGGCCGGTCCGTGCGCGCTGCGCGGGATGCGTACGGCGTCCGTCGCCCAGGGCCAGGGCGCGCGGCTCGCCGCCGCCGTCTCGCTGGTGCTCGCCTCGGCGAAGGTGCGCGACCATGTCGCCGACCGGGACGGGCTGCTGGCCCGCCGGCCCATGGCCGCCGCCGCGCGCCGGGTCGCCGCGGGCTGGGGGAAGGCCGGCGCCCACAGCGGTGCCGCGGTCGGCTTCGACACCGGCGTCCTCGTCGAGGCTGTCGACCGGCAACTGGGCCTGGAGACCCTCGCCGGGTACGGCACCCCGATCCTGACGGTCACCGAGCCGACCGAGACCGCGACCGCGGCCGCCTTCGCGCACACCGCGGTGCTGGCCGGCCGGGCGGGCAACGCACAGCCGCTCGCGGAGGCCGGCCGGCTCTTCGGCCGGCTCGCACATCTGCTGGACGCCGTGGAGGACCAGGAAGCCGACGCCGCAACGGGCGCGTGGAATCCGCTGACCGCCACGGGGACGTCGCGGGCAGAGGCCCGCAGGCTGGCCGACGACGCGCTGCGCGGCATTCGGCTTGCGCTGCGGGAGGCCGAGTTCGCCGACGGCAAGCTGGTCCACCTGCTGCTCGTGCACGAGCTGGAACGCTCCGTGGACCGCGCCTTCGGCACGCGCTCGTGCGGACACGCGCCCGAGGCCTCGTTCGGTCCGCCGCCCGGTCACCACGCGCCGAACGCGCCGGGCCACCCGTACGGCAACCCCTCCGGCGGGCAGCCGCCGCACCCGGACAAGCGGGGCTTCTGGGCCGGCTGCGCGGCCGCCCTCGGCCTGTGCTGCACCTGCAAGGTGTGCTGCGCCGACGAGTACGAGGGCCCCTGGTCGCGCAAGAAGCGCGAGGGCTGCTGCTCCGACTGTGACTGCGACTGCGACCTGTCGTGCTGCGAGGCCTGCCAGTGCTGCGAGTGCTGTGAGTGCTGCTCGTGCTGTGACTGCGGGCTGTAACCGCGCCCTTCAGTTCTTCAGCTCGGGCGGAGAGATCCGCGACCTGGCGATCGCCGAACCCGTCGTCCCCCACTTCTTCAGAATCCTGCCGTACGTGCCGTCCGCGATCAGCCTGTTCACCGCCGCCTGGAAGGCGGGCGCCAGCCGGGTGCCCTTCTTGAAGGCGAAGCCCACGTCCAGGCGGTGGAATTCGTTCAGGAACTTCAGGCCCGGCTGGTGGGCCACGGCGTAGCGCAGGCCGTTGATCGTGGACATCACCACGTCGCTGCGGCCCTGCTGCACCGAGGACCAGATCGCGCTCTGCTCGGCGTACGTCTGCACCTGGTACGGCTTCTTGCCCCCGTCGGTGCACACGTGCTTGTTCTCCTCCAGCGTGGCCTCGAAGGTCGTGCCGGCGCCGGTCGCGACGTTGAGGCCACACAGTTGCCCGAGGTCGCTGATCGTCGAGAGCTTGCTGTCCTTGCGGGCGGCGAAGCCCTGGCCGTCGTTGACGTAGGTGACGAAGTCGATGGTCTTGCGCCGCTCGTTCGTGACGCCGAAGTTGCTCGCGCCGAAGTCGTACTTGCCGCTGTCCAGCGCCGGCAGGATCGCCTCGAAGCTCGCCTGCTCCACCGTCGCTCTGATGCCGAGCACCTTGGCGACCGCCTTGGTGAAGTCGACGTCCTGGCCGGTCAGTGTCTTGCCGTCGGAGAGGTAGGTGGTGCCCGGCGGGGTGCCGCCGACGCTGATCGCGACGGTGAGGCGGGTGGTGCCGGGCGGCAGCAACTTCGCCGCCGCCTCGTCCTTCTTCTCGGCGGAGACGACGTCCGTGGTGGGTACTTTGTCGGGCGCGTCCGTGCTGCCCGAGCCGCAGGCGGCGAGGAGCAGGGCAGCGGACGTCATGGCGACAAAGGGTCTGAAAAGACGCGTACGCATCGGTGGGCGATCTCCTGGAGCGAAAAGGGTGCACGGCGTGAGGGAGGGGGGTGCGCGTGTGAAGGCGTGACGTAAGAAGCGGGAGAACGCGAGAAGGGCGCCCGCCGGACGGCAGGCGCGCGCAGGGGGTCAGCTCAACAGGAACAGGACCACACGCGACCGAAGTCGATGTGGGAGCGGGTGACCAGCCACTGCTGTGGATGCATGGGCCAAGTGGAACAGGCATCCGGTTCTGCGTCAACTGACTTGAGACGTACGGCTCACAGTTCGGACAGCCTTGACAGTGCACCGAAACGCCCACGTACTCTCGGTGGGCGGCCCTGCTGAGGGGCTCGGCCGTGTGAAGGCACCACCCCTGACTCTTCACGTCATGGAGCCTTCGCATGTCATCCGACACCCTCGCCAAAGTCCCCACGGCGCCGGAGATACCCGAGCCCGCCGACTCCCCGCGGATCGTTCCGCGGCGCCGCTACGGCCAGTGGGCGGCGGCCGTCGTCGTCCTCGTGCTGCTCGGGATCGCCGTCAACTCCGTCCTGCGCAACAAGGCGTTCCAGTGGGACGTCGTCGCCGACTACTTCACCTCCGGCTCCATCCTGCGCGGACTGTGGCTCACGCTGTGGCTGACCGCCGTGGTGATGGTCCTCGGCTTCGCCCTCGGGACCCTGCTCGCCGCGTTCCGGCTCTCCGCCAACCCCGTGCTGAGGGCGGTCAGTTGGGGCTACGTGTGGCTGTTCCGGTCGATCCCGATCCTGGTGCAGCTGCTGCTGTGGTTCAACATCGGTGCGCTGTACCCGCAGCTGTTCGGCGTGAAGACCGTCGACCTGCTCGCCCCGGTCGCCGTCGCGATCGTCGGCCTCACCCTGCACGAGGCCGCCTTCGCCGCCGAGGTCGTCCGGGCCGGCATCCTCTCCGTGGACCGCGGGCAGATCGAGGCCGCCCAGGCGCTGGGCCTGAGCCGGTCGCGGCGCTGGTGGCGGATCGTGCTGCCGCAGGCGATGCGCGCCATCGTGCCGCCCGCCGGCAACATGCTCGTCGGCACCCTCAAGGGCACCTCGATCGTCAGCGTCATCGCCGTCAACGACCTGCTGTTCTCCGCCCAGTTGATCTACCACCGCACCTACCGGGTGATCCCGCTGCTGATGGTCGCGACCCTCTGGTACGCGGTCGTCACCTCGCTGCTCGGCCTCGGCCAGACTTACGTCGAGAAGTACTACGCCCGCGGCACGGAGCACACCCGATGAGGCCGCAGCTGGTGATCGTGGGAGCCGGGCCGCGGGGGACCGGACTGCTGGAACGTATCGCCGCCAACGCCCCCGAGCTGTACGCCGGTTCGGGCCTCGACATCCATCTGGTCGACCCCCATCCACCGGGCGGCGGCCGCATCTGGCGCCAGGAGCAGTCGCCCCTGCTGTGGATGAACTCGCACGCCGAGGACGTCACCATGTTCACCGACGAGACGGTGCTCATGGACGGCCCGGTGCGCGAGGGTCCCACCCTGCACGAGTGGGCCGGGCTGGACGGCGGCACCTTCGCCGACCGGCAGCTCCAGGGCCGCTATCTGCGCTGGGTGTACGAGCGGGCCCGCGCCGACCTGCCGCCCGGCGTCACCGTCCACCACCACCCCCGGCGCGCCCTGCGGATCAGCGGCCCCCGCGAGGGCCGCCAGCAGGTGTGGCTGGAGGGCCTGCCGCGTCCCCTCCCCGCCGACCTGGTGATCCTCGCGCTCGGCCACCTGGACGCCGAACCCGACGGAGAACAGAGGGAGTTGAGCACATACGCCCGTGCGCACGGCCTCGTCCACCTGCCGCCCGACTTCACCGCCGACAGCGACCTGTCCCCGCTGAAGCCCGGCGAACCCGTCCTCGTACGGGGCTTCGGGCTGGCCTTCGTCGACCTGATGGTGCTGCTCACCGAGGGCCGCGGCGGGCGGTACGAGGGCGACACCTACCTGCCTTCGGGACGGGAGCCGGTGCTCTACGTCGGCTCGCGGCGCGGAGTGCCGTACCACTCGAAGATCGGCTACGACTGGACCGGCGACCGGCCCCCGCTGCCCCGCTTCCTCGGACCGGCCGAGATCGCGGCGCTGCCGGCCGGGCCGGAGGGCTTCGACTTCCGGCGCGATGTGTGGCCGCTGGTGGAGAAGGAGCTGGGCTTCGCCCACTACCACCGGTTGTTCACCGCCCACGCCGGACGTACGGCGATGAACTGGGCCGACTTCGAGGAGAAGTACGCGGCCGCCGGCGACCTCGCCGAGACCCGGGCGCTCGTCGCCGCCGCCGTACCGGACCCGGCCGACCGCCTCGACCTCGCCGCGCTCGACCACCCGCTCGACGGGGTGCGACACGCCTCCCACGAGGACTTCCAGGAGGGAATGCGGGCGTACATCGATGCCGATCTGCGGCGCCGGCACGACTCCTCGTACAGCGCCGACCTGGGGGTCTTTCTCGGGCTGCTCTCCGTCTACGGGCAGCTCGTGCGGCTGGGGAACATCGGCCCCTGGTGGCACGGGTTCTTCAGCTACCTGGCGTCCGGGCCGCCCGGACCCCGGCTGCGGCAGATGCTCGCGCTGTCCCGGGCCGGACTGCTCCGGTTCGTCGGCGCCGACATGACCGTCACCGCCGAGGACGGGGTGTTCCGGGCCACCAGTCCGACCGTGCCGGGCTTCCGGGCCGAGGCCCGGGCGCTGGTCGAGGCCCGGCTGCCCGAGCCCACCGTCGGGCGGGCCCGCGACAGCCTGCTGCGCGAGCTGCACGCCGACGGCGCCGCCGAGACCCCCGACGGACTGCTCCGGGTCGACCCCGGCGACGGCCGGATCCTCGACGGCGCCGGGCGCCCCCATCCCCGGCGCTTCGCGCTCGGCCCGTACACCGATGCCCGCACCCCCGGCGCCTTCACCCGGCCGCGCACCGGCGGGGCCGCGTTCCGGCAGAACGACGCCACCGCCCGGGCGGTGCTCGCCTTCCTGGGCGCCTCACTCGAAAGGGAACCTACGCGATGAGCCTCATGGTCGACATCAGGTCGGTCCACAAGAGCTTCGGCTCGCTCGACGTCCTCAAGGGCATCGATCTCCAGGTGCGCACCGGTGAGGTCACCGTCGTGCTCGGTCCCTCCGGCTCCGGCAAGTCCACGCTCCTGCGCACCATCAACCATCTGGAGAAGGCCGACCGGGGCCAGATCCGCGTCGACGGCTCGCTGATGGGGTACCGGCGCGCCGGGGACAAGCTGTACGAGCTGCCCGAGCGCGAGGTGCTGCGCCAGCGCACCCGGATCGGGTTCGTCTTCCAGAACTTCAACCTCTTTGCGCACCTCACGGTCTTGGACAACGTCGTCGAGGCGCCGGTGTCCGCGCTGAAACGGCCCCGGAAGGAGGCGGTGTCCGAGGCGCGCCGGCTGCTGGAACGGGTGGGGCTGGGCGACAAGGCCGATGCCTATCCGCGGCAGTTGTCGGGTGGGCAGCAGCAGCGCGTGGCCATCGCGCGGGCGCTCGCGCTGGAGCCGAGGCTGCTGTTGTTCGACGAGCCGACCTCGGCGCTCGATCCCGAGCTGGTCGGTGAAGTCCTCGACGTCATCCGGGACCTGGCCGCCCAGGGCACCACGATGATCGTCGTCACACACGAGATCGCGTTCGCCCGCGAGGTAGCCGACACCGTGGTGTTCATGGCCGACGGCAGGATCGTCGAACAGGGGCCACCGGGCGAGGTGCTCGGCGCTCCGCGGGAGGAGCGGACACGGTCGTTCCTGGCGAAGGTGCTGTGAGGGATGGCTGCCTCGTACGGCCGTGGACTGCCGCATCTCGCCGCCGCCGTCGATCTGCCGGACTGTTTCGGTGCCGAGCCGTACGTCGAGCTGGTCCGGCTCGCCGAGCGCGGTGGGCTGGACTTCGTGACGCTGGACGACTCCTTCGCCCGGCCCGGGCCCGATGCCCTCTGCGTGCTGTCCCGGGTGGCGCCCGCGACCCGGCGCATCGGCCTGGTCCCGACCGTCACCACCACCCACACCGAGCCCTTCGCGGTGCAGGCAGCGGTGGCGACGCTGGACTGGGTCAGCCGTGGGCGGGCCGGCTGGCGGATCGAGGTGTCCGCCGGCGAGGAGGAGGCCCGGCTCTTCGGCCGCCGCGACCCGGCGCCTGTCCCGGCGCTGTGGCAGGAGGCCGGTGAAGTCGCCGACGTGGCCGCGCGGCTGTGGGACAGCTGGGAGGACGGCGCCGAGATCCGGGATGTGCCGACGGGCCGATTCCTGGACCGGGACAAGCTGCACCACGTCGACTTCACCGGCAGCGCCTTCTCCGTCCGGGGCCCCTCGACCGTGCCCCGGCCACCGCAGGGCCACCCGGTCCGCGTGGTCGACGCCACCGAGAGCCAGGCCCGTACCGTCGCCGCCCGGCACGCGGACGTGGCCCTGGTCCGCGCCGCGACCCCGGAGCGGGCCGCTGCCGCACGCGACGAACTGCGCTCCCGGGCCGCGGAGTTCGGGCGGGACCCGGACACCGTGCGGATCCTGGTGAGCCTGCTGGTCGACCTGGGCGACGGGGAGCACGCGGCCGAGCCCGGACACGGCGGCGGGGGCCCGCGGCCGACCGCTCGGGGGCCGCTGTACCGGGGCGGCCCGGTCGACCTCGCCGAGCTGGTCGCCGGCTGGCACGCCGACGGTGTCACCGACGGCTTCCACCTCGTGCCCGTCGAGCCGCGCCGTGACCTGGAGCGGCTGGTCAACGGGACGGTGGCGCTGCTCCAGCACCGCGGTCTGTTCCGCACCTTCTATCCGGGCAGCACCCTGCGCGAGCACCTGGGCCTCGCCCGGCCCGCCAACCGGTACGCCGTGACCGGGAGGAACGTCATGACCGGGGGAACGTCATGACCGTACGACGGCAGATGCATCTCGCGGTCCGGTTCCCGGCCGCCGACGACACCACCATGTGGACCGATCCGCAGGCCGGCTCGCAGATCGGGTTCCCCTCCTACGAACGCCTCGCGCGCGCCGCCGAGCGGGGGCGGTTCGACTTCCTGCTGCTCGACGAGGCGCTGCGGCTGCCCGAGTACCGGGGGCGGCTGCACGAGCTGGATCCGGTGGGACGGCCGGAGCCGGTCGCCGTGCTGAACGCGCTCGCCGGGGTCACCGACCGGCTCGGGCTCGCCGCCACCGTGAACACCACGTTCGGCGAGCCGTACGAACTCGCCCGCCGCCTCGCCACCCTGGACCAGCTCAGCGCCGGCCGGGCGGCCTGGCACGCGGCGGCGGGGGACGCCCGCGCCGGGGAGAACTTCCGTTCCGGCGGTCGTACCGAGGCGGCCGAGGCCGCCCGGGCCGGTGAAGTCGTCGACGTGGTACGGAAGTTGTGGAACTCCTGGACACCCGACGGGGTGCCGCGGCCGTTCGCGTACCGGGGCCGGTACCTCGACATCGCGGGCGAGTTCGGGCTGCCCCGCTCCGAGCAGGGGCAGCCCGTGATCATTCAGACGGGGGAGTCCGAGGGGGCGCGGGAGCTGGCCGCCGCCTCGGCCGATGTGCTCCTCGTCGGGCACGGCCCGCCGGAGGCGGCCCGCGTCCGCTGCGCCGACGTCAAACGGCGGCTCGGGGAACACGGCCGCGCGCCGGAGGACCTGAAGGTCATGCCCGGTGTCACCGTCGTTCTCGGGGACACCGCCGCCGAGGCGCAGGAGCGGGCCGCCGGGATGCGCCGGCAGCGGATCACCCCGCAGTACGCGCTGTTCGCGCTGGAGCGGATCTGGGGTGTGGACCTGTCCGGATGCGATCCCGACGGCCCCTTGCCCGAGACCGCTCCGCGCAGCCGGGGTGGCCGGGAGCGCGACACCGTCGCGCTCGCCGAGCGGTGGTGGGCGCTCGCGCGGGAGAAGGGGCTGTCCATCCGGGAGACCGTGATCGAGGCGAGCGGGCGGCAGTCCTTCGTCGGCACGCCCGACGCGGTCGCCGCCGAGCTGCACCGGTATGTACGGGAGGGGGCCGCCGACGGTTTCCTGCTGCTTCCCCAGCTCGCGGACGGGCTGGAGGAGTTCGTGGACCGGGTGGTGCCGCTGCTCCAGGAGCGCGGTGCGCTGCGCGCGGAATACGGGGGCAGCACTCTTCGCTCCCATCTCGGGCTTCCCCGGCCGATAGAGCAGAGTTGATCGGTTATGTGGAGAAAATGTGCAGGCGAAAGGGATATTCGGTATGTCGACGGATGACTCCGAGCTGTGGAAGCAGTGGCACGAAGAGCGCCTGGAAGAGGTCTCCGCGCCCTACGGGCCGCTCGCGCTGACCGCCACGTACTGGGTCGAGGATTATCCGGACGGGCTACTTCCGGACATTCCCGGGATCTGGGTGGTGGATGCCGACGGGATCGTACTGACCGCCGGCGACGCCGACGGTCTGAGCGTGGACGGGCGGCCCTTCGCGGGTGACATCCGGCTCGCCGCCGATCGCGGGCCGGAGACCGAGGCGCGGGTCGCGCTGGGGGAGAAGCGGCTGGTCGTGCTGGTCCGCGAGGGGGTGTGGGGCGTGCGGGTCTTCGACCCGGAGTCCGCGGCCCGGCGCGCCTTCAGGGGCATCGAGGCCACCCTGTACGACCCCCGCTGGTCGGTGCCGGGGCGTTTCACGCCGTACGACGACACCCGTGTCGTGCGGGTCGGCAACGCGGACGGGCGCGAGCGGGGGCTCGCCCTCGCCGGTGAGCTCGCTTTCACGCTGGACCGGCAGGACCTGGCGCTGCAGGTGGCGCGGCAGGGCGACGGGCTGCTGTGGGCGGTGTTCGCCGACGCCACCAGCGGCGACACCAGTTTCCGGTTCCGCTTCCTCTACCCGGCCGTGCCGGACGCCGAGGGGCGTACGACCGTCGACTTCAACCGTGCCCAACTCCCGCCGTGCGCCTTCTCCGACCACTTCATCTGCCCCTTCCCGCCGCCCGGCAACACCCTGGATGTGGCGATCGAGGCGGGGGAGCGTGCGTTTGGCTGATTGTCAGATATGTCGGGCTGGTGTCAGCGTGTGCTGAGCCGATGTCAAGGGCTGGTGCGTAAGAGTGGTTCAAAGTCCGACGACCGAAAGGCACCCTTGTGGCGACCGGTCGTTCGGCCGAATACTCCCCCTCAGCGCTTGCCAGGGGGCATGCGTGTTCGGAATCCGGCGGCCCCCCTGGCTGCGACTCACGGGCCCCGACCCCACGCGGGCCCCCGACTTCCCTGGGAGGGAACGAAAAGTGAGGATCAAGCGCATCACTCCCCGTAAGGGCACTGCGAGACGGACCCGGCTGATCGCCGTGGCCACCGGCTTGCTCGCCGCAGCCGCGTTCGCCGCCCCCACCGCGAACGCCAGCGACGACGGCAGGTTCAGCGCAACCCAGCTCGCCAAGGCGAGCGACTCCGTCCTGAAGGCCGACGTGCCCGGTACCGCCTGGGCCGTGGATAGCAAGACCAACCGTGTCGTCCTCACCGTCGACAGCAGGGTCTCCCCGGCCCAGATCGCCAAGATCAAGAAGCAGGCCGGCACCGAGGCGGGTGCGCTCACCATCAAGCACACCCCCGGCAGGTTCAGCAAGCTGATCAGCGGCGGCGACGCCATCTACGGCGGCTCCTACCGCTGCTCGCTCGGCTTCAACGTGCACAGCGGCAGCACGTACTACTTCCTCACCGCCGGGCACTGCGGCCAGGTGGCCTCCACCTGGTACAGCAACTCCAGCCACAGCACGGTGCTCGGCACCAATGTCAATTACAGCTTCCCGGGCAACGACTTCGCCCTGGTGCGGTACACCAACTCCTCGATCTCGCACCCCAGTTCCGTGGGCGGCCAGTCCATCACCAGCGCGGCCACGCCGTCCGTGGGCACGACCGTGTACCGGCGCGGTTCCACCACCGGTACGCACAGCGGGCGGGTCACCGCGCTGAACGCCACCGTCAACTACGGCGGCGGTGACATCGTCTACGGGCTGATCCAGACCACGGTGTGCGCCGAGGGCGGCGACAGCGGTGGTCCGCTGTACGCGGGGACCGTGGCGTACGGGCTGACCTCCGGGGGCAGTGGTGACTGCACCTCCGGTGGTACGACGTTCTTCCAGCCGGTGACCGAGGCGCTGAGCTACTACGGGGTCACGCTGCCGTAGCGCGTCCTGCTCCGGCCGGGTCCGGCTCTGGGCCCCCGGCCTTCTCGGAGCCCCCGCATGCCATGTGGTGTGCGGGGGCTTCCTGTTGGGTCTGGTGCGTTTGGTTTCGGCCAGGCGCTGTCGTCACCGTCCGGCGTGGGTTACTTGCGTCTCGTGTTTGCTGTGCGAAATTTCCTGGCATGACTGTGCACGGTCAAATAGAGGGGCGTGTGTGAGCTCCCGCTACGCGCGTCCTGAAGTCAACCTTGTGTGCTCCCTGTGCCATTCGGAAGAGTAGGCCCTCGTCAACCAGCCTTCCGGTCTGTCGAGTCCCCACAACTCGCGGACCATCCCCCCACAGGAGGACGTGAGTTGAAGCACCGACGCATACCCAGGCGGCGGGTCGCCATGGCCGGCGCGGGAATCGCCGCGCTGGTCGCCGCGGGTGTCACCTTGCAGAATGCGAACGCCAGTGAGCCTGCGAAGCCGGCTCCGGAGCTGAAGGTCCTGTCCGCCCCGGCGGCCGGAAACCTCGCCTCCACGCTGCTGAGCCGCCTCGGGTCCGAGGCTGCGGGCAGCTACTACGACGCCTCGGCCAAGAGCCTCGTCGTCAACGTGCTCGACCAGAGTGCCGTGAACGCCGTTCGGGCGGCCGGGGCCAAGGCGAGACTCGTCACCAACTCGCTCGCCGCGCTCGACGCTGCGCGGACGACGCTGAAGAAGGACGCGACCATTCCGGGGACGTCGTGGGCGACCGACCCGGTCGGCAACAAGGTCGTCGTCACGGCCGACAAGACGGTTTCCGGCGCGGAGTGGGCCAAGCTGAGCAAGGTGGTCGACGGGCTGGGCGGAAAGGCGGAGCTGAAGCGGTCGAAGGGGGAGTTCAAGCCCTTCATCGCCGGCGGTGACGCGATCAGCGGGTCCGGTGGGCGTTGCTCGCTCGGGTTCAACGTGGTCAAGGACGGGCAGCCGTACTTCCTGACCGCCGGGCACTGCACCGCGGCGATCACCTCCTGGTCGGACTCCAGCGGTAAGGAGATCGGGCAGAACGCGGAGTCGCACTTCCCGGGGACCGACTTCGGTCTGGTGAAGTACACGGCTTCGGTGGATCACCCGAGCGAGGTCGACCTGTACAACGGGTCCACCCAGAAGATCACCGGTGCCGCCGAGGCGACGGTGGGGATGAAGGTGACGCGCAGTGGGTCCACGACCCAGGTGCACGACGGTACGGTCACCGGGCTGAACGCCACGGTGAACTATCAGGAGGGGACCGTCAGCGGTCTCATCCAGACGAACGTGTGCGCCGAGCCCGGCGACAGCGGGGGCTCGCTGTTCTCCGGGAGCGATGCCATCGGGCTGACGTCCGGCGGCAGTGGTGACTGCACCTCCGGTGGGGAGACGTTCTTCCAGCCGGTCACCGCCGCGCTGTCCGCTACGGGGGCGCAGATCGGCTGATGTGGTCCGGTGGAGCCCCGTCCCGAGGGGGGCGGGGCTTCGCCATGCCTGCGGCACCGGCTGCGGGGTGTTTGCGCAGGTGGGAAGCCGTCGAACGGATGTCGCACACGTGTTCGGGAATGGGGGTATGGTGGAGGCGGAAGTAGGGAACTGATGTTCGAGAGCCGTTCGGGGCTCACGAGTGCGGGAGGTGGGTGTGCCGGGCTTCGCGCATCTGCACACCGTCTCCGGGTTCTCCCTGAGGTACGGGGCATCCCATCCGGAGCGGCTGGCCGAGCGCGCCTCGGACCGGGGGATGGATGTGCTTGCCCTCACTGATCGCGACACCCTCGCCGGCAGCGTCCGCTTCGCCAAGGCGTGCGCGACGTCCGGAATCCGGCCGCTCTTCGGGGTGAACCTCGCGGCGGCTCCCATGGAAGCGCTCCTACGACGGGAAAGGCGCCGCACCCCGGTCCGCGGCGGTGCCTTCATCGACGAGTCGACACCCCGGGTCACCTTCCTCGCCCGGGACGGCGCCCGGGGCTGGGCCGACCTGTGCCGGCTCGTCACGGCGGCGCACCGGAGCGCGGACGCCCCCGTGCTGTCCTGGCCCGACAACCACGGCGACGGTCTGATCGTTCTGCTCGGCCCCGCCTCCGACGTCGGCCGAGCCCTGGCCGCGGGCCGCCCCGACCGTGCGGCCGAGCTCCTCGCCCCCTGGCGTGAGGTCTACGGCGACGCGGTGCGGCTGGAGGCCCTCTGGCACGGGCGCATGGGTACCGGGCCCGGTTCCCTGCGGCTTGCCGCCCGTACCGTCGGCTTCGCCGCCGAGCAGGGGGTGCGGCCGGTGCTCAGCAATGCCGTCCGGTACGCCGATCCGGGGGCGGGCCCTGTCGCCGACGTGCTGGATGCCGCGCGGCGGCTGGTTCCGATCGACCCGGCCAAGGAGCTGGACTCCGGAGAGGCCTGGCTCAAGGACGCGGCCGCCATGTTCCAGGTGGCCGAGCGGGTCGTGGAGGCTGCCGGGTACCGGCGGGACACCGCCCATCGGCTGCTGGAGCAGACCCTGGCCACGGCCGCCGAGTGCCGGGTCGATCCCGAAGGGGATCTCGGCATCGGGACCGTTCACTTTCCCGAGGCGCATCTGGTGGGGGCCGGGCGGCGCACCGCCCAGCGGGCGCTCGCCTCTCGGGCGGTGGCGGGGATGGTGCGGCTCGGGTACGGCGGGAGGCGTGCGTACTGGGAGCGGATGCACCACGAGCTGGACATCATCGGCCACCACGGGTTCGCTTCCTACTTTCTGACGGTCGCTCGGGTCGTCGACGATGTACGGCAGATGGGGATCCGGGTGGCCGCTCGTGGTTCCGGTGCGGGCTCCCTCGTCAACCACCTCCTGGGTATCGCGCACGCCGATCCGATCGAGCACGGGCTGCTGATGGAGCGCTTCCTCTCCAGGGAGCGTGTGGTGCTGCCCGATATCGACATCGATGTGGAGTCCGCGCGGCGGCTCGAGGTGTACCGGGCGATCATCGGGCGGTTCGGTGAGGAGCGGGTCGCGACCGTCTCCATGCCGGAGACCTATCGGGTGCGGCATGCGATCCGGGACGTGGGTGCCGCCCTGTCCATGGACCCGGCCGAGATCGATCGGCTGGCCAAGTCCTTTCCGCACATCCG
Source organism: Streptomyces sp. NPDC001709 (assembly GCF_053596375.1). NCBI lineage: Bacteria > Bacillati > Actinomycetota > Actinomycetes > Kitasatosporales > Streptomycetaceae > Streptomyces > Streptomyces sp. NPDC001709. The sequence continues at coordinate 115,561 of NZ_JBSFGB010000021.1, read as the reverse complement.
GGCGCGGGACGCCCGCGCGGCGCTGGAGGAGCTGCCCGAGCTGAAGGAGCTGGCGGGGGAGAAGCGGCGGTACGGCAGGCTGTGGGAGCTCGTCGAGGCGCTCGACGCCCTGCCGCGTGGGGTCGCCATGCATCCGTGCGGGGTGCTGCTGTCCGACGCCTCCCTCCTGGCCCGTACGCCGGTGGTGCCGACCAGCGGCGAGGGGCTGCCGATGTCGCAGTTCGACAAGGAGGACGTGGAGGACCTCGGGCTGCTCAAGCTCGATGTGCTGGGTGTGCGGATGCAGTCGGCCATGGCGCACGCGGTGGCCGAGGTGGAGCGGGTGACGGGCGAGCGGATCGATCTGGACGCGTTGCCGGCGGGGGATGTGGAGACGTATCGGCTGATCCGGTCCACCGAGACGCTGGGCTGCTTCCAGATCGAGTCGCCCGGCCAGCGGGATCTGGTGGGGCGGCTGCAGCCGAGCACCTTTCATGATCTCGTCGTGGATATTTCGCTGTTCCGGCCCGGGCCCGTCGCCGCCGACATGGTGCGGCCGTTCATCGAGGCGCGGCACGGGCGGGCGCCCATCCGCTACCCGCACCCGGATCTGGAGCGGCCGCTGAAGGAGACGTACGGGGTCGTCGTCTTCCACGAGCAGGTCATCGACATCGTCGCCGTCATGACCGGGTGCGGGCGGGGTGAGGCCGACCGGGTGCGGCGGGGGCTGTCCGACCCGGAGTCGCAGGGGCGGATCAAGGTGTGGTTCGCGCAGCAGGCCGCGGCCAGGGGGTATGGGGCGGAAACGATTCAGCGGACCTGGGAGATCGTGGAGGCGTTCGGGTCCTACGGGTTCTGCAAGGCGCACGCCGTCGCGTTCGCCGTGCCGACGTATCAGTCGGCCTGGCTGAAGGCCCATCACCCGGCCGCTTTCTACGCCGGGCTGCTCACGCACGACCCCGGGATGTACCCGAAGCGGCTGCTGCTGGCCGACGCGCGGCGGCGTGGGGTGCCGATCCTGCCGCTGGACGTGAACGCGTCCGGAGTCGCACATAGGATCGAACTGGTGTCTGAATCCTCGGGGGTGTGGGGACTTCGTCTCGCCCTCTGCGATGTGCACGGCATCAGCGAGGCGGAGGCGCGGCGGATCGCGGACGGGCAGCCGTACTCCTCCCTGGTGGACTTCTGGGAGCGGGCGCGGCCGAGCCGGCCGTTGGCTCAAAGGCTTGCCCAGGTGGGGGCCTTGGACGCCTTCGGCGCCAATCGGCGGGATCTGCAGCTGCATCTGACCGAGCTGCACCGGGGCTCCCGGGGCGGTGGCGGCGGTCAGCTCCCCCTCGCCGGCGGCCGCAAGACCGCCTCGGCCGGGCTGCCCGACCTCACCTCGGCGGAGAAGCTCAGCGCCGAGCTGGGCGTGCTGTCCATGGACGCCTCGCGCAACCTGATGGACGACTACCGCACGTTCCTCGACGAGCTGGGCGTGGTCTGCGCGCGCCGGCTGCGTGAGCTGCGGCACGGCGAGACCGTGCTGGTCGCGGGGGCCAAGGCGGCCACCCAGACCCCGCCGATCCGGTCCGGCAAGCGGGTCATCTTCTCCACGCTGGACGACGGCACGGGGCTGGTCGATCTGGCGTTCTTCGACGACTCGCACGACGCCTGTGCCCACACCGTCTTCCACTCGTGGCTGCTGCTGGTGCGCGGAGTGGTGCAGCGGCGTGGTCCGCGCAGCCTGAGCGTGGTGGGGTCCGCCGCCTGGAACCTCGCCGAGCTGGTGGAACTGCGTGCCGAGGGCGGTCTTGACGAGGTGGCGGCGCGGCTCGCGGAGCCGGTGGCCGAGGGTGCGGGCGGTGATCCGACCGGTGGGCGGCGGATCCAGCTGCCGACCGGATACGAGATGCATCCGTGGGCCGATCTGCGGCCCGCGGGGCAGGAGGCCGCACAAGGGCCTGCTGCCGTACGGAAGTTGTGGCACCAGAGTCCGGGGAGTGCGGGATGACCATTCTCTGCGTACGTTTCCAGCTGCCGCCGATGTACGAGGCGGCCCTGCCGGGACTGCTCGGGTTGCTGGAGGACTTCACCCCGGTCGTCCAGGCGCTGCCACCGGACGGGGCGCTGGCCGATCTGCGCGGTGCCGAGCGGTACTTCGGGCGCAGCGCGGTGGAGCTGGCCTCGGTGATCCGGGTGCGGGCGCTCGCGCGGTACGGCGTCGACTGTGTGATCGGTGCCGGTCCGGGGCCGATGCTGGCCCGTGTGGCGCTGCGCGATGCCCGGCCCGGGGTGACGTGTGCCGTGCCCGAGGACCCGGACGGCATCGCGGAGTTCCTCGCCGAGCGTCCCGTGTCCGCGCTGCCCGGCGTCGGCGCGGCGACCGCCCGCACCCTGGGCGAGTACGGCCTGGACACCCTGGGCCTGGTCGCCGCCGCGCCGCTGTCCACGCTCCAGCGGCTGATCGGTGCGAAGGCCGGCCGCGAGCTGCGTGCGAAGGCGAGCGGCATCGACCGGGGCCGGGTCGTGCCGAACGCCGTCTCGCGGTCGCTGGTCTCCGAACGGGCCTTTGAGATCGACGAGCTGGATCCCGACCGGCACCGCCGTGCGCTGCTGTCCGCCGCCGAGGAGCTGGGCTTTCGGTTGCGCGCGGTGGAGAAGGTCTGCCGGACCCTGACCCTCACCGTGCGCTACGCCGACCGGTCCTCGACCACCCGCAGCCGCACCCTGAAGGAGCCGACCGCGCACTCGGCGGCCCTGACCAGGGCGGCCTACGGCATGTACGAGGCGCTCGGCCTGCAGCGCGCCCGGGTCCGCGCGCTCGCCCTGCGCGCCGAGGGCCTGGCCCCCGCCGACCAGGCCTCCTACCAGCTCACCTTCGACCCCGTGGACGACAGGGTCCGCCGTATCGAGGAGGTCGCGGACCGCGCGCGGGCGAAGTTCGGGCCCAGGGCGGTGATGCCGGGGACGCTGGGGCGCGGCGGTGGCTCCACGGCTGTCAGTTGGCCCAGGGCGGCGTGATCCGGGTGCCGTCCGCAAACTCCGCCTCGAGGCCGATGGAAGTGGTGACCCAGGACAGCGCGGTGTGATCGGTCGGGTTCTCCACGGCGAGGGTCGTACCGGGGTTGACGATCACCGTGTCACCCGCGCCGATGCGGTCGGTGCGGCCGTCGAGGGTGATCAGCAGTTCGCCCACGAGCAGGTGGATGATCTCCTCGCGGCTGACGGTGTGGGCGGGTGCCCTGGTGCCTGCCGGGATCTCCCCGCGCCAGGCGCACAGCTCCTTGCTGCCGGTGAGCGGGCCGGCGTACGAGACGAAGCGGGCGCCGTGGATCTCATGGGTCGTGGCCTCGGACGAGCGGACGATGGGCATGGCGGTGGTCTCCGTTCAAGTGGTCAAGTGGCTTGACTATATGGTCAAGCTGCTTGACCAGTGTGTCAAGGGTGTTTCATTGCCTCCGTGCACAACTCCGAAGCCATCGCCCTGTCCGCCGCCCTGCTCGCCGCCGCCGGTGACCTCACGCAGCGCATCCATGACGGGGTGGTGGCGCGCGGGTTCACCGACCTGCGGCCGGCCCACGGCTTCGCCTTCGCGCGGCTCGCCCCGGACGGGGCCACCGTCACCGACCTCGCGGCGCACCTCGGGGTGACCAAGCAGGCCGCGAGCCAGCTGGTGGACGAGATCGTACGCAAGGGCTACGCCGAGCGGCGGCCGCATCCGCGGGACGCGCGGGCCCGGCTGATCGTGCTGACCGAGCGCGGCTGGGCCTGCACCCGGGCGGCGGAGGAGGCGGCGGCCGAGGTCGTGGCGGGCTGGGCCGCACTGCTGGGCGAGGGTGAAGTCCGCGCGCTGGGGGAGCGTTTGGCGCGGATCGCTCCCTGTGGTCCGATCAGGCCCGCCTGGTGACGTTCCATCAGCGTTCGGCGGCGATCCGGTTATCACTGAAAGTTTTTACTGACGCGTAACTTCACACGTGTGCTACTCGCCCGTAACTTGACGAGTGAACAGCATCCTCGTGATCCGGATCACAGGGTAAGGCCCCCACCTCCCTTGAGCCGCAAGGAGATCACACGATGCTGCCCTGGAAGCGAGCGCTCAGACCCCTCGCCGCGCTGCTCCTCACCGCCGCCGTCGCCACTGTTCCCGCCGCAACGGCTGCCGCTGCCGACTCAGCCCCCAGCAGTGGCTGGAACGACTTCTCCTGCAAGCCCTCCGCCGACCACCCCCGTCCGGTCGTCCTGGTGCACGGCACCCTGGGCAACTCGGTCGACAACTGGCTCTCCCTCGCCCCGTACCTGAAGGACCGCGGATACTGCGTCTACTCCCTGGACTACGGCCAGCTGACCGGCGTCCCCCTCTTCTACGGCCTCGGCCCCATCGACAAGTCGGCCGGGCAGTTGTCGGCCTTCGTGGACAAGGTGCTCGCCGCGACCGGAGCCGCCAAGGCCGACCTGGTCGGGCACTCCCAGGGCGGCATGATGCCCCGCTACTACCTGAAGTTCCTCGGCGGAGCAGGCAAGGTGAACGCCCTCGTCGGCCTGGCGCCCGACAACCACGGCGCCACCCTGAGCGGCCTGACCAGCCTGCTGCCGTACTTCCCCGGCGCCTCGGACCTCATCAAGGCCACCACCCCCGGCCTCGCCGACCAGATCCCCGGCTCCGGCTTCCTCACCAAGCTCAACGCGGACGGCGACACCGTCCCCGGAGTGCATTACACGGTCATCGCCACCAAGTACGACGAGGTGGCCACGCCCTGGCAGAGTCAGTACCTGAGCGGCTCGGACGTCCACAACGTCCTGCTCCAGGACCTGTGCCCGCTCGACCTCTCCGAGCACGTCGCGATCGGCCTGTTCGACCGCATCGCCTTCCACGAGGTGGCCAACGCGCTCGACCCGCCCCACGCCAAGGCCACCACCTGCGCGTCGGCCTTCAGCTGACGTGCCGCCGGGGCCTGTCCGACCTGAGCCGCCGGACAGGCCCCGGAACCCTCAACACCCGGCAGCCCCCCTGAAGGGGCGCGGGGAACCGCGCGACCAGCCACGATGGTGCCGCCGGACGACCGACGGCCCATCGCGGCACTTCCAGCGGAGTGTCTAGCGGCGGTGGGCGCCATCCGCCGCGCGCCGCCGCACCGACAGGAACAGCGCCGCCGAACCGAGCGCCAGCGCCGCCGCGCCGCCGATGGCGACGTACGTGGTGCCGGGGGAGGTGCCGGTCTCCGCGAGGTCCTTCGAAGCACCGGCCGCCTTCGGCGCGTTGGAGTCGGTGTGCAGGGTGGAGGGCTGCGGTGCGGGGGCGGTCGTCCGGTCACCGCCGTGGCCGTGGTGCCGCATCGTCGACTTCCCGGCGCCGGCCGCGATCTGCTGGTCGGAGGGCGCGGAGGCGGTCGGAGCGGGGCTCGCGCCCGTGCCGGTTCCCGCACCGGAACCGCCGAAGTCCACGTCCGAGCAGGAGTAGAACGCCTCCGGGCTGTCCGAGCGCTGCCAGATCGCGTACAGCAGCTGCTTGCCGGACCGCTCGGGAAGCGTGCCGGAGAACGTGTAGAAGCCACCCGAGGCGACCGGGTCGGTGACCGTCGCCACCGGGTGCTCCAGATCCAGCCCGGCCCAGGCCGGCGGCTTCGCGGGGTCGTAACCGGGTTTGGTGATGTAGACCTTGAAGGTCCCTTTGTGCGGGGCCGTCACCCGGTACCTGAAGGTGTACGGCCCGCTGCGCACGCTCGTCGCCGGCCAGTCGGCGCGGGCCAGGTCCAGGCCCTTGAACTCCTCGTTGTCCGCGCTGCACAGCTTGCCGTCCGGGATCAGCTTCTGGTGCCGTCCGGCGGCGTCGCCGATCCGGATGCCGTTCCAGTCGTACAGCGCCTGCGTGCCGCCGGCCGCCACGGCCGCCTTGCACGCGGCCGACCTCGGGCTCTCCGGCCCCTCCGCGTAGCACTGCGAGACACGGCTGACCGGATCGCCCATCGAACCGTGCGCGGACGCGGGGGCGGCGGCGAGCAGGGTCAGGGCGACGGGCGGCAGACCGAGTACGGCGACGACGGCGGCCGCGCGGCGGGCGCGAGCGGACATGCGGAACTCCTCGACAGACGGTCCTTCGGTGGGGCTGGAACCCGTGGGGTGTTCCGAAGCTAGCCCTGAGAAGCCGTGAAATCGCCTGCTGGAGGCGGGTGGGGGAGATCCTTATGGTGGCGTTAAGGCAGGACTAACCGGGGGCTCAGGAAGCGGGGCAGGAGCCCGGGAGCCACGAGGTCGCTGCACACCAATCCACCTGAGCTGCGGTTTCGTAGGAACATACAAACTACGGATCTCAGGCTGATCAAGGTTTCATGTTTTCAACGCCTGACTGAAACAAGCCTGTTGGCGATGTACTCCTCGGACAAGCCGAACCAACGAACGGGGAAAGCCTTGTCCGAGAAGCTGCCTGGCCGTCAGATCGAGATCTCCTGGCCCGACCTAGGCATCACGGTCACCGCCGACCTTGACGACCGCAACCCGGCACTCGCCGACGCCCTCTGGGCGTCCCTGCCCTACCAGAGCCTCCAGGGACACGCCCTCATCGCGGGCGAACACCTCTACCACGTGGCGCCGATACCCACGCTGCTGCACACCCCCCACACCACCCGTATCCCCGACCGGCGCGAGGCCCCCAACGGCACCGTGTTCTGCTCCGGTCTGCAGCACCTGGGCATCAAGTACGGCACCCTGACCGAGCCGATGCCCGCCACCCCCGTCGGCCAGATCCGTGAGGCGGACATGCCCGCCCTGCTGGAAGCCGGGGCCGCGATCTGGGACGCCGTCTACTCCACGAAGAAGCAGATCCACGCCGAAGTCCGCCGCGCGGGCGAGCCGGGCGGCCACCGCATCCCGATGCTCCACGCCACCAACACGGACGCCGGCCGCCTGATCGCCGACATCGTTGCCGAGACCGAGAAGATCTGGCTCGCACCCCCGGCCGAGCTGGACGACCTCCACCAGGGCATCATCCCCTCCCGGGCAGGCAACTTCGGCACCGTCCTGCCCACCCTGCTGTTCGTCAACGGGGAGACCCGGCCCCTGGGTTACGCCGCCTACGGCGGACTCGTCCGCGCCACCGTCCAGGGCATGCCCATGGACTCCCTCGTCCACATGACCCGCCTCCTGGTCGGCGTCCCCGCCGAGTTCCTGGGCTACTGCGGCCTGGAGAAGCTCTGGGCGTTCACCCAGCGCTTCCTCGCCGTCCTGGACGACCTCGACCGTGACGACTTCTACGCCGTCACCAGCCAGATGGCCCTCTACATCAACTGCCTCGGCGGCTGGAACCTCCAGCTGTACCCGTGGGAGACCGGCGACCACCTGCGCCAGCAGGGCGCCCTGGCAGGCGCGTAGCCATGCCCGGAGCGGAGCCCGTCGAAGAGCCGACGGCACCGGCACTCATCGCCGCCACCGGAACCCACACCACAGGAGAAGGAAGACCTTGAGCGCCCTGCCTGCCCGCGCTGACGCCGTCGTCATCGGCGGGGGAGTGATCGGAACCTCCGCCGCCTACCACCTCGCCGAAGCCGGCGTGGACACCGTGCTGCTGGAACGCGGAGGCCTCGGCGGCGGGGCATCCGCGCACACCGCGGGCATGGTCCGCACCTACTTCCCCGGCAACCCCGGCACCGGGCAGTTGGCCGTGCGCAGCCTGCATGCCTATCACGAATTCGCCCGGCACACCGCGGTCCCCCTCGGCCTGAAGCGGCTCGGGTTCCTGGTGCTGTTCACCGACGAACAGCAGATCGCCGAATTCGAGGCCGGCCGCCAGGCCCAGCAGGCCGCCGGCGTCCAGGTCGGCCTGATCGGTGCCCGCGAAGCGGCCGAGCTCAACCCGCTGATCAACGAGCGCGCCGTCCTGGCTGCCGCCTGGTCCCCTGAGGCGTACCACGTGGACGGCCTCGACATCGTCCGCGGTTACGCCGCCGCCGCCCGCAATCACGGCGCCCGTCTGTTCACCCACACACCCGTCACACGCATCGACGACGACAACACCGTCCACACCCCGCAGGGCAGCATCAAGGCAGACAGCGTTGTGTGCACGGCCGGGCCCTGGTCCGGCGAGGTGGCATCCATGGCATCGGTCGACCTGCCGATGACACCCCACGCGATCGAGATGCTGTTCACCGACATCCCGCCCTCCCCGCACCGCGAGATGCCCATGACGATGCACGCCGCATCCGGCCTGCGGATCCGCTCCTGGAAGGACCGCATCCTCCTCGCCATGGGCGTACCCAAGGACGGCGAAACGCGCGAAGCCTGGCTCGACCGGATCGCCGGCCATCTCGGCACCCTGTTCCCCGCGTTGGACGGCATCGGCCTGCATCGCGCGTGGAGCGGCGACTTCGACGCCAGTCCCGACAACACCGCCTTCATCGGCGAACACCCCACCCGCCGCTTCCTGTACGCGGCCGGATTCACCGGCGCGGGCCTGTGCCAGGCACCCGCGGCCGGGGAGAAGATCCGCGACCTGCTGATCGCCAAGTAGCCCCATAACAGGAAAGAATGCCGTGATTGTTCTTGGATGTAATGGTTTCAGCCGGGTGTCGGAGTTCTTCGCCGAACGCCTCGGTGCGACCGGCATCAACAAGCACTACCTCTTGGGCCACGACGCCGCCGCCGCCCTCCTGGTGGACGGCCGCCTGGTCGCCGCGGTAGAGGAAGAACGCCTCAACCGGGAGAAGAAGACCACCGACTTCCCCGCGAACGCGATCGACTGGTGCCTGAAGGAAGCCGGGATCACGTTCGATGACGTCGACCTGTTCGGCTTCCCCTGGAACTGGTCCACCCAGGTCCTGAACGAGATCCTGGACGGCATCCGCACCTCGCCGATGCCGCAGGCCGCGAAGACCCGCCTCATGGCCGACATGGCCGACTTGTTCGACCAGGTCGTCAGCCACGAAGCGATTCTCGCGGACTTCGAAGCCCGCACCGGACACCGCCCCGACCCGGCCAAGGTCCGCTTCGTTCCCCACCACCTGGCCCACGCCACGACCGGCTACTACCTCGCCGGCATGAAGGACTCCGCGTTCCTCGTCAGCGACGGCCGCGCCGAACGCTTCTCGACCTTGACGGGCGAGATCCGCGACGGCCGGATCACCGTCTTCGACGACAGCGTCACCGGCGCCCAGTACTCCATCGGCACCCTGTTCTCCTCCATCACCCGCTTCCTCGGCTTCGTCCCCAACAACGACGAGTACAAGGTGATGGGCCTGGCCGGATACACCGACCCCCCGACTCCGAACCCGTTCATCGAGCACCTTCTGAGGCTGCACGACGACGGCCGCTACACCTTCACCAAGCCCCTTCAGACCGACAACCTCCACAGTCACGACGCCCTGTTCGAGGAGTACTTCGGACCCTTCGAAGACACCCTCGAATACAAGGCCCGCGTCGCTGCCGCCGCGCAGCAGATGCTGAACGTCGCCACCGCCCACCAGGTCCACCACCTGGAGAAGAGGACGGATCTCGACCGGCTGTTGTTCGAAGGCGGCGTCGCCCTGAACTGCCTGAACAACACGCCGATGTTCGAAGGCTCCCGCTTCGAGGACATGCAGGTCAGCTTCGGCGCCTCCGACACCGGCATCACCATCGGAGCCGCGGCCCACGCCTGGCTGAACCACCCCGACACCGCCCCCGCGGACATCCTCGCCGCCTCCGCGCCCGTCACCCCCTATCTGGGGCCGGCCTACGACGAGGCCGCGATCGAGGAGGCCCTCGAGGGTTTCACCGGCCGCGTCGTCGTCTTGCGCCTGGACGATGACGAGGTCATCGAGCAGGTGGCGAAGCTGCTGACGAAGAAGGTCGTCATCGGCTGGTTCGAAGGCCGTATCGAGCACGGGCCACGCGCACTGGGGCATCGCAGCATCCTTGCCAACCCCGGCTTCAGTGACATCAAGGACATCATCAACACCCGGGTCAAGCACCGCGAACCCTTCCGCCCGTTCGCTCCCCTCGTCCTCGAGGAGCAGGCGCCGGAGATCTTCGACATGGGGCGCAAGACCAGTTCCCCGTACATGACGTTCGTCTTCCCCGTCCGCGACGCATACAAGGACCGCATCCCCGGCGCCGTACACGTGGACGGAACCTCCCGTATCCAGACGCTGACGGACGAGGGAACCCCACGGCTCACGGCGCTGCTGCGGAGGTTCACCGAACTCACCGACACCCCGTGTCTGATCAACACCTCGTTCAACGTCGCCGGCGAACCCATCGTCTGCACCCCGACCGACGCCCTGAACTGCTTCATGGGCACCGAGATCGACTATCTGGTGCTCGGGAACCACCTCATCGCCAAGCGATGACCGTCAACCACCGCAAGAAGGAGCACTCCGTGCCGACGATCCAGCGCAAGCACACCATGTACCACTCCACCATCCTCGACGCCGACCCGGACACCGTGTGGGCGACCATCCGCGACGCCATGCAGATCCTGGAGATGGTGTCCCCCGGCGACCTGGACGTCCACCGGGACGTCAGCTGGGTGGAGGGCGGCTCGGTCGAAACGGTGCCGGCCCGCTACGACTTCAAGCTCACGCTCAGCGGCAAGGTCGTCCAGCAGGAGATCGCGGCCCGCGACGAGATCAACAAGACCCAGTCCTACCGGGCCGTCGCGCCCACCAGCGGGGTCAAGAACTACGAGGCCACCATCCGGGTCTTCGCCATCACCAACGACCCGGCCCGCAGCTTCTTCGACTGGTCGCGGACCCTGGAGATCGCCGAGGACGCCGACCTGAACGTCGTCGAGGGCATCATCGACATCATGGAGAAGCAGACCGACGCCGTACGGGACCACTTCGCGAAGTCCGCGAAGTGAGTGACGTGACGACGCTCGTACTGCTCCGGCACGGCGAAACCCTGCTCACCCCGCAGCGGCGGCTCTCCGGCAGCGGAGGATCCAACCCGGGACTCTCACCGGTCGGACGCCGCCAGGCCCAGGCGACAGCGGACGCCCTCGCCCACCGCGGCGACATCGAGGCGGTCGTCACGTCACCGATGCGGCGCTGCCAGGAGACCGCTCACTCCGCGGCCGCGCGCCTTGGCCTGAGCGTCCAGGTCGACCGGGACCTGCGGGAAGCGGACTTCGGCGCCTGGGAGGGCCTTACCTTCACCGAAGTCCGCGAACGCTACCCGGACGACCTGAGCGCATGGTTCGCCTCGCCCGAGAGCCCACCCTCGGGCGCGGGCGAGACCATGCAACAGGTCACCCGCCGGACCGCCGCCGTACGAGACGGCCTCTTGGCCCAGTACGCCGGTGCCACGGTTCTGGTCGTCTCCCACGCCGGACCACTCAGAACCCTGATCCGCCTCGCCCTCCAGGCCCCACCACACAGCTTGTTCCGCATGGAAGTCGCGGCAGCCTCCCTGTCGACGGTGACGTACGACGAGGCCGGCACCGCCACGGTGCAGGCCCTCAACGACACCCATCACTTGAACTGAACTGAACTGCACACCAAGAGCCCCGGGTCGTTGACCTGGGGCTCCGCTGTGCTGGCCTGGGCGAGAAGCGGACTTCTATCAAGAACATTTTCCGGTGTCAAGTCACGGCATTCAGTGGCGTGACGAGGCATGACCCGTTCGGGCCTACTCGAAACACGACCTCACCGATCCGGAGTGAGGTTTATCCGCTGAAAGGAGGACAGATCGTGTTTCGAACGAGCAAGAGGATCGCCAGGGTCGCGGCCATCGCCGTAACCGCCGCAGGGGCGCTCCTGGGCGGCGGTGCCGCCGCGCAGGCCGCATCCGCCACGACGGACGCCGCCACCGTGGCAAGCGTCAGCAAGTGGGGTGGCTGGGGCGGCTGGGGCGACTGGGGTAGCTGGTGTCACCACGGTGGCTGGGGTGGCTGGGGCAGCTGGGGTGGCTGGGGCGGTTGGGGCGTATGGGGTGGTTGGGGGTAGCCGACCCGCCGAGGCGCGGGCGCGGGTGCGGCAGACACACCTCAGGTGTGAGATCGCCGCACCCGCGCGCCCGGTGCCGGGCACGGGCCCGGCCCCCTTCTGTGCCCTCGGGCGCGCACCGACCCACAGGCACCAAGACCCAACCCACCGAGTCACCCGGAGACTCAACCCAGGGAAGAGGAACCCATGCGACCACTACTCCAAGGACCCGACCGGCAGGCGACGCCGGCCGTGACCGCCCTTCCGCCGCTGGGCGGCCCCCATCCGGCACCGACCGCGCACCAGGGTGCCGCAGCCGCGATGCGGCCGCCCGGCCGTGCGGCCCGAACGGGACACGCCATGAAGATCGTGTGCGTCGGCGGAGGACCGGGCGCGTTGTACTTCGCGATCGCGGCCAAGCGCCGCGATGCCGGCCATGACATCACCGTCATCGAACGCGACCCGCCGGGGGCCACCTACGGCTGGGGCGTGGGGTATGGGGACGACCTGCTCGACCACCTCTACCGCAACGACCCCGACAGCGCCCAGGCGGTGCGTGCGGCCTCGGCCCTGTGGCAGGACCAGGAGGTCCGCCGCGGGGAAGAGACCGCGTATCTGGGCCGGTACGGCTACAGCATCGCCCGCGCCACCCTCCTCGACATCCTCACCCGCCGCGCAACCGAGCTGGGGGTGGATGTCCAGCACCGGCGCAAGGTCGACGACCTGGCCGAACTCGCCGACGCCGACTTGATCGTCGCCTGCGACGGGGCCAACAGCCGGGTGCGCCAGTTGCACGGCGACCACTTCGGCACCCGCCTGGAAGTCGGCCGCAACCCCTACATATGGCTGGGCACCGACAAGGTGTTCCCCCGCTTCGCCTTCGCCTTCGAACGGACCCCGGCCGGGTGGATCTGGTTCTACGCCTACCCTTCGAGCGCGGACATCAGCACCTGCGTCGTCGAGTGCGCACCGGAGACCTGGCGGGGGCTGGGGCTCGATACGCTCGACACCGCCGACGGTGTGCGGTTGTTGGAGCAGATCTTCGCCTCCGCTCTGGACGGCCACGCGCTGCTTGGCCAGTCCCGGGGGGAACCGGCCCGCTGGCAGCACTTCACCGAGGTACGCAACGCCACCTGGTGCCACGACAACGTGGTGCTGCTGGGGGATGCCGCCCACACCACCCACTACACCCTGGGCTCGGGCACCCGGCTGGCGCTGCTGGATGCCATCGAGCTCGCGCACAGCCTCTATACGGAGGCAGAGCTGCCTGCCGCTTTGCAGGCCTACGACAAGCGCCGCCGGGCCGCACTCCATCCCGTGCAGGCCGCGGCCCGCACGAGCATGGCCTGGTTCGAGCATATCGACCATTACCTCGAGCAGGATCTGGTGGACTTCGCCTACGCGATGTCGGTACGGCAGGGGGCCCAGGCGCCGTGGCACTACCAGGTGCACAGGGCCACCCAGGTCCCGGTGCTGCGCCGGGTACGACGGGAAGCCAACAGGGGCCTGCGGAGGTATCTGGCGCTGCGGCGCGGGGAGACGGCCCACGGCACGGGCAGCGCCACCAGGAGGGCCACGACCACCGAACTTGTCGAGTCGTGACTCCTCATTCCCGGAAAGAAAAAGACCCATGAGCACTCACCCATGCACACATCGGTTCTTGTACACCGCCCTCGCCGCCACCGCCGTCGTCCTGACCCTGCCCCCCGCAACGGCACTGGCCGCGCCCCCCTCCGCAGGGTCCCGGGCCGACGTGCCGAGTCCCAGCGCGATCGCGCGGGTGATGACCGCGACCGCCGAGACAGATGACGCCTCGGAACATTTCGCGCCGTCCAGCGCCCCGGTCACGGTGGCGGACGGGTCCGGCGGTCATCTGACCGCGGTGCTCGGCACCCGTTCTCCGAGCGCGGACGGGCACGGGCAACTGGTCTATTTCTGGCACGGTACGACGTTTGTCGGCTGGGACAGCAGCAGCGAAAGCCTGGCCATCCAAGCCATAACTCCCGGAAAACCGGGCGCCATCCGAGTCACCTACGCCCATTACGGGCCCGATGATGCATTGTGCTGTCCCTCCCTGCCCGCGGTCACGATCGAATACCGCTGGAATGGGCACGGCTTCACCCCCTCAGGGATGCCACCAAAACGCGGAGGGGAAACGGCGGTGAGACTGGAGGGTAGCTGAACCCGGATTCGTCGACGGCGCTCAGGCAGATAGCGTGCGGCCATGATCGAAGAGAGTGCCGAGGGCGTGCGGCCGGCCGGCGCCGACGACGTGCCGGCTGTGAAGGCGGTGACGGACGCGGCCTACCACCACTACATCGAGCGCATCGGCGTGGTGCCGCAGCCCATGGAGGCGGACCACGCCGCGAACGTGGCCGCAGGCAAGGTGTTCGTCACCGGGGAACCGGTCGACGGGCTGGTCGTGATCGAGGCGTTGGCCGGCCATCTCTTCCTGGACAGCATCGCCGTCCACCCCGGTGCCCATGGCACGGGCGTGGGGCGGCGGCTGCTGCACTTCGTCGACGCACGCGCGCGTGAGCTGGGCCTCGGCGAGATCCGGCTCTATACGAACGCGTTGATGTGGGAGAACCAGAGGATCTATCCGAAGTACGGATACGAGGTCGTGGAACGTCGCGTCGACGGGCCCTACGACCGGATTCACTACCGCAAGCTGCTGGGCTGAAGGCCCGGGCGGGATCAACTGTCGGGCCACCAGGTGCGCGCGATGTCTCTGCGCACCTCGGGTCGTCCCGCCGGGTGTTCCTCCTCCGCCTCTTCGCGGATCCGGCGGCTGTCCGTCTTCTTCAGGGGCTTGTGCACGGTCATGCGGCGCATGGCTGCCTCCTTCAGTGCCTACCGAGTTTCCGTGTTGTCACGGAGGTAGACCCTTTGGGGGAGAGTTCCTCATCGGAGCCGGGTTGTCAGTGGCGGGTGTCACTCTTTGGGCATGACGAACATGGATGGCCACACGGTTGCGGCGGGTACTCCGGATGTCGACTGGGACGCCGAGGCCGGCTCCTTCGACGACGAGCCGGACCACGGACTGCGCGACCCCGATGTCCGCGCGGCCTGGGCGGCCCGCCTCCGCTCCTGGCTGCCCGGGCGCCCCGCCGACGTCCTCGACCTCGGCTGCGGCACCGGCAGCCTGTCGCTTCTCGCGGCCGCACAGGGACACCGGGTGACCGGCGTCGACTCGTCCCCGGCGATGGTCGAGCGGGCCCGCGCCAAGCTCGCCGGACGCGACGCGGTCGTCCTGCGCGGGGACGCCGCGGCCCCGCCGGTCGGGGAGCAGCGCTTCGACGTCGTCCTCGTACGGCACGTGCTCTGGACGCTGCCGGGTCCCGACCGGGTGCTGCGGCACTGGCGCGACCTGTTGCGTCCCGGAGGCCGTCTCGTCCTGGTCGAGGGCGTCTGGGGCACCGTGCACCCCGTGGGCATACCCGCCGACCGGCTCACCGCACTGCTCGCGCCCCTGAGCCCGCACGTGCGCGTGGAGCGACTGTCCGGCGACTCGGTGTTGTGGGGGAGGGCTGTGGAGGACGAGCGGTATGCGGTGGTGGCGACGGTGTGAGGGCCAGGGTGGTGGGTGGTGGGTGGTGGGTGAGGGGTCAGGTCAGCAACTTTTCGAAGCCATCGGTGCGGGCCAGCCTCTCCAGTTCCCCGAGGGCGGCCACCGCGGCGGACGCGGCCTCGGGGTCCGTCTCCGTCAGCCCGCTCTCGGCGAACTCGTCCTCGTCCAGCCGTCGTACGTCCGTGCCGTCGGCGGAGCGCCACAGGTCCAGGTCGAGGTCCTCCACGACCAGCTCACCACCGGTGCGGACCGCCGGACGCGTGATGTCGCAGTACCAGCCCTTCACGCTGCCGTCCGCCGCGCGGACCTCCTTGACCGAATACCAGCGGTTCCGCCAGTAGTACTCGGTGAAGAGATCGCCCGGCTCGAAGCGGACGAAGCCGAAGTCGCGTACGCCGGAGCCCGCCCAGGGGGCGCTTACGGCGATACGGGTGCCGTCGTCGCCGAGCAGCTCGGCCGGATAACGGATCTTCGTCCGGCCGGCCTTGACCAGGACGACCTCCAACCGAGTCGATGTGTCAGCCGAGTTCACGGACATAGCGCACCTCCGTGGCGCAGATCTCGTATCCGAGCCACTTGTTGATCGCGATCATGGGCTCGTTGCCGGCGTCGTTGCCCGTGAAGGCCACGGTGAGACCGGCGTCGCGGGCCCGGTACAGGGAGTGGATCTTGGCGAGCTTGGCCAGGCCACCGCCGCGGTGGGCGCGGGCG
The DNA here is from genome assembly GCF_053596375.1 of Streptomyces sp. NPDC001709. Lineage (NCBI taxonomy): Bacteria > Bacillati > Actinomycetota > Actinomycetes > Kitasatosporales > Streptomycetaceae > Streptomyces > Streptomyces sp. NPDC001709. Next base: position 99,424 of record NZ_JBSFGB010000021.1, on the reverse strand, counting down.
GTGCCGGTCATCGCGGTGGAGTAGCGGCTCACGCCATCGGTGTAGGCCACGCTGAAGGCGACCGGACGGCCGTCGACACACGCGGCCACCGTCAGGTCGAGGTCAAGCAGCGGATGCTTCCAGTACTGCTCGACCCAGGCGTCGTAGTCCGCGTACTCGAAATCGATGTCGCCCGGTTCGTCCAGCATGGTCTCGGCGTCCAGCTCGAACAGCGGGCGTGGGTCGTCCGCGAAGTCCCTGGCCGTGCGCAGCTCGACGCCCGGCGGGGTCCGAGGCAGCGGAGGCAGAGCGGCGCCCGCCAGATCGCGGCGCAGGAAGTGGGCGGACCGGCTGCCGCGATAGCCGTGCCGCTGCGCGAAGGCACGGTTGACCGGCTCGTCGAGGACCCAGCTGAGCAGCCTGGTCGCTCCCTGCGCGGCGAGGTGCTCCTCTGCCGCCCGCAGCAGCAGCCCGCCGGCGCCGCGACCGGTCCGGTCCGGCCGGACGTAGATGTTCAGCAGCCCCTGGCCCGGCTCGGTGCTGTCGTGGGCCAGGTGGACCTGGGCCGTGCCGATCACCTCGCCGTCCTCCTCCGCGATCAGCGGCCGGTAGCGGGCGTCCGGCGGCATGTGGACGGCGTTGTGACGCACCGAGGCAGAGGTGAACAGGATGTACGGCAGGGCGAGATGGCGAACCCGGGCGAAGCCCTCGGCGTCGGCCGGGACGTCGGGGCGGAGATCGCGGACGATCACTGTCATGGTGAGGCACCGTACGGGGCCGCGTACCGGGGATGCCTCTCATTTTCCGCCGGGTACGGGACAATCGGCCCGTGAGCCTGAAGATCCGCATCGACGACAGCGCGCCCCCGTACGAGCAGGTGCGGGCGCAGATTTCCGAGCAGGCGCGGTCCGGAGCACTGCCGGTGGGGTACCGGCTGCCGACCGTGCGGGGGCTGGCCGAGTCCCTGGGCCTCGCGGTGAACACGGTGGCCAAGGCGTACCGGGCGCTGGAGAGTGACGGGGTGATCGAGACGCGGGGGCGCAACGGAACGTTCGTGGCTGCCGCCGGCTCGGCCGCGGAACGTGAGGCTTCCTTGGCCGCTCAGGCGTACGTGGAGCGGGTGCGGAGGCTGGGGCTGGGGGAGGCGGAGGCGCTGGCCGCCGTGCGGGATGCCTTGCGGGCCGCTTACGGCCGGTAGGGCTTACCGGTGCTGGGCGAGCTCCGGGACCCGTGTCGTCCGTAGTCCCGCCCGCTTTGCCGTTCTCCCGAACGTCACCGCGTCCTGCACCGCCGCCCCGCCCGGGTCGTTGTTGAAGTACGCGTACACGTCGTCCCCCTCGCGCCATGTCGTGGCGATGCGGTCCACCCACGTCTCCAGTGACCGGCGGCCGTAGCGGGGCCAGGGGTGGGCGCGGCCCTCGTGGAAGCGGACGTAGCCCCAGTCGGTGGTGCGCCACAGCGGGGTGACCGGGCGGGCCAGGACGTCCGCCCAGCACAGGGCCGCTGCCCGGGACGACAGGACCTCACGTACCTCGGGTGTCCACCAGGAGTCGTGGCGGGGTTCCACCGCGACCCTCGTACCGGACGGGAAGCAGGCCAGGCAGGTGTCGAGGAGGGCGGGGTCGGCGCGCAGGGTGGGCGGGAGCTGGAGGAGGACCGGGCCCAGGCGGTCGCCGAGGCCCGCCGCGTGGCTCATCAGGCGGTGCACCGGTTCCTCGGGGTCCTTCAGGCGCTTGATGTGGGTCAGATAGCGGCTGGCCTTCACCGCGACCACGAAATCCTCCGGGACCCGCTCCCGCCACGCCTCGAAGTTCTCGTGGGACGGGAGACGGTAGAACGCGTTGTTGATCTCAACGGTCGCGAAGAGGCGCGTGTACTCCTCCAGCCAGAGCCGTGCCGGGACCCCGGCCGGATAGACGACGTCCCGCCAGTCCTTGTACTGCCACCCGGAGGTGCCGACGAACAAGGTCACAGCACCATGAAAGCACTACAGGTACAGGCCCGCGTCCGCGCCGTCCCGCGCCCCCGGCACCGAGGTCGGCGCCGTGCCCCGGCGCAGCGCGAACAGCTCGGCCAGGGTCGCCCCGTCGCGGCCGATGGCATCCTCCCGGTCGTGGGCCTCGCCGCCGAGCCAGTCCACCGCCTCCCGGTGGGTCAGCTTGCCCACCTCGATCCGGGCCAGGCAGCGGCCGGGGCGGACCACCGCCGGGTGCAGGCGCTCCAGGTCCTCGTTGGTGGTGACGCCGACCAGGACGTTGCGGCCCTGGCCGAGCAGACCGTCGGTGAGGTTCAGCAACCGGGACAGGGCCTGGCCCGCCGTGTGCTTGGCCTCGCCGCGGATCAGCTCGTCGCAGTCCTCCAGGAGGAGCAGACGCCAGCGGCCCTTGCCGGCGCCGTCCTCCTCGCCGATCGCGATGTCCATCAGATAGCCGACGTCGGAGAAGAGACGCTCGGGGTCCAGGACGCAGTCCACCTGGCACCAGTCCCGCCAGGAGCGGGCCAGCGTGCGCAGGGCCGAGGTCTTGCCGGTGCCGGGCGGGCCGTGGAGGAGGAGCAGCCGACCCGCGATGTCCTGCGGGGTCGTCCCCATCAGGCGGTCCATCGCGTCCGCCACCGGTGCCGTGTAGTTGGCCCGGACCTCGTCCCAGGTGCCCGCGGAGATCTGCCGGGTGGTGCGGTGCGGGCCGCGCCTGGGGGAGACGTACCAAAAGCCCATGGTCACGTTCTCGGGCTGCGGCTCGGGCTCGTCGGCGGCGCCGTCCGTGGCCTGGTCCAGGACCTTCTTGGCCAGTTCGGCGCTGGTCGCGGTCACCGTGACGTCCGCGCCGCGGTTCCAGCGGGAGACCAGCAGGGTCCAGCCGTCGCCCTCGGCGAGGGTGGCGCTGCGGTCGTCGTCGCGGGCGACCCTGAGTACCCGGGCGCCGTCGGGCAGCAGGGTCACGCCGGAGCGGACGCGGTCGATGTTCGCCGCGTGCGAGTACGGCTGCTCGCCCGTCGCGAAGCGGCCGAGGAACAGCGCGTCGACGACGTCGGACGGCGAGTCGGAGTCGTCGACGTGGAGCCGGATCGGCAGAGCGTCGTGTGGGTTCGCAGGCATGCGGCCATGATCCGGCACGAATGTGCTGTGCGCACGGCATTTCGCTCGGGTGGGACCCGCAGTTCGGAACGTGCGGGCGGCCTTGGGCCGGTCGCGCGGTTCCCCGCGCCCCTTGCGGGACGTTGCCCTGCGCGTGTTTCCAAGACCCGCCCGAGGCGCGGCTTCCGCCATTACTGTTGTCCCCGATGGGACGTCATGGGTGGGATTCGGATACTCGGCGGTGGCGGCTCACCGCTCTACTCGGTGTGGGCGTGGCCGCGCTGGCCCTGGTGGTGACCCTGATCAGCACGCTCTCCGGCGGGCCCAGCACGGCGGGCACCTCCCGCGACGGCGACAAGGTGCACGGCACCCCCGCGAGCCCGAGCGGGACACCGCAGCCGTACGTGGGCTGGGGCTTCACCCACACGCAGTACAGCGCCGACGAGGGCGACGGGGCGGCAACCGCGCGCGTGAAGCGGCTGCTCGGCCGGGAGCGCGGGCTGGCGCAGAACCAGCACATCATGGGCTGGGGCGCCGACAATCCCGAACCGGTCAAGGGGCACTACGACTTCGGCGCCCTGGACCGCCGTGTCGACTTCGTGCGCGCCTCCGGCGGCACCCCGGTGATCACCCTGTGCTGTTCCCCGGACTGGATGAAGGGCGGCAAGGCCGGGGTCGGCAACACCGACTGGAGTCGGCCCGCCCTGGAGAAGGCCCCCACCCCCGACCACTACCAGGACTTCGCCGACCTGGCCGCCACCGTCGCCCGGCGCTACCCGGACGTGAAGCACTTCGTCGTCTGGAACGAGTTCAAGGGTTTCTGGAACGACGCCAGGTCCCGCTGGGACTACGAGGGGTACACCAGGATGTACAACCTCGTGTACGCGGCGCTGAAGAAGGTCGACAAGGACATCATGGTCGGCGGGCCCTACCTGGTCATGGACAGCGTTGACCCGCGCGACGCGAACGCCTCCACCGCGCTGAAGGGGCCCTGGGGCGCCATGGACCAGCGGGTTCTCGACGCCTTCTCCTACTGGAACGCCCACAAGGCCGGCGCCGACTTCACCGTCGTCGACGGCTCCAGCTACACCCGCGACGACGACCTGCTGCCGAACGAGTTCGCGGCCACCGACAAGCTGACGGCGGTCGGCGCATGGGTGCGGCGGCAGACCCACGGCCTGCCGCTGTGGTGGGCCGAGTACTACGTCGAGCCCGGCGACGGCAACGACGACCGCAAGGGCTGGACCGAGCCGCACCGCGTCGCCGTCCAGGCCACCGGAATGATCGCCATGGTCAAGGGCGGCGCGGACTCCGGCTTCTACTGGAACCCTGAGGACAAGACGGGCACCGACTGCGCCGGCTGTCTGTGGACGCCCACCGACAGCGCCGACGGGGGGCAGGAACGTCCCATGTACGGCCTGGTGTCCCGGTTCGCCAGGGCGTTCCCGCCCGGCACCGGGTACGAGACGGTCCAGGTCGCGCCCGACGACGTGCCCAATGTCCGCGTGCTGGCCAGTGACAAGACCGTACTCGTCGTCAACACGCAGAACCGGACGATCAGCGCCCAGGTCGACGGCAAGCGGTTCGACATGCGGCCGTACGAGGTGAAGTGGCTCGATCGCTGAGCCACCCCACACCCGTCACCCCAGGTGTCACTTCATGGTCAGGAACCGTTGCACCAGCGAGGCCAGCACCACCGCGAGCAGCGGCAGCGCGAACCAGAACGTGCCCTGAAGCAGCCGCAGTTGGCGCACGCCCGGCCGGATGGCGACCCGGACCACCTCTCGTGCGGCCAGCAGCAGGATCAGGACGACGGCGGCCAGCGCGCCGACCACCGACCACGGGGTCCAGGTCACCTGCGGCCCGATCGGCCCCGGGTGCGGCTTCGGCACCGCGCCGGCCGGCTGCCTGCGCAGCGCGAACACGGTGACGTCGTCGTTGACCAGGACCTTCGTCAGCTCCTGCCGGTTGTCCAGGTTCTCGATCAGCCGGGGCTCCCAGGTCGCGGAGTAGCCCGCGTCCAGCCGCAGATAGGTCACCTGGCTGCGGTTGATCATCAGATAGGAGTTCGGGCCCGCGTCCTTGAGCGCCTTGACCAGGCCGGACACCAGCACCGGGTCGGTCGGGGCCAGAGTGGGCACGTAGTTCACCCGCTCCATGTCCTTCGCGCCCCACGGCATGGCCGGGGTCACGTCGTTGACCGTGTCCTGGGTCAGCCACAGCAGCCGCACCGTCGGCTTGTCGTGGGCGTACACCCAGTTCATGGCGGCGACCTCGCCGGGCCGGGTGCGCTCGAACGGCTCGTTGCCCCAGCGGGCCACCAGGAAGCCGCCCATGAGCAGCAGCCCGGCCAGCAGCGCGGCCAGCGGGGCGAGGCTCACCCGGTCCTTCTCGCGCTCCTTCGCGGTGACGCCGGTGCGCGGGAAGAGGGCGAGGGCCCCGAGCAGGGCCGCGCCCGGCACCGCGAACATGAAGACGCGCAGCGCCATCTCACCGCCGTACGACTGCATGCCGAAGCCCAGGAACGGCACGAAGGTCAGCACCAGCAGCGTCCGCTCGCGGTAGCGGTGGAAGCGGCGGCGCCACCAGCCCCAGCAGGCGAACGCCATGACCGAGCCGGCCAGCAGCACCCGGGTGTACAGCACCAGCTTGTGGGTGGAACTGCCGCCCTGGATGCGGCCGGAGACGGACGTGGAGACATTGCTGCCGACGCCGCCGACCCCGCCGAACAGGTCGTTGAAGTGCCCGGACCAGTACGGCTCGGCCATGAAGCCGACCCAGACCGAGACCAGCACCGCGAACAGCAGTGGCAGCCCGCGCAGTTCGGACCGGCCGAGCAGGACCAGGGCGGCGAGGACGCCGAGCATGACGAACGGGGTGAGCTGGTGCGCGGGCACGCTCGCCGCGTACAGGCCGATCAGCACCAGCAGGAGCACCGCCCGCTGGCGCCGGTCGGCCGGTTCCACCTCGGCCTCGCCCGGGCGGAACTTCGTCCAGATCACCCGCGGCGGGCGGAACCAGACCAGCAGGATCGCCACGAACATCAGATACAGCAGATACGTGAAGCCCTGTGGCGAGAAGTAGTCCTGGCCGACCCAGCCGCACAGCACGAACAGCCAGACGCCGGTCCACTTCGCCCGCCAGCTCGCCCGCAGCGAGCGGGTGAGCAGGAACATCGGGGCCAGATAGGCGAGCTGGATGGCGGTCGGCCACCAGCGGATGACCTCGGTGAAGTCGCTGACCCCGCAGGCCCGGCCGACGAACGCGGCCACCGCGAAGAAGCCCGGCCAGCTCCAGCGGGCGTCCAGGTCCGGTACGGCGGACCCGGTGCGGTCGACGTAGTCGATGAACCCGAGGTGCTGCCAGGCCGTCGGGAACCGCGGCTCGGCCTCGATCACCGCGGGCAGCGCGTGCAGCGATACGACCGTCGCGAGCAGCGTGACCAGCAGCAGCGCCCGGTGCTCGCGGCGCAGCCAGAGCAGCGCGGCGAAGACGACGACCAGCAGGCCCGCTCCGACGAGGGTCGGCAGCGGCAGCACCGAGACCAGCCCGAGGCCGCCCATCCGGCCCAGGTCTCTCTCGCCGAGCCGCAGCGCGGGCACCCAGTACAGCAGCAGCGCGGCGATCAGCAGACAGCCGAGGACGACACCCGAACGGGTGGGCAGCAGCCGCTGCCGCAGGGGGACGGGGGCCGAGGTTTCGTCGGGCACGGGCTCCCCGTCTGCGGTCTCGTCCGGTACGGCGCTGTCGGGGACGGCCGGAGCCACGGGGGCGTCGGCCTGCGCCGAGGACGCGTCGGCCCCCGAGCCGAACCTACCGAATGCCCCTTCCAGTTCCTCCCGCGAGAACGGCGCGTCGACCCCCGCCGCTTCCGCCTCCCGCAGCAGCTCCGCCTCGGCCGGGCCCAGCGAGGACTCGCTGCCGGGCTCCCTCTCCTCCACCGGAAGCCCCAGCGGAGCCACCGGCCTACCGGCCACCGGCGTACCGGCGGGCGGCGTGCCGGGGCCCGGGCGGACGTCCGGCCGGCGCTCCACATGGTCGAAGTCGACGTGGATGCCGAGGGCGAGCGTGTCGGAGTCCAGCGCCCAGGCCGGGCTGTGCCGGCGGGCCGGGGAGGGGGCCGGGATCTCGCGTGCCCCCAGGTCGGCGAGGTCCCCGTCGGGGGCCGCCGTGTCGGGTACGGCGGCGGGTGCGGTCCGGATCGTCTTCCACAGCTTCGGTGCGGCGATCGCCGCGATCACCGCGAGGCTGGCGGCCTCGGCGACGCCCGCGCCGGTCAGTCCCATCCGGGGCAGGAGCAGCAGGGTCAGGCCCAGCACCAGCACACACAACAGGCCCTGGAGCCAGGCGAGTCCGGCGGTGCGGCTGCGCGCGCGCAGCACCGCGAAGTACGTCTCGATCACCACGCGCAGCACCGAGCCGACCGCGAGCCAGCGCAGCAGCGGGGTCGCCGCGTGCGCATAGCCCTCGCCGAACACGCCGAGGATCCAGGGCGCGCCGATGATCAGCAGACCGGCGATCGGCAGCATGATCCGGGCCATCCGCTTGAGCGCGGCGCGGGTGTTGGCGGCCAGCCGGCCCGGATCGTGCGAGCCCTCGACGGTGAGGGACGCGCCCATGTTGATGGCGAGGAGATCGGTCGTACCACCGATGGTGGTGGCGATGTAGAAGTACGCGTTCTCCGCGGAACTGACCTGCGAGGCGACGATCACCGGCACGAGGTAGATCACCGCGAGCGAGAACAGCGATCCGGTGTAGTCCCCGGCCAGGAACCTGCCGACCTGCTTCAGGGTCGGCGGCACCGCGCGGCCCTCGGTCGCCTTGACGTGCCGGGGCACGAGGCGCCGGAACACCAGCCAGCCCAGCGGCACCACCGAGGTGGCGATCGCGGCGACCCAGGAGACGAAGACACCGGTGGTGGACAGGGCGGCGGCGAACGCGACGAGCAGCGCCAGCTTCACCGCCGAGAACACGGTGTTGCCCACCGGCACCCAGGTCGCGCTGCGCAGCCCGGTCAGCACACCGTCCTGCAGGGTGAGCAGGTTCCAGGCGGCGACGGCCGCGAGGAAGCCGAGGCCGTTGACCGTCCCGTGCAGGAAGCGGTACGACGGCCCCCAGGTGTCCAGGGTCAGCAGGAAGACCACCGCCGCGAGCGCCACCAGCAGTGAACTGCCCGCATAGGTACGGAAGATGAGCTTGCCGGTGCGCGCCCCGGCGACCGGGATGAAGCGGGCCAGGGCGCCGGTCAGGGTCACCGCGGTCAGCCCGGCGAGGAACTTCATCGCCGCGATGGCGGCCGAGCCCTGCCCGACCGCCGACTCCGAGTAGTAGCGCGCCGCGGCCAGCCAGAAGCCGAGCCCGAGCACGGCCGAGATGCCCGTGTTGAGCATCAGCGCATAGGCGTTGCGGAACAGCGGCGCGCCGGCGGAGGACCGGCCCGTCCCGGGCAGCCGGAGGCGGCGCCGGGGCCTTACGGGGGCCCCGGCGCCGGTCGTCGTGGACTCGGTCGTGGTGGTCGTGTCAGACACGGGAACGGATGGCCTTCCGGCGGACCTGACGGGCTCTGCGGACGAGGGCGTACCCCTTGGTGAGGGCGCGGTCCCTGGCGAAGTTGCGGGCGACGGCCCGGCCCTGGAGCAGCTGCTCGAACTCCTCCACGCCGGTGCCGCGCCGGACCGTGACCCGCCGCAGCGCGTAGGGCCCCTGGCGGCGGCGGGCGAGGGCGTTGCCGACGGCGAGCGCCTGGGCGTACCCGTTCGCGCGTACGGCCTGGCGGACCCGGCGGCTGGAGTAGCCGTAGGGGTAGGCGAACGACGCAGGGCGGGCGCCGAGTTCGTCCGCGACGATCTCGGTGCAGCGGCCCAGTTCCTCGCACAGCGCGCGGTCGTCGAGCTGGTCGAGCTGCGGATGGGTGTGGCTGTGCCCGCCGATCTCGACGCCGGCGCCGGCCAGCTCGCGCACCTGCCCCCAGTCCAGCATGGTGTCCAGGCCGCCCCCGGTGTCGTAAGCGCCCCTGATCCAGCCGGTGGAGACGAACAGCGTGGCCGGGAAGCCGTGCTTGGCGAGGACGGGCAGGGCGTGCCGGTGCACGCCCTCGTAGCCGTCGTCGAAGGTGATCAGCACCGGACGGGCGGGCAACGGGCGGCCGGTGCGCCAGCGGGCCGCGAGATCGGCGGTGGTGACCGGGGTCAGGCCCAGGTCACCGATGAGCGCCATCTGCTCCGTGAACGCCTCCGGCGCGACCGACAGGACACGGGTGGCGTCGTTGGGCGCGGTGGCCACGGAGTGGTACATGAGGATCGGTACGGGAGTGTCACTCACCTGTGCCCCCTTCGATCGGCGCCACCGAGAACCTCGTGTCGCCCCGCCGCGCCCGCAGGCTGCCCACCGCGTAGCCGCCGGCGGCGCTCAGTACCCCGGCCACGATCGCGGCCGCGCGTCCCGCGCCGCCCGGGCGGGCCAGCAGGGCGTCCCGCAGGCCACGAGCGACCCCCGCGGGCAACACCCTCGTGGTGTACCGGCGTTCGGACTCCAGCCCCTTGTCCGCGCCGACGCTCCGGGCGACCAGCGCCTTGGACAGGCCCTCGGCGTAGGTGCGGGTGCGGAAGTAGGCGAAGTGCTCGCGGGGTGCGGGCACCCGGTGGTGGATCACCGCGCGGTCGTCGATGAGCAGGACGGCGTCGGGGCGGGCCCGGGTGAGACGGATGCACAGTTCCGTCTCCTCGCAGCCCAGCGGGCGGCGGTCGCCGTCGCGGCCGATGCCGGTCGCGAAGCCGCCCGCCGCGTCGAACGCCGTACGCCGGAAGGAAGCGTTTCCGCCGAGTACGTTGCGCACCCGGACGCGGCCCGGTGGCAGCCCCTTGTAGGTGCAGCCCACCACCCAGTCGAACTCCTCCGGGAACCAGGCGGGCCGCCGCCCCGACGCCCAGACGGGCTCCGTACGGCCGCCGACCGCCATGACATGCGGGTCGGTGTACCCCTCGGCGAAGCGGCGCAGCCAGTCCCGTTCGGCCACGGCGTCGTCGTCCAGGAAGGCGATGACCTCACCGTGGGAGGCGGCGATGCCGGTGTTGCGGCCGGCGGACAGGCCGCGCGGGCCCGCGTTGGCCAGCACCCGGACGCCGTCGGCCTCCTTGTACTCCCGGGCCAGCCGCTCCAGCAGGGCGGCGTTGTGGTCGACCACGAGGAGCGTCTCCAGCGCCGGGTACGACTGCGCGCGCACCGAGGAGACCGCCGCGAGGATGTCCTCCCAGCGGTCCTCGGTGTACACGCAGATCACGACGGAGATGCCGGGATCCCTCAAGACACCTCTCCCCGGACCGTGTCGAGCATCGGCGAGTGGTGTTCCTGGCGGCGCAGCTCGCGCCGGTTGGAGCGCTCCTTGAGGATGACCTTCAGCACCCGGCACCCGTCGCGCACGGCCCGCAGATTGCTGGTGCCGTGGATGCGGAGGTACTCGTGGCTCGGGATCTCCTGGACCTTCAGACCGGCTTTGACCACTCTGATGTTCATCAGCGTCTCGACCTCGAAGCCGGTGCAGTCGAGGTCGATCTTGTCCAGGCAGTGCCGCCAGAACGCGTTGTAGCCGTAGCACAGGTCGGTGTAGCGGGCGCCGAACTTGCGGTTGACGACCGTGCACAGCGCCCAGTTGCCGAGCTTGCGGATGAAGGTCATGTCGTCGGTGCCGCCGCCGTTGGCGAAGCGCGAGCCCTTGGCGAAGTCGGCGCCGGAGACCAGCGCGGAGACGTAGCTGACGATCTCGCCGCCGTCGGCCGAGCCGTCGGCGTCGACCATCACGATGATGTCTCCGCTGCACGCCTCGAACCCGGTGATCAGGGCATCCCCCTTGCCCTTGCCGTGCTGTTCGACGACCTTGACGTCCGGCCGGAGGGAACGGGCCACGTCGACGGTGTCGTCCGTGGAATTGCCGTCCACCAGAACGACTTCGTGTATCCAGTCCGGGAGCGTCTTGAAGACGTAGGGCAGATTCTCCGCCTCATTCATGGCGGGAATCACCACGCTCACCGGCGGAGTGATCGCCAGGTGAGAGGAGATCGGCCGGTAGTGCGAGGAGAGGAACGGATCTTGATGCCCTGAACTGGGCGGGCGGAGAACGGAACTCATGAGTGTTTTCCCTCTCGTCCGGTGGGCCGCCCACCCCCGGGCGGCCCGGCTCTGTGTCCGGTTCGAAAGGGGGGTTCTCATCTTCGGCACGGGAAATCGATCTCCGTGGAATTGATCTCCATGGCATCGATCTCCATGCACGTCGATGAGCTGGCAAAGCTGGCCGGCCTGCCGGAGAAAAACGGCAGCCGGTCGCGCGGCACGACTCGGTCACCATTGCGGTCACCGAGTACGGCACCCCCCTACCGCGCCCCGCGCCGGTGGACGCCGCGGCCCTGAGCCCTCCCCTGGAGCCGTGTGCCGACGTGCCGGTGCGGGTGAGATGTATGACGGTATTGACGATTGAACCCGAAAGGCAAGACCTGGAAGGCTGCCTCACGTTTTTGTTGGTTAGCCCGTTACACAACTTTGGCGCGTCTTGCTCAGTGTTGTGTGCGTTTTCCGGAAATTTGTTCCCGGAGCAGGGTCAGGGCCAGGAGCAGCAGGCTCAGCACGGTCACCGTCACCACTCCGCCGCGGACGGACCAGCGGTGGACCGCGAGCATGCCTTGGGCAACCAGCATGTTGACCACGACCGAGCCCGCAAGCGCGCAGAGAGTCCGGCCGAACGGATCCAGCCCGCGCAGTGCCGCGGCGAGCGCCACGGCCGGCGCCGCGAGCAGGAAGAACAGGGTGCACGGGCCGCGTAGCGGAGAAGCGGAATCGGCGAGAGCGAGCAGTGCGCCGACCGCCGCGACGGCGGTCGCGGCACCCGCGAACAGCGGCAATGAAGATGTCTTGATGCGTATGGTCTGCATTGGCGACTTTGCCCCCCGACGCGCCGGATGCCGGGCTTCAATGTGGCGCAGCCCATGTGGGGTCGTCAAGACGGTGGTTGTCGAACCGTCAACAGAGATCTTGGCATGGACACTTCCCGTCAACACGCGTAGTTGCTACGACAGTTATGGCAGAGATCCTGCTAAAGGGAGGTTCCATGAGACGTTCCCGACTTACCGGATTCGTGACCTCGCTCCTCCTCGCCGCCGGCCTCGGTCTCACCGGGGCCGGCAACGCGACGGCCGCCACCGGCGGCTATGTGGCACTCGGCGACTCCTACTCCTCCGGAGTCGGCGCGGGCAGCTACATCAGCTCCAGCGGCAGCTGCGACCGCAGCACGAAGGCGTACCCCTATCTGTGGAACGCCGCGCACAGCCCGTCCTCGTTCGCCTTCAACGCCTGCTCGGGTGCCACGACGGACGACGTGATGTCGGGCCAGCTCGGCTCCCTGAACTCCTCCACCTCACTGGTGTCCATCACCATCGGCGGCAACGATGCCGGCTTCTCCGACGTCATGACGACCTGTGTGATCCAGTCCGACAGCGCCTGCCTCTCCCGGATCGACACGGCCAAGGCGTACGTCGACTCCACGCTCCCCGGCAAGCTGGACACCGTCTACAACGCGATCAGCGCCAGGGCCCCGGGTGCCCGGGTGGTCGTCCTCAGCTACCCCCGCTTCTATCTGCTCGGCCAGACCTGCCTCGGCCTCTCCGACACCAAGCGGTCCGCGATCAACGGCGCGGCCGACTACATCGACGCCGCCATCCAGAAGCGTGCCCAGGCCCACGGTTTCGTCTTCGGCGACGTCCGTTCCGCGTTCGCCAGCCACGAGATCTGCTCCGGCGACTCCTGGCTGCACAGCGTGAACTGGCTCGACATCAGCGAGTCGTACCACCCCACCGCGGCCGGCCAGTCGGGGGGCTATCTGCCCGCGCTCACGAACAACGCATGACCTGACCGGGCTCGCCCGTCAGGGTGAACTCTCCGGCGATCCCGACGCCGAAGCGGAGGCCCCGCCCGACGGGGTCTCCGTCGCCGTGGCCGTCGCCGTACACCCCACCGTGAACGGGACGGCGTTCGACGTGGTCCGCACCGGACCGCGGACCTTCACGCTGATCCGGTCCTCGGTGGTCCCGCCGCCGGAATACACCGTGAGCGTCACCCGCACGTCCCGGGTCTTCCCGCCACCGTCCGGGAAGGACAGCGTCCGCCAGCCGGGATCCGACACCGACCCGCGCGTCGTCACCCACCGGTACTCCACCTGTGCGGGCAGCCGCTCCACCGTGAACGTCGCCGTGAAGGCGGGCGTCTGCGCGACCGGCGGCGGACAGGTCCCGGAGTACGTCGTGTGGGCGCCGGTCAGGCCGACATGGACCGACTGCGCCGGCGGTGCGCTCGACGACGGGCTGCTGCCCGCTGTCGACGGCGTCCCGGTGTCCGAATCCGTGCTGTTGCGCGCGGTCGGCGTCCGCGCGGCGCCGCTCGCCCGGCCGCCACCCTCGTTTCCCCGGCCGCCGCCGTTGTCGCGGTTCAGCAGCGCGTACGTCAGTCCCGCCACCGCCAGGGCGACCGCGAGCAGGCCCGCCACCAGCACCACCACCGCACCGCGGCCGCGCCGCGGCGCCCCGGCCGCCGTGGTGGCGGAGGAAGGTCCCGGTGGGGTCGGGGCCGGCTCCCCGTACGGGGAGGGCTCCCGGTACCGGGGCGCGGTCGGCGGCGCGGTGTACGGCGGCACCGGCAGCGCGGCCGTGCGGGGGGTGCCGCCCCCGGAAGGGGCACCCCCGGCCGCGACGATCCGCAGCTCCCGTTCCGCCCGCTCGGCGTCCAGCCGCTCGGCGGGGTCCTTGCGCAGCAGCCCCGCGATGACCGGGGCGAGCGGCCCGGCCCGGTGCGGCGGCGGAAACTCCTCGTCCACCACGGCACGCAGGGTGCTCAGCGGGGTGTCGTACCGGAACGGCGAGACGCCCTCCACGGCCGCGTACAGCAGCACCCCGAGCGACCACAGGTCCGACTCCGGACCCGGCGTCCGCCCCAACGCCCGCTCCGGGGCGAGGAATTCGGGCGAGCCGATCACCTCGCCGGTCATGGTCAGCGCCGAGCTGCCCTCGACCGAGGCGATCCCGAAGTCGGTCAGCACCACCCGCCCGTCGTTCGCGAGCAGGACATTGGCCGGCTTCACATCCCGGTGCAGCACCCCGACGGCGTGCGCGGCGCGCAGCGCGGACAGCACCTCGGCACCGATGTGCGCGGCCCGCTGCGGCGACAGCGGACCCTCCGCCTCCACCTGGTCGGCGAGCGACAGCCCGCGGACCAGCTCCATCACGATCCAGGGCCGGCCGCCCTCCACGGCCACGTCGTACACCGTGACCACATTGCGGTTGGCGACCCGCGCCGCCGCCCACGCCTCCCGCTCCAGGCGCGCGTACATCCGCTCGATGTCGGAAGCCGGCAGCCCGGCCGGGGCCCGTACCTCCTTGACGGCCACCTCGCGGTGCAGCACCTCGTCCCGGGCGCGCCACACGGTGCCCATGCCGCCCTCGCCCAGCGGGGACAGCAGACGGTAGCGGCCCGCGATCAGCTGTTCGCGGCCCGGCTCTTCGGACACGGGCGCCCCCCAGGGGAAGTCACGTGATTTCTCCATAAACGTAGCTCAGCCGAGCGCGGATACGGCCCCCTTGAGCACCAATCCGGCACCCAGAGCCATCACGACCAACGCGGACACGAGCGGCACGGACCGGCGCACCAGCGCGGTCACCGGATGCGTGGTCCAGCGCGGACGCCGTTCCAGCGCGCGGTTGACCCCCGAGCCCAGGCGGACCACGGCGAACCCGGCAGCCGTGAGCGTCAGCGCCAGCCCGGCACCGTAGGCCACGACGAGGAGCAGCCCGAACCAGGCCTTCCCGAGCGCGGCGGCACCGACGAGTACGACCACGGCGGAGGGGCTGGGCACGAGCCCACCGGCGAACCCGAGCAGGATCGTGCCGCGGAGGGTGGGGGCGGTGGGGTGGGTATGGGTGTGCCCTCCGTGGGTGTGGGTGTGTCCGCCGTGCGTATGGGCGTGTCCTCCATGGGCGTGGGTGTGGGCGTGGGTGTGGGCGTGGTCGGAGTGGGGGTGACTGTGGGTGTGGTCCCCATGGGTGTGCTCTCCATGCTGGGCGGCGTGATGGTGGCGGGCGGACCACACCCTTCGTACGAGGTTGGCGCCCGCCGCGAGGACCAGCGCGCCGCCGGCGATGCCCAGCCAGGCGATCACCGAGGGCGTGGCGGCGGAGCCGGCCGTGACGAGCAGGCCCAGGGCGACCACGCCGAGGGTGTGGGTCACGGTGACCGAGGCGGCCAGCGGCAGCACGTCCCGCGGCCGGGCCCTGCCCCCGCGCGCCGCCGCTGCCGCGGCCATCAGGGTCTTGCCGTGGCCCGGCGCGAGGGCGTGCAGCGCGCCGAGGACGACCGCGATGAGCAGCGCGAGCGCGGCGAAGCCGACGGTGAGGTGGTGACGGGCCACGAGGCCGTCCAGCGCGCGGGTCCAGCGGTCGGCGCCGCGCGGCAGGACGGCGGCCCCCGGGTCCGCCTGCCGCTCCTCGGCGAGGGCCGGTCCGCCGGGGCGCACACGCAGGGAGGCGGCCGTGGTGTCCGCCGGGGAGGACAGCAAGTCCTTCGGGTACGTGGTCAGTTCGTGCGAGACCGATGTCTTCGGTACGTCCGTCGAGGTGAGCGTCATACGGTCGCCGCGCGCGGTGATCTCCCGCCAGCCGGGCCCGCCGGTGCCGCCGGCGCTGTGGAAGCCGACGGTCACGGCGGCGCCGCGGGGGAGCGGGGCGGTCAGCCGGCACTCCACGCGAAGGGTGTGCAGCCCGGCCTGGCCGGGACGCAGCCGAGCCGTGCCGCCGACGGCGGTCAGCGTGGCCGTACGGCCGTCGACCGTGAGCCTGCTGCCCTCGGCGGCCCGTGCGCACCGCTGCCGGGCCCACTCGGTCGTGCCCAGCCGTTTCAGGTCGGGCCCCGCCTGGGTGGCCGGGATCTCGGCGAGGTCCTCCACGTGGTCGACGCGGAGTTGTCCGGGGGCGGCGACCAGACCGTCGTAGCGGTTGACGGTGAAGTTCCCGAGCGGGTGGGCGCTCGCCGTGCCGACGGGAAGGAGCGCCAGGGCGCCGGTGGCGAGCAGGAGGAACGCGAGACGTCGCTTCACTTCGCGGCCTCCAGCGCCTTGCGGGCCGCGGCCGCGCCGAGCGGGGAGAAGCCGGGGTTGAGGCTCAGGGCCGAGGTGAGGGAGGCACGGCCTTCCGTGCGGTGGCCCGTGGCCAGCTCGATCATGCCGCGGTGGTACAGGAAGGAGGCGTTGCGGTAACCGGTGGCGGTGGCCCGGCGGGCGTACGGCAGGGCCTCGGTGTCCCGACCGTTCACGTGCAGCGCCCAGGCCAGTGCGTCCGCGGTGTGCACGGTGTGCCGGCGGGCCCATTCCGCGCGGGCCGCGCGCAGGGCGGCCGCCTTGTCGCCGTGGTCGGCGGCGGCCAGCGCGGTGTCGAGGTCGGCGTTGACGCCGTTGGCCCGGGCGAGTGCGATCCAGGCGTCCACGAGCGCGTACTGCTGCCGCGCCCTGGCCCGGTCGCCGGCCGCGCCCCGCGTCTCGTACAGCTCGCCCAGCTCGACGAGCGGACCCGGCAGCGGGTAGCGGGACACCACCGTCTCCATCCCCTTGATCGCCGCCGCGAGGTCACCGCTCGCCGCCTGCGCCCGTGCGCGGCCCTCCAGCGCCGGCAGGTAGGTGTCGTCGGCGGCGAGGGAACGGGCGTAACGGCTGAGGGCGGTCTTGTAGTCGCCCTGGTTCCAGGCGAGTTGACCCAGCTGGGCGGACACGTATGCGATGTCGCCCGGCGAAGTGGCGCCCGCCAGCGCCTGCTGGAGCACGCGGTGCGCGGTGGCCACGTCCCCGCGCAGCTCGTGCACGTACGCGTACCGGGTGAAGACGGGCACACCCGGCTTGCGGGCGTCGGCCGTCTCGGCGGCCTTCGACGCCTCACCGTACCGGCCGAGTTCGACCAGGGCGTCGATACGGGAGGACAGCGCGCGTTCGCTGTACGGGTTCTGCCGCAGGGCCGCGTCCGCGTAGGTCAGGGCGTCCTTGAAGTCGTGCCGGGCGGCGGCGAGGGCGGCCCGGCCGGCCAGCGCCTGGTCGCTGTCCGGGGCCAGCGCGAGGGACCGCTTCAGCGCCCGCTCCGCCTGTGGGTAGCGGGCGGGGTCGCCCTTGGTCCGCGCCTGCTCGACATAGGCCAGGCCCAGCGTGGCCCAACTGCCCGAGTCCTTGGGCTGACCGCGCAGATGCGCCTGGAGGGCGGCGATACTCGCGTTCAGATCACCGCCGCCCAGGACCCCGGGGTCCACGGCACCTGAGGCGACCGGCACCGACACGGGCGCCCCGTCCGCGCCGACGGCGATCGCCCCACCGGTCAGCGCGACCGCCAACAGGACCGCACATCCGGCAAGTTGCACACCCCGCCAGCGCCGCCCCGCAGCGGCGAACCGCCGAAGGGCGACAACGCGCCGGCCGGAACCGGTTGCGCCGCTGGGCAAGGGGTCTCCGGAACCGGGCGCGACGCCGTCACCGGAGCGGGAGTCAATGGGGGAAGGATCTTCGCAACCGACCCTCATACGCCCGGCAGCGGAGGCCGAGGATTCTTCGGAGCCGGAGCCGGAGCCGGAGCCGGAGCCGGAGCCGGAGCCGGAGCCGGAGCCGGAGCCGGAGCCGGAGCCGGGGCTGAGGCTCGGGGCGTTGACTGGGCCTTCTGTTGTGCCGGAGGCCGAGGGCTCTTGGCAGTCGGCCGTCTCGTGCTCAGCGGCGGAGGGCAAGCGCGTCCCGGATCGGGGCGCGGAGGACCTCTCGGCGCCGGCAAGCATGCGCTCGGCGGTCGAAGTCGGGGCTGCGGAGCCGGAGGCGGTGGGTTCCTCGGAGCCTTCCCCCACGCACCCGGCGTCCGAGGACGAGCCCCCTCCGAGAGCATCCGGAACCGGCGTCGCGCCGTCGGCGGCGCTCAGCCTCCGCCCGGCACTCACCGTCCGACCGGCGGTCACCGTCCGCCCCTCCTTCTCGTCGTCCTGTCCGCGCGGGCCCATGCAGTCTCCTCCGGCGATCGTGTGGGAAGGCGCGGCCCGCCGTGGGGGAAGGGGATACGGGCCGCGCCGGTTTGGGGGTGGGCGGGGTCAGTAAGGGCGGCGGACGCGGCGGCGCCACCAGCCGACTGCCGTGCCGAGCAGCAGGATCCCGGCCGCACCCGAGGCCGCCGACGCGGCGATGAGGACCGTGTTGTCCGAACCGGAACCGCCGGAGGATCCGGCCGGCTGGAGGGCGTCGCCCAGCTGGCTGCGGACGTCCGTGCCCGCCGTCGTCCCCTTGGCGAGCGGGCCGCGGGAGCCCGAGGTGGGCTCGGCGACGTACGGGAAGTACTTCTCGAAGCCCTTGTCGTTCTTGTCGACCGCGTCGCCCAAGTCGTTCTTGGAGCCGACCAGTTCACCCTCGACGACCTGCAACGCCTCGTCGATCACGTCGTCGGTGAGCCGGCGCCCGTTCGGGAAGCCCGCGTTGTCGCCGTCGAGAACGCCGAGACGCTTGGGGTGCATGGCCGGCTTGATGGAGGTGTTCAACCTCAGCTCCTCCGAAGGGCGCACGTTCGGCGGCTGGTTGAGGCCCTTCACACCCTTCAGGAAGACGTCGACCAGGTCGTTGCGCGGCTCACTGGGGGCCTTGATCTTGTAGATCGACTCGATGAGCTTCGGCAGCTCCGGGTTGGTGACGTTCTTCAGGAACTGCGCGTCGTACCAGGGCTGGGAGGCGTTGAACCGGTCCTTGTCCTTCTGCGGGTTGACCACCTCGTTGACCAGCGGGTTGCCCAGGCGCGAGACCTGCGTGTAGTAGCCCTGCGCGTTGCGGCGCTGGGTGGTGGACCAGATGCCCACGATCGGCTGTCCGGCCGACTCGCGGATCAGGTCGTTCGGCACCTGAAGGGCGATGGTGTTGACGTTGTAGCCCTTCAGGGTGTCCCGGCCGACCTCGCTCAGGTTGCCGCCGTACAGCAGGTCGAAGACGCGCAGGTCCGCGAAGAACGGGTCGTCCGCCTGCCCGGCGAAGGTCGCGGCGCCGCCCGGGGTCTTGTGCACGGCCTGTGCGCGCAGCTTGCCGTAGTCCGGCATGGACGCCTTGCCGACGTCCGACGGTGCCACCGGCACGTTGTCCGCGAGCTTGGTGTCCGACACCACGTGCTGCTTCTTCAGCCGGATCAGATCGATGTCGTACGTCTGTGTGATGTTGAGGTCGGGGTCGTCCAGGCTGGTGACGGGACCGGTGTTGTAGAGGAACGTGTTCCCGTTCTTCGTGTGTGTCTTGAAGGTGTAGCGGAACACCAACTCGCCCTGCGCGTCGCCGTTGTTGTCGACGTGGATGTCGTACTGGGCGTCGTCGGCGAACGTGTAGAAGTTCGGTCCGCCCGCAGGTTCCTCGAACGGGATCCAGTTCGCCACGATCGTCGTCGTGTCCGGCTTGTCCGGGCTGACGAACGCGTACAGGTCGGTGTTGTCGTACTGCGGGGTCCCCGAGATCAGCGGCGCCTCCCGGTGGGAGGAGGCGGAGGCCGCCCCGGGGGCCAGCGCGGCGACGCCGGCGGCGCTGAGCCCTCCGGCGGCCAGCGCACCGCAGATGAGCGTGACCAGGCCCGCGCGTCCCGTGCCGCTCCTGGAGAAGGGACCTCCGGAGAAGAGAGCTGTCATGCCGTCCGTCCTCAGTGCCGACTTGCCTTTGACGGACGGGTATACGGAGCGGGCGCGCCGATCGGATTGGTCGGCGGGAGAAAAACTTTTGGGCACTTCCCTACCCGCGTTTTCGGTCCGATGATCCGTATCACTCGCGGGAGGTGTGCGTTCGTGCGGATGCGTGGAGTGCGCGGAAGGGCCGGCTGCGGCCACGGAGAGGGGGACCGCATGCAGGCGGACGAACTGCTGGTGCTCGTCGCGGGCGGCGATCAGCGGGCGTTCGAGGAACTGTACGCACTGGTGTCCGGGCCCGTGTTCGGGCTCGTACGGCGGGTGGTGCGCGACCCCGCCCAGTCCGAGGAGGTCGCCCAGGAGGTGCTGTTGGAGATGTGGCGCTCGGCCGCCCGCTACGACCCCGGCCGGGGCAGCGCGCTGTCCTGGATCCTCACCCTCGCCCACCGCCGTGCCGTCGACCGGGTGCGCAGCGCCCGCGCGGCCGGTGAGCGCGAGCAGCGGGAGGCCCTGCGTGCCGGGGAGCCCGCCTTCGACCAGGTCGCCGAGGAGGTCGAGGCCGGCATGGAGCGCGAGTGGGTGCGCCGCTGCCTGCGCCGGCTGACGGACCTGCAACGCCAGTCCGTGACCCTCGCCTACTACGACGGATACACCTACCGTGAGGTGGCCGAGCGGCTCTCGCTGCCGCTCGGCACGGTCAAGACGCGGATGCGTGACGGACTCACCCGGCTTCGCGAGTGCCTGGGAGGCGCCGTATGAGCATCCTCGGCAAGCTGCTGCGCCGCGAGGACCCGCACTCCCTCGCCGCGCCCTACGCGCTCGACGCCCTGGAGCCCGGCGAGCGGCGCCGGTTCGAGAAACACCTGCGGGGCTGCGGCCGCTGCGCAGCCGAGGTACGGGAGCTGGCCGAGGACGCGATGCGCCTCGCCTGGTCCACCGCGGCGCCCCCGCCCGCGGCCCTGCGCGAGCGGGTATTGGCCGCCGTCCGTACCACCCCGCAGGAGCAGGCCCCGGCCCAGGCGCCGGCGCGGCAGCGCACGCCCCAGCTGCCGCCGCATGTCTGGGGCACCCAGCCCCCGCCGGGACGCACCCGTACGCCTCGCACGCGCCCCCTGTTCGTGCCGTTCGCCACGGCCACCGCGGCGGCGGCCCTCGTCGTCGCCTCGCTCTTCGCCGTGCAGGCGCACCGCACTCAAGACCGGCTCGACGCGGCGCAGGCCCGGGCACGTGAGATCGCCCACGTTCTGACCGCGCCCGACGCCCGCGCCACCACCGGCAAGGACGCACAGGGCCGCGGTATCGGAGTGATCGCTTCCGCATCGGAGCGGGAGGCCGTCGTCACCCTCAGCGGATACGGAACCCCGCCCACCGGTCGCGTCCGCCAGCTCTGGCTCATGCGCCCCCGTGCGCAACCGCGCTCCCTCGGGCTCTTCGCGGGCGACACGCCCTTGGTCGCGAAGGACCTCGACACCTCCTCGACGTCACTCGCCGTAACCGTCGAGCCTGACGGCGGCTCAGCGCAGCCAACCAGCCAGCCCATTGTCCAACTCACCCTGAAATCGGTCGGATTCGGAGAGTAGCCAAAGAGGGATGGTCAACCGCCTTGCAGGGAAGGTGAATCCTGTGGCCGAGATACACGCGTGCCCCCTTGGGGCGATAGGGTTACTCTGCCCGGGCCGGGTGGACTCGTACGGGTGGGGAGTGACATGGAGCAGATAACAGTGCGCAGCAGGGCCAGGGTCCCTGCGATCACCTGCGGAAGCAGCGCGACCAGTTCGCGCCTCGACCGCCATCTGTCGGTGCTGGCGGGTCCCGCCATACCGCAGCGGGAGACGGTCGAGGCGACTTCGCTGATGCGTGAGCTGACGGCGCGTGACACCGCACAGCAGCGTAGCGACCGGGGCAGGCGGGTCAGCCGCGTCTCCCTCTTCGCACCGCTGCGCCGGCTGCGTCGCTCGCTGTTCGGCGGCCACTGAGCGGACACCGAGCGGCCTGCGAGCCGCCGCTGACCGAGCAGTCGGCCCCCTGGAGTTTTTCCGGCGTTGCCCGTGTTCAGGCCGCCACACCATCCCGGCGCATCGCTGCGATCTCGTCGTCCGTCATCCCCACGGCATGCAGCAGCGCTTCGGTGTGCTGCCCGAGCGCGGGCACATCACCCATCCGAGCCTCGTCCCCGCCCGGCAGTGTGATGGGAGGCAGCAGAGCCTTCAACGGCCCGACCGGCGAACCCACCGCACGCCACCGCTCCCGTGCCGCCAGCTGCGGATGCGCCGCCAGCTCGTGCAGATCCCGTAGCCGGGCACAGGCGATGCCCGCCCGCTCCAGCCGGGTCAGCGCCTCCTCGGCGGTCAGCGCCCCGAGCGCCCGCGCCACCAGCTCGTCCGTCTTCTCCCGGTTCGCGACTCGTGCGGCGTTCGTCGCATACTCCGGATCCATGCCCAAATCCGGGCTTCCTATGACCTGTTCGGCCAGCCGCCGCCACTCCCGGTCGTTCTGCACGGACAGCAGCACCCGCCCGCCGTCCGCCGTCGGATAGGCGTCGTACGGTGCGATGACGGCGTGCGCGAGGCCTGTGCGCGCCGGGGGCTCACCCCCATGCATCGCATGGTGCAGCGGATGCCCCAGCCACTCGGCGAGGGCCTCCAGCATCGACACCTCCACCGGCCCGCCCCGCCCGGTCGTCCCGCGCCGTACGAGAGCCGCCAGGACGCCCGAGAACGCGTACATGGCCGCCGCGATGTCCGCCGCCGGCACGCCCGCCTTCACCGGCTGCTCCGGCGTCCCGGTCACCGACACGAGCCCCGCCTCGCACTGCACGAGCATGTCGTACGCCCGCTTGTCCGCGTACGGCCCCGAGGAGCCGTACCCCGAGATGTCCACGGCGATCAGCCGCGGATGCGCCGCGCACAGCGTGGCCGCGTCAAGGCCGAGCCGGGCCGCCGCCCCGTGCGCGAGGTTCTGCACGAACACGTCCGCGTCCGCGATCAGCCGCCGTACGGCGTCCAGGCCGCGCGGGTCCTTCAGGTCCAGCGCGAGGGACTCCTTGCCGCGGTTGCACCACACGAAGTGCGAGGCGAGACCGCGGGCCGCCGTGTCGTACCCGCGCGCGAAGTCGCCGCCGTCGACCCGCTCCACCTTGATGACCCGGGCGCCCAGATCGGCGAGCTGCCGGGTCGCGAAAGGCGCGGAGACGGCCTGTTCGACGGCGACGACGGTGATGCCCGCAAGGGGCAGGGGCTGTTGGTCCATGGCCTGGATCATGCCCCTGAGCGGCGGCTTTGTCAGCAGTGCGGGATCATTCGCCGCGGCTGTACCGGCGCACGGCGAGCGGCAGGAACACCGCGACCAGGACCAGGCTCCAGGCCAGCGCCCCGGCGACCGGGTGCGCCACCGGCCAGGAGGAGTCCGGCGGGACCGGCGCGTTGCCGAAGAGGTCCCGCAGGGCGGTCGTCACGGCGCTGATCGGGTTCCACTCGGCGAGGGCACGCAGCCAGCCCGGCAGATTGTCCGTCGGGATGTAGGCGTTGGACAGCAGTGGCAGCACGAAGGAGGAGGCCCCGAGCTGCCCGGCCGCGTCCTCGCTGCGGGTGAGCAGCCCGAGGAAGATCCCGGCACAGGTGCAGGCGAACCGGAAGAGCAGCAGCAGCCCGACCGCACCGGCCGCGTCGACCGCGGACCCCTCGATGCGCCAGCCCACCGCGAGCCCGACCAGCAGCAGCGGCACGGTCCCGATGGTCGTGACGACGAGGTCGGCGACCGCCTGCCCGAGGGGTACGGCGGCCCGGCTCACCGGCATCGTGCGGAAGCGGTCCATCACGCCCCGGTGGGTGTCCGCGGCGGCCTGGAACATACCGGTCATCAGCCCGCCCGCCGCGGTCGCGACCAGCAGCCCCGGCACCAGGAAGGACCGGTACTCGCGTCCGGGCATCGCCAGCGCGCTGCCGAACACATAGCCGAAGAACAGCAGCATGTTGACGGGCATCATCTGGGTGAGGATCGCAAGGCCCGGGTTGTTGCGGACCCGGCGCAGCTGCCGTCCCGTCATCGCCAGCCCGTCGTAGGCCATCGTCGACGTGCTCATGCGGCAAGCTCCTCACGGTCGGCGCAAGCGTCGGCGCCCTCTCCGGTGAGCCGCAGAAAGACGTCGTCGAGCGTGGGCGGGCGCAGGCTCGCGTCCAGCAACGGCACCCCCGCCGCGTCGAGTTCGCGCACCAGGCGCGGCAGGGTCAGGGTCGGGTCGGTGGTGACCGCGCCGACGGCGTTGCGCTCGCGGTCGAACACCGGCTCGCTGCCGGTGAGTTGATCGAGCACGCCCGCCGCCTTCACCAGTGCGTCCGCGTTCGCGACCACGGCCTCCGCGTGCGACCCGATGAGCGCCTTGAGTTCGGCGGGCGACCCGGTGTGCGCGACCCGGCCCCGCTCCACCAGGGCGATGTCGTCCGCGAGTTGGTCGGCCTCCTCCAGGTACTGGGTGGTCAGCAGCACGGTCGTGCCGTCCGCCTTGAGGTCGCGCACGGCCTGCCAGATGCGGGTGCGGCTGGCCGGGTCGAGCCCGGTGGTCGGCTCGTCGAGGAAGAGCACGTCGGGCCGGCGGACGAGGCTCGCGGCCAGGTCCAGGCGGCGCCGCATGCCGCCGGAGTAGGTCGCGGCCTTGCGCCCGGCGGCCTCGGCGAGCCCGAAGCGCTCCAGCAGCTCCTCCGCCCGTGCGGCCGGCCCGCGCACCCGGTGCAGCCGGGCGAACAGCCGCAGGTTCTCGCGTCCGGTGAGGTCTGCGTCGACCGAGGCGTACTGCCCCGTGACCCCGATCCGGCTGCGCACCGCGGCGGCCTCCCGGACGAGATCGTGCCCGGCGATCCGCGCCGAACCGGCGTCCGGCCGCAGCAGCGTGGTCAGCAGCCGTACGGCGGTGGTCTTCCCCGCCCCGTTGGGGCCGAGGAGCCCGCAGACGGTGCCCTCGGCGACGGCCAGATCCAGCCCCCGCAGGGCGTGCACGGGGCCGAAGTGCTTCTCCAGCCCCTCACTAAGTACAGCGTACGTAGTAGCCATGCGGCAACCATAGCTCACTACGTACGCCGTACGTAACTACGATGGTGGTCGAGGTGATGATCGATGGCAGTCCGAGGGGCCGTCCCCGAAGTGATCTGGGCGCGCCCCGAGCGCACCGGCCGGGGCCCGAAACCGGCGTACACCCGCGAGGACATCGCGGCCGCCGCCGTCCGGATCGCCGACGAGCGGGGGCTCGACGCGGTGTCGATGCGGCATGTCGCGGCCGAGCTGGGCTGCGGCACGATGTCGCTGTACAACTACGTTCCCCGCAAGGAGGACCTGTACGAGCTGATGATGGACGCGGTCAGCGCGGAACACGTCCCGTGGGAGCCGAGCGGGGACTGGCGGGCCGACATGCTCCGGGTGGCCCGGGGCACGCGTGAGCTGATGCGCCGGCACCCGTGGATGCCGAGGCTGATGTCACCGGTGTACGGCTTCAGCCCGCACGCCCTGCGGTATCTGGAGCACTGCCTGGCCTGCCTGGATCCGCTGGAGGCGTCCTACGGCACGAAGCTGGAGCTGATCGCGATGCTGAACGGCATCGTGACGACGTATGTGCGCAACGAACTCGACACCGCGGAGCGGGTGCGGGCGCTTCCCTGGTCGGAGGACCAGGAGAACGCGGTGCGGATCGCCTATCTCGGGGGGCAGATCGCCTCCGGCGCGTATCCGAGGATGGCGGCGGCGTTCCAGGAGGATGCGGGGCCGATCGATCTGGAGGCGGTTTTCGAGCGGGCGTTGGGACGTGTGCTGGAGGCGTTCGGGCCGTGATGGGTCAAGAACACCGCTAGATCAGCGCGAACTGGCCCTCCGGGCCCTCCTCGTGGTGGTCCAGGACAGAGGCGGGTCGGCGGGATGCCTCCGGCGCGGGCAGAACGCCCGCTGCCCGCAGGTCGGTCGCTGTGATCGTCGACGTCACCTTCAACTCCGCTCGCAGTGGGCGCAGTTCCGCCAGCAGGGCCAGGACCGTGATCAGTTCCAGCAGCTCCGAGGTCCAGGTCTGCGGCCAAGTGGCCGGGCGAATCGCGGCGAGGGTGCCGGGTTCGACGGGTGTCGTGCGGGCGGTGAACCAGGACTCCAGGACCCGGACTCCGGCCGTCTCGTAGGCCCAGGCCTCGGGTGGGACGGGGGAGATGCGGCCCTCGTCGAGGTGGAGGGTCTCCTCGTCCTCGTCGTAGTGCAGGGTGAGGGGCCGGGCCGGCAGGGGTGCGCGGACGTAGGGGCGGCGGCCGCCGGGCAGCTTGGGGCGTTCGCCGTCGCGGCGCATCAGCCACAGCATGCGGCGGCCCAGTTCGACGCCGGCCGACCACAGGCCGGGGTCGTCGGTGAGCGGGACGGTGAGGTCGGGGGCGGTGGTCGCCAGGATCCAGGACAGGACGTCCGCCGGGGCGGGGGCACTGCCCAGCCGGTCGGCGAGGTGGGCCGTCAGCCCCGGGGCCAGGTTCGGCTCCTCGCCGCCGGGGCGGCGGTACAGGGGGCGGATGCGGCCGGTGCGGAGGGTCGGCAGCAGGGAGGTCGCCAGGAGCGGGTCCTCCCCGGCTCCCGTCTCCACCGTGAAGACCTGGTGTCCGTCCGCCACCCGCCACAGCTCCGGGCGGGCCGTGTCGATCAGCCGGTGGTCCGGGATCAGCCACTGCTCGTCGAAGGGCGCCGCGAGCACACGGACCGGTTCGGCGCAGGGCCCCTCGGCGCGGGCCAGCCGCTCGGTGCCGGTGGACTGGCCCGGCAGCTGGCTCACCGCCGAGGCGGGTGTGCGCGCGCGTGTGGGCTCGAACAGGGCCTCCCGCTCAGGCCCTTCGGCCTTCAGCAGGGTGTCCCAACGGGCCCTCAGGGAGCCGGGTTCGGGTGCCGTCGGCCAGGCGCGGCCCGTCCGCAGCGGTGCGACGGACCACGGCATGAGGTCCGCCAGCAGCGGAGCGTCGTCGTGCGTCACGCACGGCATCGTACGGCAGGGGACCGCGGCCCCGAAGGGGCGCGGGGCTGTGCTCGGCACGCGACCCAGCGCAGCGCCTACGCCTCCAGAGTGACGGTGAACGAGAACCGATCCCCCCGGTACTGGATCACGGCCACATCCAGCACCCGCCCCGCGCTGTCATACGTCACCCCCGTGTAGTGGAGGATCGGACTGAGCAGCGGCACCTGGAGCAGCCGGGCGGTCTCGGGGTCGGCGAGACGTGCCTCCACCGTGTCCGTGATCCGGCTGATGTCCGCCTTGACCACGTCCCGCAGCACCTTCGTCATCGGCCAGCGGATCAGGTCCTCCAGGTCGATGCGCGCGGCGAGTTCGGGGCGGATGTGGTTGACGGCGTGGTTCGTCGGCTCACCGGTCTTCTCGTCGCTGCGCAGCCGGTGGTACGACGCCACCTCCGCGAGGTCCGGGAAGTACTCGGCGAGGCCGGCGGGCACGGGCACGCTGCCGTGGTCCAGCAGTTCGGTCCGCATCCCGGACTGCTGGGCCACGATCGCGTCCACCGAGCCCAGCAGCCGCACGGGTGCCCCGCGCCGCGCCCCGGGCTCGATGAACGTGCCGCGCCGCCGGTGGCGGCTGATCAGCCCCTCGTCCTCCAGTTCCTTCAGCGCCTGCCGCATGGTCAGCACGCTCACGCCGTAGTGCTCCGCCAGCCGCTCCTCCGTGGGCAGCCGCAGCGGGTCCTGGGGGGAGCGGCCGAGTATCGAGGCGCGCAGCGACTGCGACACCTGGTACCACAGCGGCAGCTTGCGGTTCAGGACGATCGAATCCGGAGCGAAGGAGGTCACGCGGTTATCCGTACCTGTCGGTGAACGTCCGGCGCAACGCGGGCGTCACGCGCGGAAATGGCGTTCGAGACCCTGCCACACGTCGTCGTAGCGCTGCTGGAGGTGGTCCGCCGCGGCCGCGTGCGGGGTGAGGGTCACCGGCCAGCGAGTCTCGAACATGAACGCCAGCCCGTCGTCGATCTTCTGCGGCTTCAGCTCCGCCGCGCTCGCCCTGTCGACGGTCTCCCGGTCCGGACCGTGCGCCGACATCATGTTGTGCAGCGAGCCGCCGCCCGGCACGAAGCCTTCCGCCTTGGCGTCGTAGGCGCCCTCGATCAGGCCCATGTACTCGCTCATCACGTTCCGGTGGAAGTACGGCGGCCGGAAGGTGTCCTCGCCCACCAGCCAGCGCGGTGCGAAGACGACGAAGTCGACGCCGGCCAGGCCCGGGGTGTCCGACGGGGAGGTCAGGACCGTGAAGATGGACGGGTCCGGGTGGTCGTAGGAGATGGTGCCGATCACATTGAAACGGCGAAGGTCATAGACGTACGGCACATGGTTGCCGTGCCAGGCGACCACATCGAGCGGGGAGTGGTCGTACGTCGCCGTCCAGAGGTTGCCGCAGAACTTGTTCACCACCTCCACCGGGCCCGTCACGTCCTCGTACGCCGCGACCGGCGCCCGGAAGTCCCGGGTGTTGGCCAGGCCGTTGGCGCCGATCGGGCCGAGGTCGGGCAGCCGGAAGGGCGCCCCGTAGTTCTCGCACACATAACCCCGGGCAGAGTCATCGAGCAGCTCCACACGGAAGCGCACCCCACGCGGGATCAACGCCACATGGGCGGGCTCCACGGCGAGCCGGCCGAACTCGGTGTGCAGCAGCAGTCCGCCGCGCTCGGGGACGATGAGCAGCTCGCCGTCGGCGTCACTGAACACGCGCTCCATGGAGGCGTTGGCGTGGTACAGGTGCACGGCCACGCCCGTCCGCTGTGCCGCGTCGCCGTTGCCGCCCAGCGTCCACAGGCCCGCCAGGAAGTCCGTGCCGGCGGGCGGCTCGGGCAGCGGGTTCCAGCGCAGCCGGTTGGGGTCGGGCACGGTCTCGGCGAAGGGTGCCGTGCGGATCGCGCCGTTGTCGGTGCGGGTGAACGCGGGGTGGGCGGCCGAGGGGTGGATGCGGTAGAGCCAGGAGCGGCGGTTGTGCGCCCGCGGCTCGGTGAACGCCGCACCGCTCAGCTGCTCCGCGTACAGCCCGAGCGGTGCCCGCTGCGGAGAGTTGCGGCCCTCGGGCAGGGCGCCCGGCACCGCCTCCGAGGCGTGTTCGTTGCCGAACCCGGTGAGGTACGACAGTCCCGCGGCGGTCTTCCGCGCTCCCCCACGCTCGAATTCCCTCGCGCGGGAGGTACCCCCATCGCTCATGATCGCTCCCTTGCGCTGTCGGTGCGCGCCTGATGCGCTCCCGGATTCCTATGTATCACCGTAGGAATAGGTCCGGGGTGGGCGCAAGAGGGCCCGGTGTAGTCCCCCAGAGGGACTTCCCAGGGTGGCCAGAACCCGACTTGAGGCGGATTCGGCGGACCGGAACCTTGTTCTACTCTCCCGGGCATGCCCAGGACGTCATGGACCCGCAGAACCCTCGCCGCACTCGCGGCGTGCGTCCTGCTACCGCTCGGCGCTACGGCCTGCACCGCCGGTCACGCCCACGACGGCACGGTCTCGGCCTCGCCGGTCGGCAAGGTCCTGGGCGACACCGACGACACGGGCCGGCACCTGCGCGAGGTCGACAAGAAGAACGCGCCCGAGGTCGGGGTCGAGGTGACCCCGGACTCCGGCGGCGGCTGGGACGTCCGGCTGACCTTCCACCACTTCCGCTGCTCCGCGCCGGGTGCCAGGCCGGCGGCGGTCGGCGGGCGCGGGCTCGTGTACCTCTTCGTCGACGGCCGCCGGGTCTCCCGGCTGCGCGCCCACGGGTACCACCTGCGCGACGGCCTCGTCCCGCACGGCACCCACCACGTCACCGCGCGCCTGTACGCCGACGACGGCACGGTGTGGGCCGTGCACGGCAAGCCGGTTCAGGGCGCCGCCGACATAACGGTGTCCGGCGTGGAGGAGGGGACGGCCGGGCCTTCGACCGGCACGGGGAGCCCGGTCGCCGGGAAATGAGTGCACCGAGCACTCTTCTCCGTACCGAGGGCGAGGTTCACCGGACCGACCGTGAGAGGCATCATGAAGCCCGTGCCCC
Source organism: Streptomyces sp. NPDC001709 (assembly GCF_053596375.1). Lineage (NCBI taxonomy): Bacteria > Bacillati > Actinomycetota > Actinomycetes > Kitasatosporales > Streptomycetaceae > Streptomyces > Streptomyces sp. NPDC001709. Next base: position 69,662 of record NZ_JBSFGB010000021.1, on the reverse strand, counting down.
ACGCGACATCCCTCCGCCGCGCACCCGTCCAGCGGCGCAGTGCAGAACGGTTGACCAGAATCCTCGACGCCTGCGCCGAACTCCTCGACGAGGTCGGCTACGACGCCCTGAGCACCCGCGCGGTCGCCCTGCGCGCCGGTGTGCCCATCGGCTCCGTCTACCGGTTCTTCGGCAACAAGCGGCAGATGGCCGACGCCCTCGCCCAGCGCAACCTGGAGCGGTACACCGAGCGTGTCACCGAGCGGCTGAAGAAGGCGGCCAAGGGTGACTGGCGGGCCGCCATGGACGCAGTCCTGGACGAGTACCTGGACATGAAACGCACCGCACCCGGCTTCTCCCTGGTCGACTTCGGCAACCAGATCCCCGTCGGCACCCGCCACGCCGAGCCCAACACCCGCGTCGCCGACCGCCTCACCAAGCTGCTCTCCGGCTATCTCGACCGCACCCCCGACGACGACCTGCGCCGCGTCTTCCTGGTCGCCGTGGAGAGCGCGGACACCCTCGTCCAGCTGGCCTTCCGCACCGACCCGGACGGGGACGAGGCGATCATCACCGAGACACGGGAGCTGCTGCGGGCGTATCTGGCGCGCGTCCTCGACTGAGTCCACACCGCCGGCCGCAGGGACTCCCCTCCATGCATACCGGTCGGTATGCTCACCCTCGAGCCGTCCGTGCTCGCCCGGCACCGCCGCCGACCCTCCGGGAGGACCCGTGTCCCGCACCGCCCTGCGAATCTGCCCCCTGTGCGAGGCCACCTGCGGGCTGACCCTCACCATCGAGGGCACCCGTGTCACCGGCGCCCGCGGAGACCGCGAGGACGTCTTCAGCGCGGGCTTCATCTGCCCCAAGGGCGCCGCCTTCGGGGCCGTCGACGCCGACCCCGACCGGCTGCGCACCCCGCTCGTGCGCCGCGACGGCGAACTGCGCGAGGCCACCTGGGAGGAGGCCTTCGACGCGGTCGCCGCCGGTCTGCGCCCGGTCGTGGAGGGCTACGGACCGAACTCCGTGGGCGTGGTCCTCGGCAACCCCAACGTGCACACCGTGGCCGGCGCCCTCTACCCGCCGGTCCTGCTCGCCGGCCTGCGCACCCGCAGCCTGTTCACCGCCTCCACGGTCGACCAGATGCCCAAGCACGTCTCCAGCGGGCTGCTCTTCGGCGACGCGAACGCCATCCCCGTACCGGACCTGGACCACACCGACCACCTGCTCCTCATCGGTGCCAACCCCCTCGAATCCAACGGCAGTCTGTGCACCGCCCCCGACTTCCCCGGCAAGCTCAAGGCGCTCAAGGCCCGCGGCGGACACCTGACCGTGGTCGACCCGCGCCGCACCCGCACCGCGAAGCTAGCCGACCGGCATCTGGCGATCCGCCCCGGCACCGACGCCCTGCTGCTCGCCGCGATGGCGCACACCCTCTTCGCGGAGGACCTGGTCGACCTCGCCCACCTCACCCCGCACGTCCAGGGCCTCGACGAACTCCACGCCGCCATGAGGGACTTCACCCCCGACGCCGTGGCCGAGGCCTGCGACATCGACGCGCGGACCATCCGCACCCTCGCCCGCGAACTCGCCGCCGCCCCCACGGCCGCCGTCTACGCGCGCATCGGCAGCTGCACCGTCCCGCACGGCACCCTGGCCAGCTGGCTGGTGGACGTCCTCAACATCCTCACCGGCAATCTGGACCGGCCCGGCGGCGCCCTCTTCCCGCAGGCCGCCACCGACCGGACGCCCCGCCCGGCGGGCCCCGGCCGCGGCTTCGGGCTCGGCCGCTGGCACTCCCGGGTGCGGCAACTCCCGGAGGCCAAGGGCGAGTTGCCGCTCTCCGCGCTCGCCGAGGAGATCGACACCGCCACCGAGGAGGGCGAGCCGGTTCGCGCGCTGATCGTCGTGGCCGCCAACCCGGTGCTGTCCGCACCCGACGGCGACCGCCTCGACAAGGCCCTGGACTCCCTGGACTTCATGGTCAGCGTCGACCCGTACCTGAACGAGACCTCGCGCCACGCCCACGTCGTGCTGCCCCCGCCCCCGCCCTCCCAGAGCCCGCACCACGACTTCGCCTTCAACACCCTCGCCGTGCGCAACCAGGTCCGCTACAGCCGCCCCGCGATCCCCCTGGAGCCCGGCCGCATGGCCGAGAGCGAGATCCTCGCCCGGCTGATCCTCGCGGCCACCGGCATGCACGGCGCCGACCCGGCCGCCGTCGACGCCATGGTCGTGGACCAGACCCTCGGCAAGGCCATACAGGAGGCGCACTCGCCGGTGTACGGCCGTGATCCGAAGGAACTCGCCGCGCGGCTCACCGGCGAGACGGGCCCCGAGCGGCGGCTGGACCTGATGCTCCGCCTCGGCCCGTACGGCGACGGCTTCGGCGTACGACCCGACGGCCTGACCCTGGCCAAGCTGCTCGACCACCCGCACGGCATCGACCTCGGCCCGCTGCGCCCGCGCCTGCCGCAGCCGCTGAAGACCCGCAGCGGCATGGTCGAGCTGCTGCCCGGGCCGATCGCCGCCGACCTGCCCCGGCTCCGCCGAGCCCTGCGTGAGCGCCCTGCGGGACTGGTCCTCGTCGGCCGCCGCCATCTGCGCTCCAACAACAGCTGGATGCACAACGTGCCCGCCCTCACCGGCGGCTCCAACCGCTGCACCCTGCACATCCACCCCGAGGACGCGGCCCGGCTCGGCGTCCGCGACGGGGCGGACGTACGCGTGAAGGGTGCCGGGGGAGAGGTGGTGGCGCCTGCCGAGGTCACCGACGCCGTACGGCCCGGGGTGGTGAGCCTCCCGCACGGCTGGGGTCACGACCGCCCCGGCACCCGCCTCGGCCACGCCGCCACCGCACCCGGAGTCAACGTCAACCAGCTCCTCGACGGCAGCCTGCTGGACCCGCTCTCGGGCAACGCTGTCCTGAACGGCATCCCCGTCCAGCTCGCCGCAAGCCTGTGACCTGGACTTTCGCGCTTAATGCTCACACGTCAACGTCTTGTTAACGCCAGTCGACGGGACCTAACGTCATCGCACCGCCGACCCCCAGGTGGGATGTTCAAGGGCGAACGTTAGGTATCCACTCATGCTGACCATCCTCGGCTTCGCCATGATCGCGACCTTCCTGGTCCTGATCATGCTGAAGAAGATGTCGCCGATCGCGGCGCTCGTACTCATACCCGCGCTCTTCTGCGTGTTCGTGGGCAAGGGCGCCCGGCTCGGCGACTATGTCATCGACGGCGTCACCGGCCTCGCGCCCACCGCGGCGATGCTCATGTTCGCGATCGTCTACTTCGGCGTGATGATCGACGTCGGCCTCTTCGACCCGGTCGTGCGGGGCATCCTCAGGTTCTGCAAGGCCGATCCGCTGCGCATCGTCGTCGGTACGGCGGTCCTCGCCGCGATCGTCTCCCTGGACGGCGACGGCTCCACCACCTTCATGATCACCGTCTCGGCGATGTACCCGCTGTACAAGCGCCTGAAGATGTCCCTGGTCGTGATGACCGGTGTGGCCGCCATGGCCAACGGCGTGATGAACACGCTGCCGTGGGGTGGCCCGACCGCTCGTGCCGCGACCGCGCTGAAGGTCGACGCAAGCGACATCTTCGTGCCGATGATCCCGGCGCTGGGCGTCGGCCTGCTGTTCGTGTTCTCCCTCGCCTACGTCCTCGGCCGCCGCGAGCGGGGGCGGCTCGGCGTGCTCACGCTGGACGAGGTGCTGGTGGAGGAGACCGCCACGGCGAAGGAGACGGTCCTCGTGGGAGCCGGCTCCGGTAAGTCCCCGGTACGCACCGGCGGTTCGGGCCCCGGTCTGCCCGAGCGCCCGGACGGCGACGAGGCCTTCCAGGGCCTCGACCCCCACCGCGAGACCCTGCGCCCCAGGCTGTACTGGTTCAACGCGCTGCTCACGGTCGCCCTGCTCACCGCCATGATCATGGAGTGGCTGCCGATCCCGGTGCTGTTCCTGCTCGGTGCGGCGCTCGCCCTGACCGTCAACTTCCCGCACATGCCGGACCAGAAGGCCCGGATCGCCGCCCACGCCGAGAACGTCCTGAACGTCTCCGGCATGGTCTTCGCCGCCGCCGTCTTCACCGGCGTCCTCCAGGGCACCGGCATGGTCGATCACATGGCCAAGTGGCTGGTCGGCAACATCCCCGCCGGCATGGGCCCGCACATGGCCCTCGTCACCGGTGTGCTGAGCATCCCGCTCACGTACTTCATGTCCAACGACGGCTTCTACTTCGGCATCCTGCCGGTGCTCGCCGAGGCGGGCCACGCGCACGGCGTCTCCTCCCTCGAGATCGCCCGCGCCTCGATCATCGGCCAGCCCCTGCACATGTCCAGCCCGCTCGTCCCCGCCGTGTACGTCCTGGTCGGCATGGCCAAGGTGGAGTTCGGTGACCACACCCGGTTCGTGGTCAAGTGGGCGGCCCTGACGTCCCTGGTGGTCCTCGGGGCAGGGATTCTCTTCGGCATCATCTGAATCCCAGGGAGGGATCTTCCATGGCGCCCGGTGGGAACCGCGGCTGGCTGCTCCGTCTCGTCCTCGCCTTCGGCTTCGCGCAGGGGGCGGTGTCGATGGCCCGGCCCGCCGTCTCCTACCGGGCGCTCGCCTTGGGCGCCGACGAACGTGCCGTGGGCGTCATCGCCGGTGTCTACGCCCTGCTCCCGCTGTTCGCCGCCGTACCGCTCGGCCGGCGCACCGACCACGGCCGCTGCGCGCCCCTGCTCCCGGCGGGCGTGGTCCTGATCTCCGGCGGCTGTGTGCTGAGCGGACTGGTGCACTCCCTGTGGGCAATGGCCCTGTGGAGCGGGGTGATGGGCCTCGGCCACCTCTGCTTCGTCATCGGCGCCCAGTCGCTGGTCGCCCGCCGGTCCGCGCCGCACGAACAGGACCGCAACTTCGGCCACTTCACCATCGGCGCCTCCCTCGGCCAGCTCATCGGACCCGTGGCCGCGGGCGCGCTCATCGGCGGCCCCGACATGGCCCGCAGCAGCGCGCTCGCCCTGGTGGTGGCGGGCGCCGGCGCGGCGGTCGCCTTCACCTCGCTGTGGCGTATCGAGGACCGTACGGCCGTCAACTCCCGTACCCCGCACGGCGATCGCGTGCCGGTGGGCCGCATCCTGCGCGCCCGGGGCGTCCCGGCGGGCATGCTCATCAGCCTCTCCGTGCTGTCCGCCACCGACATCCTCACCGCCTACCTCCCGGTGGTCGGCGAGCACCGGGGCATCGCCCCCTCGGTCATCGGCGTCCTGCTCAGCCTCCGCGCGGGCGCCACGATCGCCTGCCGGCTGGTGCTCACCCCGCTGCTCCGGCTGCTCGGCCGGCCCGCGCTGCTCACCCTGACCTGCTTCCTGGCGGCGGTGCTGTGCGCGGGGGTCGCGCTGCCGGTGCCGGTGTGGGCGCTGGCGGCGATGCTCACCGCCCTCGGCTTCTGCCTGGGAGTGGGCCAGCCGCTGTCGATGACGACGGTGGTGCAGGCGGCGCCCGACGAGGCCCGCTCCACGGCGCTCGCGCTGCGCCTGACCGGCAACCGGCTGGGCCAGGTCGCCGCCCCGGCCGCGGCGGGCCTGGTCGCCGGCCTGGCGGGGGTCGCGGCGCCGTTCGTGATGCTGGGGGCGTTGTTGCTGCTGTCGTCGGCGGTGGGATTGCGCTCACCGGGGTGGCCCGAGGGGGCCGGACGGGTGGCGGGGAAGCGGGCGAGGGAGCGGGCGAGGGAGCGGGCGAGGCGCTCGGGATTGCGCCGCACGAGCGATCTCTGACGGCGCGCCGGGCCTTGCTACCGCGGGTCGAGGCGTCCATCGCGCAGAGTCCAGGCGAAAGAACGATTTGTATGAAAATCGTCTGACTCGGAGGAACGCGCATGCCCACCCAGACCTCACCACGTGCCTTCCGCTCCCGTGCAGGCGCCACTGTCGTCCTCACCGTCCTCGCCGCGGTGGGCACGTCGTGGGTGGCTGCGCCGAACGCGGCTGCCCAAGGGGAAAACGGCGACATCAGGGTGCACAGCGTGGGCGTGCCCTACGGTGCGTCGAGGGATGAACCGGTGGTCTGCAAGTTCTACCTCGACGCCGTCAACTTCGACATCCTGCCCGTTATCCCCTACATCATCCAGGCGCAGCCCCCGCTGCCCAGTGCCGCCACCGTCACCGGCGTCATCCAGCTCGCCGGCGGCGCCGGACACACGGACGTGATCGGCCTGACGGACGGGCAGTACAAGCTCACCTGGGTCGCGGTGGGTGCCGTCAAGGAGAAGCTCTTCCGCGTCAACTGCCACGACCACCACGACGACCACCACGACGACCCGCACGGTCCGAACGGGCAGATCGAGGACCACGACCACCACCAGCAGGACGGTCCGGGCTGGGGCGGGAGGGACCACAACGATCCGCCGCGGGGCGGGGTGCACGCGGGCGGGGGCGGCCTCATCGACACGGCCGCCGCGTACACGCCGGTGGCCGCCGCGGGTGCCGTGGGCCTGAGCGCGGTCGGCGGTGTCATGTATCTCCGGCGCAGCCGCCGACGGCCTCATGGCGCCGCGTAGGCGCAGACGCAGGCCCTGGTACCGGACCCGCGCCTACCGCCTCACCAGGACGGCCCTGCTGGTGACCGTCCTGGTGACGGTGGCGCACCGGTGCGGGAGCTGGTACGCCGGGCTCGGCCGGGCGGGCGACCCGGACGTGGTGGCGGCCGCCCACGGGCCGGATGCGACCGGGGAGAAATCCTGTGAGCCCCCTCCCGGGCCCCCGCCCCGCCCGCTGTCCCGGTCCCGGCCGACGTCCTTCCGTATCCCCTCGCTGGGCATCGACGCCCCGATCGCCGCCCTCCGGCTCGACAAGGGACGGCAGCTGGAGACCCCGCCCGTGGACAAGCCCAAGCTGGTCGGCTGGTACGAGGGCGGCCCCACACCGGGCGAATCCGGCACCGCGATCGCCGTCGGCCACCGGGACACCCGGACCGGCCCGGCCGTCTTCGCCGGGCTCGCCCAGGTCGAACCCTGCAAGCTCATCGAGGTCGGGCGCGCCGACGGCCACGCCGCCTTCTACACCGTGGACCGGATGAAGGTCTACGACAAGGCGAGCTTCCCGGACAAGGAGGTCTACGCCCCGGCCGGGCGGCCGGAGCTGCGCGTGCTGACCTGCGGCGGCCTCTACAGCCGGCGGACGGGCTACACCAGCAACGTGGTGGTCTTCGCCCATCTGACCGCGACCAAGTGATGGCGACCCTCTTTCCCGACCTGGACGAGTGGGCGCCGACCGCCCCGGCGATGATGTCCTGGGTACGTCTGGCGCCAAAAAACTAACGCCGCTAGTTTGTGTGCCGGACGACGCGGACCCGCCGGGAGGAAGCAGCATGAAGGCACACGACGGCCTGTACATCGACGGCACCTGGCGCCCCGCCGCGAGCGCGGACGTCATCGAGGTCGTGAACCCGGCCGACGAGCAGGTCATCGCCCGGGTCCCGGCGGGCGGCGCCCTGGACGTCGACACCGCCGTACGCGCCGCGCGGGCCGCCCTGCCCGCCTGGGCGGCCACGCCCCCGGCCGAGCGCGGCTCCCGCCTCGCCGCCCTCCGGGACGTCCTCGAGGCCCGCAAGGACGAGATCGCCGAGACGGTCACCGCGGAGCTGGGCTCCCCCCTGAAGTTCTCCCAGGCCGTGCACGCGGCCGTGCCGATCGCGGTCGCCGGCTCCTACGCCGAACTGGCCGCGGCCCACCCCTTCGAGGAGACGGTCGGCAACTCCACCGTCCTGCACGAGCCCGTCGGCGTGGTCGGCGCGATCACACCCTGGAACTACCCGCTGCACCAGATCGTCGCCAAGGTCGCCCCGGCGCTCGCCGCCGGCTGCACGGTCGTCCTCAAGCCCGCCGAGGACACCCCGCTCACCGCCCAGCTGTTCGCCGAGGCCGTCCACGAGGCGGGCGTGCCGGACGGTGTGTTCAACCTGGTCACCGGCCTCGGCCCGATCGCCGGCCAGGCCCTCGCCGAGCATCCGGGCGTGGACCTGGTCTCCTTCACCGGCTCCACGGCGGTCGGCCGGCAGATCGGCGCCGTGGCGGGCGCCGCCGTCAAGAAGGTGGCCCTCGAACTCGGCGGCAAGTCCGCCAACGTCATCCTGCCGAGCGCCGACCTCGCCCGCGCCGTCAACGTCGGCGTCGCCAACGTGATGTCCAACTCCGGCCAGACGTGCAGCGCCTGGACCCGCATGCTGGTCCACCGCGACCAGTACGACGAGGCCGTCGAGCTGGCCCGGGAGGCGGCCGCCAGGTACGGCGACCGCATCGGGCCCCTGGTCAGCGCCAAGCAGCAGGCACGGGTGCGCGGTTACATCGAGACGGGCATCGCCGAGGGCGCCCGCCTGGTGGCCGGCGGACCCGAATCCCCGCACGAGAAGGGCTGCTTCGTCAGCCCGACGGTCTTCGCGGACGTGACCCCGGACATGACCATCGCCCAGGAGGAGATCTTCGGCCCGGTCCTGTCGATTCTGAAGTACGACGACGAGGAGGAGGCCCTGCGCATCGCCAACGGCACGGTCTACGGCCTCGCGGGCGCCGTCTGGGCGGGCGACGAGGCCGAGGCCGTCGCCTTCGCCCGCCGCATGGACACCGGCCAGGTGGACATCAACGGCGGCCGGTTCAACCCCCTCGCCCCCTTCGGCGGCTACAAGCAGTCCGGAGTCGGCCGGGAACTCGGCGCGCACGGACTCACCGAGTACCTCCAGACCAAGTCCCTCCAGTTCTAAGGAAGTTCGCGACCCATGGCCGTACGAGCCGCCGTCCTGCCCGCCATCGGCGCCCCCTTGGAGATCACCGGCATCGACCTGCCCGACCCGGGCCCCGGACAGGTCCGCGTCCGCCTCGCCGCCGCCGGTGTCTGCCACTCCGATCTGTCCCTGACCAACGGCACCATGCGCGTACCGGTCCCGGCCGTCCTCGGCCATGAGGGCGCCGGCACCGTGGTGGCCGTCGGCGAGGGTGTCACCCATGTCGCCGAAGGCGACCCCGTCGTCCTCAACTGGGCCCCGTCCTGCGGGCGTTGCCACGCCTGCGCGCTCGGTGAGGTCTGGCTGTGCGCCAACGCCATGAACGGCGCCGGCGACGTCTACGCCCGCACCACCGACGGCGCCGACCTCCATCCCGGCCTGAACGTGGCCGCGTTCGCCGAGGAGACGGTCGTCGCCGCGTCCTGCGTGCTGCCCCTGCCGGAGGGCGTACCGCTGGTGGACGCGGCCCTCCTCGGCTGTGCCGTCCTCACCGGCTACGGCGCCGTCCACCACGCGGCGAAGGTCCGCCAGGGCGAGACGGTGGCCGTCTTCGGCGCGGGCGGAGTCGGCCTCGCCACCCTCCAGTCGGCCCGCATCGCGGGCGCGTCCCGGATCATCGCCGTCGACGTCTCCCCCGAGAAGGAGGAGCTGGCCCGGGCGGCGGGTGCCACGGACTTCGTCCTCGCCGCCGAGAACACCCCCCGCGAGATCCGCTCCCTCACCGGCAAACAGGGCGTGGACGTCTCGGTGGAGTGCGTGGGCCGCGCGGTGTCGATCCGCGCGGCCTGGGAGTCCACCCGCCGGGGCGGCCGTACGACGGTCGTCGGCATCGGCGGCAAGGACCAGGAGGTCACCTTCAACGCCCTGGAGCTCTTCCACTGGGGCCGCACCCTGTCCGGCTGCGTCTACGGCAACACCGACCCGGCCCGCGACCTGCCGGTGCTCGCCGAGCACGTACGTCAGGGCCGCCTGGACCTCTCCGCGCTCGTGACCGAACGGATCGCCCTCGAAGGCATCCCGGCCGCCTTCGAGAACATGCTCGCGGGCAAGGGCGGCCGTGCCCTGGTGGTGTTCTGATCCGGTGGCCCGCGCCGGTGGTCCCGCGGCGCCTCAGGTGACCTTCTCGGGTCGCGGCTCCTCGCCGACCGCGACCCGGACCGTGCCGCCACCGCGCGCCCGGGACCGCGACACCGCCACCCCCGCGAGACACAGCACACCACCGCCCAGCGTGAGCACGCCCGGCACCTCGCCGAGCACCAGCCACGACATCAGCACCACCAGCGCGGGCACGGCGTACGTCGTCACGCCCATCCGGCTGGCGGTCGTGCGGGCGAGGGCGTAGGCCCAGGTCGTGAAGGCGAGCGCGGTCGGAAAGACGCCCAGGTAGACCATGTTCAGGGTCGCCGGCAGCGGCGCGTGGGCCACCTCGTCCACCAGCTGCCCGGCGAACGGCAGACACCCCACCGCCCCGACGAGACACCCGAACGTCGTCACCTGCAGCGCACTCGCGTACCCCAGGGCCGGCTTCTGCGCCACGACACCGGAGGCGTACGCCACGGCGGCGAGCAGACACAGCACCACACCGAGTACGGAGTTGCGGCCCCCGCCCGACATCGACAGCCCCACGGTCACCGCGCCCGCGAACGACACGGCCATCCCGGCCAGCAGGCGCGGCGGCATCGGATCACCGAGCAGCCGGGCGCCGAGCAGGGCGATCAGCAGCGGGCCGACGTTCACGACGAGGGCGGCGGTACCGGCGTCCACCTGCTGTTCGCCCCAGTTCAGGACGACCATGTAGAACCCGAACCACAGCAGCCCGGAGAGCAGGATCCCGCGCCAGGCGGCCCTGGGCGGCAGCCCTTCCCGGCGTATCGCCCAGATCACCCCCAGCGCCAGGGCGCCCGACGCCAGCCGTCCCAGGGCCAGCGCGCCGGGGGAGTACGCGTGCCCCGCACTCCGGATCGCCACGAAGGCCGACGCCCAGAGGACGACGGTGACGCTTGCTGCGCAGGCGGGCAGCAGGTGGGCTCGGCTGCGGTCGGCGTTCATCATGCTCCCGAGGTTAGGTAGGGGACAGTGTCTTGACTGGCGGAAATCGGACGGGGCGCCCAGGGTGGGGCTGGGCGGGGGTGGTTTCGCTCGCCCGCGCTTGCGGGGTGCCGCTGCGCCCACCCGTGCCGCCCCAGCGGCACGACTGCCCGCAGCGGCGGCGCCCCGAAGCCGAGGGCACTGCAGTTCCCCAAGGGGCGCGGGGAACTGCGCGAACGGCCACGACGGACCCGCGCCCGGCAATGGCCAGAACCCCCCACCCCCGTAGCCGCATCTCACCGCAGCGAACCCGGCGAAATACCCAACAGCGCCGACAACTCCCGCTCCCCCGACGGAGTCACCTTCACCGCCCGCTCCGACCCGATCCGCACGCACCACCCCGCATCCAGCGCATGCCGGCACAGTGCGGCCCCCGCCGCCCCGGCGAGATGGGGCCGCCGCTCGGTCCAGTCCAGGCACGCTCGGGCCAGCGGGCGCCGGCTCGACGGCTCGAGGGGAATCCCCGCCGCCCCGAACCACTCCACCCCCGCATCCGTGAGCGCGAACCCGGTGTCCTGCCGCAGCAGCCCCCGGAGGGTCAGCGCATCCGTGAGGGCGATCCCGAGCCGCCCCGCGAGATGGTCGTAACAAGTGCGGCCCCGAGCCATGGCCGACCCGGCACTCGACTCACGCAGGCTGCGTGGAGATCGCCGTACGGCCGCCGGAGGTACCTGCCCGGCGAGATCCTCCACCAGTCCCGCCACCCGCGCGTCGGCCAGCCGCACGTACCGGTGCCGCCCCTGCCGTTCCTCCGTGAGCAGGCCGCCCGCCACCAGCTTTCCCAGATGCTCGCTGAGCGTCGACGCGGCGACCCCCGCGTGCCGGGCCAGCTCACCGGCCGTCCAGGCCCGCCCGTCGAGCAGCGCCAGCAGACACGCGGCCCGGGTCTCGTCGGCGATCAGGGAGGCGAGCGCGGCCAGGCCGGCGGCCTGCGGATCCTTGGCGGTCATGCCGCCCAGCATGGGGCACGGACACTTCGGCGCCCACCGAAGTATCGCTACACGCCCTGCCGTACCTGCTCGTACTGCTGCGCCAGCCCGTCCAGCAGTGCCGTCAGCCCCGTCTCGAAGGCCCGCTCGTCGATCTTCTCCTGCTGCTCGGCGAGCAGATGCGCCTGGCCGAGGTGGGGATAGTCGGCGGGGTCGTACGCGCTCGCGTCGTCCACGAAGCCGCCGGCGAACGAACCGAGCGCGGAGCCCATGATGAAGTACCGCATCAGCGCGCCGATGGAGGTCGCCTGGGCCGGCGGCCAGCCGGCGTCGACCATCGCGCCGTAGACCGCGTCGGCCAGCCGCAGGGCGGCCGGGCGGCGGCCGGGACCCCGGGCGAGGACCGGGACGATGTTCGGGTGGTCGCGCAGGGCGGCCCGGTAGGAGACGGCCCAGTCGTGCAGCGCGGTCCGCCAGTCGCGGCCGTCCTCGAACATCGACAGGTCGACCAGAGCGCTCACCGAGTCGGCGACCACCTCCAGGATCTCGTCCTTGGTGCGGAAGTGGTTGTAGAGCGAGGGCCCGCTCACCCCCAGTTCGGCGGCGAGCCGGCGGGTGGAGACGGCCGCCAGGCCCTCCCGGTCCACGAGTTCCCGGGCCGTCTCGACGATCCGGTCGGTGCTGAGGAGGGGCTTGCGCGGTCGGGCCATGGCGCACATAGTAGGGCTGCGGACAGAAACTAGCAGTGCTAATTTAAATGTACGGATTTCAATTGGGGTGACTTGTGGTGAACCTGGAGCTCAGCGAGGAGCAGACCGCCGTCCGGCAGCTCGCCCGGGACTTCGTGGAACGCGAGATCACCCCCCATGTCATCGCCTGGGACCGCGCCGAGGAGGTCGACCGGGGCATCGTGAAGAAGCTCGGCGAGGTCGGCTTCCTGGGGCTGACCGTCGACGAGGAGTACGGCGGCTCGGGCGGGGACCACCTCGCGTACTGCCTGGTGACCGAGGAACTCGGGCGCGGTGACTCCTCGGTGCGGGGGATCGTCTCCGTCTCGCTGGGTCTGGTCGCCAAGACGATCGCCGCCTGGGGGAGCGCCGAGCAGAAGCGGACGTGGCTGCCCGGACTGACCTCCGGCGAGCTGGTCGGCTGCTTCGGTCTCACCGAGCCCGGCACCGGCTCCGACGCGGGCAACCTCACTACCCGTGCCGTACGCGACGGCGAGGACTACGTCATCAACGGCACCAAGATGTTCATCACCAACGGGACGTGGGCCGACGTCGTCCTGCTCTTCGCCCGCTCCACCGGCGCCCCCGGCCACAAGGGCGTCAGCGCCTTCCTCGTGCCCACCGGCACCCCCGGCCTGACCCGCCGCACCATCCACGGCAAGCTCGGCCTGCGCGGACAGGCGACCGCCGAGCTGGTCCTGGAGGACGTGCGGGTGCCCGCCTCGGCGATGCTGGGGGAGGAGGGCAAGGGTTTCTCCGTCGCCATGTCGGCCCTCGCCAAGGGGCGGATGTCGGTGGCCGCGGGCTGCGTCGGCATCGCGCAGGCGGCGCTGGACGCGGCCGTGCGATACGCCGGTGAGCGCGAGCAGTTCGGCAAGCCCATCGCCCGCCACCAGCTGGTGCAGGAGCTGATCAGCGACATCGCCGTCGACGTGGACGCCGCCCGGCTGCTCACCTGGCGGGTCGCCGACCTGGTCGACCGCGGTCAGCCGTTCGCCGTCGAGTCCTCCAAGGCCAAGCTGTTCGCCTCCGAGGCCGCCGTCCGCGCCGCCAACAACGCCCTCCAGGTCTTCGGCGGCTACGGCTACATCGACGAGTACCCGGCCGGCAAACTCCTGCGCGACGCCCGCGTGATGACCCTCTACGAAGGCACCAGTCAGATCCAGAAGCTGCTCATCGGCCGTTCGCTGACCGGGATTTCGGCGTTCTGACCACAGGCCTCTGAGTACGTGCCGGTACGCGTCTGAGTACTTCGGCGGATGTGGCGCGGGCCACGTCCGCCGATGCTCTTCCCATGAGTGACACACAGGTCAAGCAGCAGAGCACGGCCGCGTTCTACGGCCAGGCCGTCGCCTCCTTCGCCATCGCCATGGCGGCCACGTCCATCGGCATCTACCAGCTCGACACCAGCGCCTGGGTCCGGGCCTTCCTCGCGATCGCGGTCCTCTACCTCGTCACCTCCGCCTTCACCCTGGCCAAGGTGATCCGGGACCGGCAGGAGGCGGGGCAGCTCGTGAGCCGGGTCGACCAGGCGCGGCTGGAGAAGCTCCTCGCCGAGCACGACCCCTTCGAGAAGATCTGAGCAGGCACGCTAAGCGCTCGCTCACCTTCGGCGGTATGGTGGTCCTCCTGTCATCGATGGAGGGCGAGCGAGCGATGAGTACGGCGGAGGAGACGACCGGCGGCGAAGTGGAGCCGTGGGAAGAGGTCACCCCTGACGCGGCCCGACGGCTGCTCGTCGCCGCCGTGGAGGCCTTCGCCGAACGCGGCTACCACGCGACGACCACCCGCGACATCGCGGGCCGCGCCGGCATGAGCCCGGCCGCGCTCTACATCCACTACAAGACCAAGGAAGAGCTGCTCCACCGGATCAGCCGCATCGGTCACGACAAGGCCCTCGACATCCTGCGCACGGCGGCGCGGCGTGAGGGCACGGCGAAGGAACGGCTGGCCGACGCGGTCGGCTCCTTCGTCCGCTGGCACGCGGGGCGGCGCACCACCGCGCGGGTCGTGCAGTACGAGCTCGACGCCCTCGGCCCCGAGGCTCGCGCCGAGATCGTCGCGCTGCGCCGTCAGGTCGACGCCGAGGTGCGCGGGATCATCGAGGACGGTGTGGCCGCGGGCGAGTTCGACGTGCTGGACGTCAAGGGCACCACGCTCGCCGTGCTGTCGCTGTGCATCGACGTGGCCCGCTGGTTCACCGTGGACGGTCCGTTCACCCCCGACGAGGTCGGCGCGCTCTACGCCGACCTCGTGCTCCGGATGGTCGGGGCGAAGGAGCACCCCTCGGCTCAGAGGTAGTACCGGGACACCGACTCCGCGACGCACACCGGCTTGTCGCCGCCCTCGCGCTCCACACTGAAGGCGATGCTGACCTGGACACCGCCGGCGACGTCCTCGACGCCGGTGATCTGCGCGGTGGCGCGCAGCCGGGAGCCGACGGGGACGGGGGAGGGGAAGCGGACCTTGTTGGTGCCGTAGTTCACGCCCATCTTCACGCCCTCGACCCGGATCAGCTGCGGGCCGAAGAGCGGGAGCAGGGACAGTGTGAGATAGCCGTGGGCGATCGTGGTCCCGAAGGGGCCCGTGGCGGCCTTCTCGGGGTCCACATGGATCCACTGGTGGTCGCCGGTGGCCTCGGCGAACAGATCGATGCGCTTCTGGTCGACCTCCAGCCAGTCGGTGTACCCCAGCTGCTCGCCGACGGCCGCCTTCAGCTCGTCGGGGGAGGTGAAGGTCCTCGGTTCTGCCATGTCCCGGCCTCTCGCTCGCGTCTCGCTCACTCTCTAAGCAACTGCTTAGCATGGTCGGGTGCGGGGCGCCTGTCAACGGACCGCGACCGGCGTCGGGCGACTAGGGCCTGTCCGGCGGATCAGGTCGCAGGAAAGTGACGGCGCCTCATCAGCCCCCGCGTCTGCGACAGGATCCGCCGGACAGGCCCTAGGCTCTGAGGAGTGCCGCAGATTCCCGAGAAGATCCACGAGCTGACCGTCGGCCAGTTGTCCGCGCGCAGCGGCGCCGCCGTCTCCGCCCTGCACTTCTACGAGTCCAAGGGCCTGATCAGCAGCAGCCGCACGCCCGGCAACCAGCGCCGCTACAGCCGCGACACCCTGCGCCGGGTCGCCTTCGTCCGCGCGGCGCAGCGGGTCGGGATCCCGCTGGCCACGATCCGGGACGCCCTGGCCGAGCTCCCCGAGGAACGGACGCCGACCCGGGAGGACTGGGCGCGGCTGTCGGAGACGTGGCGGTCGGAGCTCGACGAACGCATCAAGCAGCTGAACCGTTTGCGCGATCATCTGACCGACTGCATCGGGTGCGGGTGCCTGTCCTTGGACACGTGCGTACTGTCCAACCCCGACGACAAGTACGGGGAACGGCGCGCGGGGTCGCGCCTCATGACCGAGGGGACCTGAGGCTCGGCGGGGCCCCTTCGGGGCGCTCGGCCCGCGGACGGTGCCCTACTCGTACTCGGTGCCGCCCTTACGCGTCAGGTACGCCGGGCTGACCGCCTTCGCGATCGCCCGACCTCCCGTCACGGCGCTGTACCGCTCCACGGCAGGCCGTATCACCACACCCTCCCGCAGATGCAGTCCCCGCCCGGACACGGTCTCCCGCCCGCTCGCGAACTCCAGCACCCGCCCGATGTCGTACGGCCCCGCGTACAGGCGGGGCACCACCGGCAGTTCCCCCAGCAGCTCCGCCGGGTCCAGCCAGCGCACGGCGCCGTCCACCTCCGCCGAGACGTCGAACGCCGCGTACCCGAGCGTGTCCCGCCGTCCGTCGGCGCCGTACGACAGGTCCTGCACGCCCGCGCCGTACACCTCCCCGAAGATGCCGACCCGTGTGGCGCCCAGCCGCTCGCAGAGCCTCGCCGCCGCCTCGGCGACGCCGTGCCCGCGCACCGCCCGCCAGTACAGGTTCCGCGGATCCTCCTTCAGCGCCAGGGACTTGGCGCCGAAGCCCTTGGAGGACACGTACACCCGTCCCTCGTCGGCGACGTACGTCAGCAGGCAGGCCGAGCCGTGCAGCTTCTCCGTCAGGACGACCGGCTCTCCCGGTGTGAAGATGTCCGGGTAGCGCTGGATGTTCTCGATGTCGACCCAGGGCAGCAGGTCGGGTGCGGACTCCACCTCGCCGTTCATGGTCGGCGGGATCGGCGGCACCCACTTGGTGATGCCCAGCCGCTCGGCGAAGTCGGTCCCCTCGGCCGCCGCCAGCGCCAGGTCGACGTCCGCCAGCGCCTTCGGCCGGCACACGATCCCCTGCGACAGCTCGCCGCGCAGCCGCACCGCCTTGACCCGGTTGGCCTCGCCGCCCGCCAGCCGTCCGGTCAGCCCCAGCTCCTCGATCAGCCCGGACGGAAGCACCGACTGCTCGGGGATGTAGACGGCCGTCTCGCCGGTGCGGTACGCGCCCTTGGCGACGACGGCCCGGTACAGGCCCACCTGGGCCAGTTCGAGCGCATCGGCGTTCGGATGCTCGTGGACGGTCAGCACTTCGGCGGTGACGCGCAGCGTCGACATCACAACTCCCGGGGAGAACAGCCGCGTTGAGGCCCTCAGACGTGTTTCATCGCGACCCACTCTCCGCACCGGAAAACGGGTGGAGCCAGCGGATTAGCGGCTGGTAGCGTCGCAACGCCGCCGTGATGCGCCGTCCCACAGGGGTGCGGCATCCCCCCACGCACCCCCCAGGGAAACCCCCCAACCCTCAGGCCGACATCAACAACCGCCCCCGCCTGGCGAACGCCAGGGACTGCGGGGTGAGTACCGGGCGTGGTACGAGTATTCCGCAGTCCGTGCAGACCGGGCCGGACGACGGTTCGTGGTCCAGGCCGTAGCGCCAGACCAGGCGGTCGCCGCCGCAGACCGGGCAGTTCGAGCCCGGATCCCGGTTCAGGGCGGTGATCAGGCGGCGCAGTACCTCCGCCAGCGGTTCGGCGGGGTGGACGCGCGGGTCGTCGCACCAGGCGACCCCGAAGCCGCCCCAGGTCAGCCGGTGCCAGTCGTCCACGCTGCCCGGCCGGCGCAGCCCGTCGTGCTTCTCCTTCCTGCGCCGCTCGGTGAACTCGGTCTCGTAGGCGAGCCAGACGGAACGGGCCTCCTCCAGCTCCTCCAGTGCGGCCACGAGCCGCGCCGGGTCGGGGGAGCGGTCCTCGGGGCCGAAGCCCGCCCGGGAGCACAGATGGTCCCAGGTCGCCCGATGCCCGTAAGGGGCGAACTTCTCAAGGCACTTGCGCAGTGAGTACCGCCGCAGTGCCAGATCGCATCCCGGATCGCGTACCTGTCTCGCCAGACTCCGGAAACCGGCCATCGCCCTGCACCTCCGTCACACCTGCACCTGTACTTCGGTCACTTCGGCGTCGTCGCACGGACGTCGCCGAATAGACGTATCGACAGGCGATTCGGCTCCATCTCTTCTCGTGGTCTTCTCGTGATCTGCTTGCGGACTCCAGAAAGTGACGCATGTTCATCTTTAAACCTGGGGATACCGGCGGTAACGTTCGGCCACCTCTGTCACTAGGAGCTGCCATGCCACGGCGAACCCCACGTACCGCCCCTGACAGACTGAGAACGTCCCGCCGTCTCACCGGGTTCCTGAAGACGGCGTCGATATGCGTTCTCGTCGCCGGACTTCTCTCCCCCCTCACCCAGCAGGCGGCCGCCGCCACCGCCTCGAACGACTACTGCGGCGGCCAGTGCTCGGACATCCTGCCGCCCGGCGAGAACGGCAATGCGACGCTCGCTCAGATCCTGCTCAACCAGGCCTTCGGCACCCAGCCCGCACACGCCGAGGACCAGCTCGGGCCGTACGCCAACCTCGCCACCGGCTACTCGGGCCTGACCGATTCGACCATCGACAACTTCTTCAACGACTCCTCGTTCGGCGTCCCGTCCGACCAGGTCGCCTCCACCGAGAAGCCCGGCGGACGCGGCGACGTGACGATCGTCCGGGACAAGAAGACCGGTGTGCCGCACATCACAGGCTCCACCCGGTACGGCACCGAGTACGGCGCCGGCTATGCGGCCGCCGAGGACCGGCTCTGGCTGATGGACGTCTTCCGCCACGTCGGCCGCGGCCGGCTGACCTCCTTCGCCGGCGGCGCCGCCACCAACCAGGGCCTGGAGCAGGAGTTCTACCGCAACGCCCCCTATACCGAGGCCGACCTCCAGGCGCAGATCGACAACGCCGTGGCCAGGAACGGCGCCCGCGGCCAGCAGGCCCTCGCCGATGCCAAGGCCTACCTTGACGGCATCAATGCCTATATCGACGCTTCCGACAGCGGCCGCTACTTCCCCGGCGAGTACGTCCTGACCGGCCACAAGGACGCGATCACCAACGCCGGCACCATCGACCACTTCAAGGTCACCGACCTCGTGGCGCTGGCCTCCGTCATCGGTTCGCTGTTCGGCTCCGGCGGCGGCGGCGAGGTCGGCAACGCCCTCTCCCTGCTCGCCGCCCAGTCCAAGTACGGCGTCGACGAGGGCACCAAGGTCTGGGAGTCCTTCCGCGAGCGCAACGACCCCGAGGCCGCCCTGACCGTGCACAACGGCGAGAGCTTCCCGTACGGCGCCAAGCCCGCCGACGCCAAGGGCGAGGCCCTGCCCGACGCCGGCTCGGTCACCCAGGAACCGCTCGTCTACGACCGCACGGGCAGCGCGGCCACCGCGGCCGCCAAGAGCACCTCGGCCACCGCCGCCAAGACCACGCTCGGCTCGGCCAGGCGCGGGATGTCCAATGCGCTCGTGGTCAGCGGCAAGTACACCGCGAGCGGCCATCCGATCGCCGTCTTCGGCCCGCAGACCGGCTACTTCGCCCCGCAGCTGCTCATGCTCCAGGAGATCCAGGGCCCGGGCATCAGCGCGCGCGGCGCCTCCTTCGCGGGTCTGAGCATGTACGTCGAACTCGGCCGCGGCCAGGACTACTCGTGGTCCGCGACCACCTCCGGCCAGGACATCATCGACAGCTACGCCGTCGAACTGTGCCAGGACGACTACCACTACCTGTACCACGGCACCTGTACGGCCATGGACAAGGTCGAGCAGAAGAACTCCTGGTCGCCGACCACGGCCGACAGCACCCCGGCGGGGTCGTACACCATGCGGGTTTGGCGCACGAAGTACGGACCGGTGGAGTACCGCGCGACCGTCGGCGGCAAGAAGATCGCCTACACCACCCTGCGCTCCTCGTATCTGCACGAGGCCGACTCGATCATCGGCTTCCAGATGCTGAACGACCCCGACTACGTCAAGGGCCCGAAGGACTTCCAGAGCGCGGCCCAGCACATCAACTACACCTTCAACTGGTTCTACGCCGACTCCCAGCACACCGCCTACTACAACAGCGGTGACAACCCGGTCCGCGCCTCCGGCGTCGACTCCGAGTTCCCGGTCTGGGCGCAGCCGGCGTACGAGTGGCAGAACTGGGACCCGGCGACCAACACCGCCGACTACACCACGGCCTCGGCCCACCCCAACTCCATCGACCAGGACTACTACATCTCCTGGAACAACAAGCAGGCCAAGGACTACACGACCGCGTCCTGGGGCGACGGGTCCGTGCACCGCGGCAATCTGCTGGAGGACCGGGTGAAGAAGCTGGTCTCGGCCGGCGGGGTGACCCGCACCAAGCTGGTGCAGGCCATGGCGGACGCGGCCCTCGCCGATCTGCGCGCCGAGGACGTGCTGCCGAAGCTGCTCAAGGTGATCAACTCCTCGACGGTGACCGACCCCACGGCCGCCGCGGCGGTGGGCAAGCTGCAGGCCTGGGTGAACGCGGGCGCCAAGCGCACGGAGACGTCCGCCGGTGCGAAGACCTATGCCAACGCCGACGCGATCCGCATCCTGGACGCCTGGTGGCCGCTGCTGGTCAAGGCGGAGTTCGAACCGGGCCTCGGCAGTGACCTGTACACCGCCTTCACGAACGACCTGCCGATCGACGAGTCCCCGTCCGCCGGACACGGCCCGACCGGCTCGCACGCCGGAAGCTCCTTCCAGTACGGCTGGTGGAGCTATGTCGACAAGGACATCCGGGCGGTGCTCGGGGAGAACGTGCGGGGCGGACTCGCCGAGAAGTACTGCGGCGGCGGCAGCCTCGGCGCCTGCCGGGACGCTCTGATCAGCACCCTGGACCAGGCGGCCGGGATGACCGCCGCCCAGGTCTACCCGGGCGACGACCAGTGCTCCGCCGGCGACCAGTGGTGCGCCGACTCCATCACCCAGCGCACCCTGGGCGGCATCAAACACGGCAAGATCAGCTGGCAGAACCGGCCGACGTTCCAGCAGGTGGTGGAGTACACGTCGCACCGGTGACCACATGTTGGCGGCGGGTCAGGTGATGCGACCCGCCGCCAGTACCAGCCGGGCCAGTTCGGGGTGCACGATGTCGCTGTGCGCCCCGGACGGCGGGCCGCCGTGGCACACCACCGAGGCGGCGTCGACATTCACACAGCCCGACGCGGGCAGCCCGCCGGCCAGTGCCGCCGCGAGGTCGAGCCGGGCGGTCCCCGGCACCGCCTGCACCCCGTCGTGCCCCATGGCGCCCCATTCCGGACCCAGCACGGCCGCGATCTCGCTGCCCGCACACGAGCGGTCGTCCCACGCCAGCCGCGAGGCCAGTGGGTAGAACGTGCCGAGTGCCGCGTCGAAGTGCGAGTAGCAGCACACCAGCGGGCCGTCGATCCGCCGCTGCCGGCCCCGCAGCGCCCCCGCCTTGTCCGGGTCCTGCGGCAGCCGGTCCGCGAACGCGTAGTGCGAGAAGGCGCCTTGCAGGAGTGTCACGGACTTCACGGTGCGCACCCCGTCGGGCAGCCCGCGCAGCGCGAACGACACCAGCCGCCCGCCGAAGCTGTGCCCGGCCAGGTGCACCCGCACCCCGGGCGCCGCGTGCGCCAACTGACCGACAGCCGGCCCGAGTCCATGCTCGCCGACCGTCCCGGCCCGCCGTTTCATCGTGTAGTACGTCGCCTGCCGCAGCAGTTCCTTGGCGCCCTCCCAGGGGTTCGGGATGCTGAAGCCGGCCGGTGCGGCGGACGACCGGACCGCGGCCAGCGCCTCGGCGAACTCCTCGCATGCGGTCACCGGGTCCTCGGTGAACACGCGCGGCTCGCCCTCCTCACCGGTGTCCGCCGCGCCCGGCCGCTCACCATCCACGAGCAGCCCCACCAGCCGCCCGAACTCCGTCAGCCCCTGTGTGCCGCCCGGCCGTTCGTCCAGCATCCGGGCCAGCTGGTCGATGACGGACGCCCGGCCCGGGAAGGTCTGCAGCAGGGCGCGCCGGGTGTCCTTGTCCAGCGCCGGGCCCGGTGCCTCCTGAGCCGCCACGGCCGCCACCGTCCTCGGGAAGTCCGGGATCGGCTCGTCGCTGAACCGCATCGACGGCCAGATCACGCCCACGTACCCGAGCCGGGCCCGCGGCGCGAGCGCCGGGACCGGTGCGAAGAAGTGGCGGTACAGCGCGGTCGCGCCCGAGCGGTCGTTGTTCCAGCCGTGCGAGAAGACGATCAGGTCACGGACGCCCTGCTCCGTGACCTGCGCCAGTAGTCGGTCGCGTTCGGAGCCGTCCACGTCTCCGTCCGCGTCGAAGGTCAGCTCCCAGTAGGGAGTCACGCTCATCCCAGGATCCGCCATGCCAGGCTCCCTCGTCCCCCCGGAATCGATGCGTAACGATGCGTCGCGCGCGTATCGTCCTGCTCCGGGGCAAGGTTGGCCATACACCGTGCCTCACCTGTAGAGGAGATACTCCTTTCGCACCCGCCGGAACGCGGCCAGCTCGTCCTGCCAGGCGGCGGTCACCTCGTCGGCGGTCGCCCCCGCGTCGATCATCGTGCGCACCCGGGTGGAGCCGGTGAGCTTGTCGATCCAGTCGTCCGACCGCCAGGCGAAGCCGTCCCAGACCTTCCGCACGGTCACCAGCAGCGCGATCCCGGTGCGTACGGGGTCGTAGGCGGCCCGGTCGTGCACATGGATCTGCACCCCGCCGACCGTCTTGCCCTGGAACTTGGAGAAGGTGGGCGCGAAGTACGCCTCCCTGAACCGCACGCCGGGCAGCCCGAGTTCGTTCGCCGCGGCGGCCCAGCGGCCGTCGATGCCCTCGGCGCCGAGCAGTTCGAAGGGGCGGGTCGTGCCCCGGCCCTCCGAGACGTTGGTGCCCTCGAACATGCAGGTGCCGGAGTAGACCAGGGCCGTGTCCGGGGTCGGCATGTTCGGGCTCGGCGGCACCCACGGCAGTCCGGAGGCGTCGTAGAACCGCGTGCGCTCCCAGCCCGTCATCAGCACGGTCTCCAGCGGTACGGCCGTGCTCAGGAACTCCCCGTTGAACAGCCGCGCCAGCTCCGCGACGGTCATGCCGTGCGCTTGCGCGATGGGCTGCCGGCCGACGAACGTGGCGAACTCCTTGTGCAGCACCGGCCCTTGGGCCGCACGTCCGGTCACCGGATTGGGCCGGTCGAGGACGACGAACCGCTTGCCCGCGAGCTGCGCGGCCTCCATGCAGTCGTAGAGGGTCCAGATGTACGTGTAGAAGCGCGCGCCCACGTCCTGGATGTCGAAGACGACCGTGTCGACGCCGGAGGCGGTGAAGATGTCGGCGAGGGCCTTGCCGCTCTTGAGGTAGGTGTCGTAGACGGGCAGTCCGGTCGCCGGGTCGTCGTAGCGGCCCTCGGAGCCGCCCGCCTGTGCGGTGCCTCTGAAGCCGTGCTCGGGGCCGAAGACCCCGGTCAGCTCTACTCGGGGGTCTGCGTGCATGACGTCGACGATGTGGCGGGCGTCTCTGGTGATGCCCGTGGGGTTGGTGACGATTCCGACGCGCCGGCCCTTCAGTAGGGAGTAACCGTCGGCTGCGAGTCTTTCGAACCCGGTGTGCAGTTCCGCACGGTGTGCGGGCGTGGGTGTAAGGGCTGCCATGGTTGCCGATGCGAGCAGGTTCCGTCGGGACAGATGCATGGCTAGAGGTTGGTGCAGTCACCCTTCCTTTTACACATACCGACTGGTTAGTCTGGCCGAACCAGAGCCGATGCGCGCCGCGCGAAGTCGTGTCGAAGGAGACCGATGGTGGAAGCCGTGCAGGATGCGGGAGTGGTCGTCACCGGGGCGGGCGGGGGGATCGGGGCCGCCTTGGCCAGGCGGTTCGCCGCCGAAGGGGCCCGGGTCGTCGTGAACGACCTGGACGGCGAGAAGGCCAAGGCGGTCGCCGACGAGATCGGCGGGATCGCCGTGCCGGGTGACGCCTCCGCGATCGTCGGCGACGCCCGTGACGCGCTCGGCGGTGCCGTCGACGTCTACTGCGCCAACGCCGGTGTCGCGTTCGCAGACGGGGGCGAGGGCGGGCCGCTCGACGAGAGGGCCTGGGAGGTGTCCTGGGACGTCAATGTCATGGCACACGTCCGTGCCGCCCATGAGCTGCTCCCGGACTGGCTGGAGCGCGGTCGCGGGCGGTTCGTGTCCACCGTGTCGGCCGCCGGGCTGCTCACCATGATCGGCGCCCCCTCCTACAGCGTCACCAAGCACGGCGCCCACGCCTTCGCCGAGTGGCTGTCGCTGACGTACCGCCACCGGGGTCTGAAGGTGCACGCGATCTGTCCGCAGGGTGTGCGGACGGACATGCTGGCCGCGACCGGAAGCGCCGGGGACCTGGTGCTCCAGTCGACCGCGATCGAACCGGACGCCGTCGCCGACGCCCTGTTCCGGGGCATCGAGGAGGACCGCTTCCTGATCCTGCCGCACCCCGAGGTGGCCGAGTTCTACCAGGCGCGGGCCGCCGAACCGGATCGCTGGCTGAGCGGCATGAACCACATCCAGCGCAAGTGGGAGGAGGCCCGGTGAGCGCTTCCCGGTACGCGGACCGGCCCTGGCTGGCACTTCTCGACGACGCCCAGCGCGGCCCGGTCGACCCCGCCGACTCGCTCGTGCACGCCCTGCGGGCCGGCGTCGCCCAGGCGCCCGAGCGCACCTGTCTCGCCTATTTCGACGCCCGGCTGAGCTACCGCGAGGTGGACGAGCTGAGCGACTCCGTCGCCGCCCACCTCGCCGCGCGCGGGCTGGAGCGCGGCGACCGGGTGGCCGTGCTGCTGCAGAACTCCCCGCACTTCGTGCTCGCCGTCCTCGGCGCCTGGAAGGCCGGCGCGACCGTCGTCCCGGTCAACCCCATGTACAAGTCGGGTGAAGTGGGGCATGTCCTGAGGGACGGCGAGGTGGCCGCACTGGTCTGCTCCGACCGGGCCTGGGAGTCGTACCTGAGGGAGACGGCGGCCGGGTCGCCGGTGCGGATCGTGCTCACCACCAGCGAGCTGGATTTCCAAACCCGCAAGGACGCGCGCGTGCTCGGGTTCGAGCCCCTGCCCCAGGCACCGGACGCCGACGACCTCGTGGCCGTCGCCCGGCAGCGCGGCAAGGCACCCGAGGGCCGCGACCCGCGCCCCGACGACATCGCGCTGATCAGCTACACCTCGGGTACGAGCGGCACCCCCAAGGGCGCCACCAACACGCACGGCAACATCATGTACAACGCCGAGCGGCAGCGGACCGGGCTCGCGCTGCCCGACGCGCCCGTCTACTACGCGCTCGCGCCGCTGTTCCACATCACCGGCATGGTCTGCCAGTTCGGCGCCTGCCTGAACAGCGCCGGCACCCTGGTGCTCGCCTACCGCTTCGAGCCCGGACTCGTCCTGGAGGCCTTCGCCGAGCACCGCCCGCACTACACGGTCGGGCCGTCCACCGCCTACATGGCACTCGCCGCCCACCCGGACGCCACCCCGGAGCACTTCGCCTCCTTCGTGAACCTCTCCTCCGGCGGCGCGCCCGTGCCCCCGGCCCTGGTGGAGAGGTTCCGCGAGCTCTTCGGGCCGTACATCCGCGTCGGCTACGGCCTCACCGAGTGCTCCGGCCCGTGCGCCGCCGTCCCGCCCGGCCTGGAGGCGCCCGTGGACCCCGTCTCCGGGACGCTGTCGGTGGGCCTGCCCGGCGCCGACACGCTCGTCAGGATCGTGGACGAGCAGGGCGAGGAGGTGCCCTTCGGGGAGCAGGGCGAGATCGTCGTACGCGGGCCGCAGGTCATCCCCGGCTACTGGCGGCGCCCGGAGGCCACCGCCGAGTCCCTCCCGGACGGCGAGCTGCGCACCGGCGACATCGGCTTCATGGACGCACAGGGCTGGCTCTACGTCGTCGACCGCAAGAAGGACATGATCAACGCGTCCGGCTTCAAGGTGTGGCCCCGCGAGGTCGAGGACGTGCTGTACACCCACCCGGCGGTGCGCGAGGCGGCCGTGGTCGGCATCCCCGACGGCTACCGTGGCGAGACCGTCAAGGCCTTTATCAGCCTGCGTCCGGGCGCCGAGGCGGCCCCGGATGAGCTCGCGGTGTACTGCAAGGAGAGACTGGCCGCCTACAAATACCCGCGACAGGTGGAGATCCTGCCCGACCTGCCCAAAACGGCGAGTGGCAAGATCCTGCGTCGGGAACTGCGTTCCCGTACCCACGACACCCGATAAGCATCACGAACAGATCAGCATCACGGAAGGCAGGTGGCGACAGTGCCCAGGACGACGGACGGAGACGGGACCCCCGTTCCGCAGCGGCTGCTGGCCGCCGCCACCCGGCTCTTCGCCGAGCGGGGGTACGACCGTACCTCCGTGCAGGAGATCGTGGAGGCGGCCGGCGTCACCAAGGGGGCGCTGTACCACTACTTCGGCTCCAAGGACGACCTCCTGCACGAGGTGTACGCGCGCGTGCTGCGCATCCAGCAGGAACGGCTCGACCACTTCGCCGGCATGGACGCGCCGGTGGAGGAGCGGCTCAGAGCCGCCGCGGCGGACGTGGTCGTGACGACGATCGACAACCTCGACGACGCGATGATCTTCTTCCGGTCCATGCACCACCTGAGCCCGGAGAAGAACAAGCAGGTCCGCGTCGAGCGCCGGCGCTACCACGAACGCTTCCGTGCGCTCATCGAGGAGGGCCAGAAGTCGGGGGTCTTCTCCACGGCGACCCCCGCCGACCTGGTCGTGGACTACCACTTCGGCTCGGTCCACCACCTGTCGACCTGGTACCGCCCCGATGGCCCCCTCAAGCCCCAGCAGGTCGCCGACCACCTCGCCGACCTGCTGCTGCGGGCGCTGCGTCCGTAGCCTCGTAGAGGTACCTGTAAGGGGCGGTCGCCACGGCGACCGCCCCTTACACGCGCTTCCCTAGACGTACTTCTTCAACTCCCGCCGCGCCAGCGACCGCTGGTGCACCTCGTCCGGCCCGTCGGCCAGCATCAGGGTGCGGGCGCTCGCGTACAGCTCCGCCAGCGGGAAGTCCTGGCTCACCCCGCCCGCGCCGTGCAGCTGGATGGCCCGGTCCAGGATGCCGACCACCGCGCGCGGGGTGGCGATCTTGATGGCCTGGATCTCCGTGTGGGCGCCCTTGTTGCCGACGGTGTCCATCAGCCAGGCCGTCTTCAGCACCAGCAGCCGCAGCTGCTCGACGGTGACCCGCGCGTCGGCGATCCAGTTCTGGACGACACCCTGCTGGGCCAGCGCCTTGCCGAAGGCGGTGCGCGAGACGGCCCGCCGGCACATCAGCTCGATCGCCCGCTCGGCCATGCCGATCAGCCGCATGCAGTGGTGGATCCGGCCGGGGCCGAGCCGGGCCTGGGCGATGGCGAAGCCGCCGCCCTCCTCGCCGATCAGGTTCGACACCGGCACGCGCGCGTGGTCGAAGATCACCTCGGCGTGGCCGCCGTGGGAGTGGTCCTCGTAGCCGAAGACCTGCATCGCGCGCTTGACGGTGACGCCCGGCGTGTCGCGGGGGACCAGGACCATCGACTGCTGACGGCGGATGTCGGCGCCGTCCGGGTCGGTCTTGCCCATCACGATGAAGATCTTGCAGTCCGGGTTCATCGCGCCGGAGATGTACCACTTGCGGCCGGTGATGACATAGTCGTCACCGTCCCGCTGGATGTGCGTGGTGATGTTGGTGGCGTCCGAGGAGGCCACGTCCGGCTCGGTCATCGCGAACGCCGAGCGGATCTCACCGGCCAGCAGCGGCTCCAGCCACTGCTTCTTCTGCTGCTCGTTGCCGAACTGCGCCAGCACCTCCATGTTCCCGGTGTCGGGCGCGGCGCAGTTCGTCGCGGTGGGCGCGAGATGCGGCGAGCGGCCGGTGATCTCGGCGAGCGGCGCGTACTGGAGGTTCGTCAGCCCGGCGCCGTACTCCGTGTCCGGCAGGAACAGGTTCCACAGGCCCTGCTTGCGGGCCTCGGCCTTCAGCTCCTCGACCACGGCCGGGGTGTCCCACGGGGAGTCAAGTCGTGCACGCTGCTCCTCCGCCACCGCCTCGGCCGGGTACACGTACTCGTCCATGAAGGCGAGCAGCTTGGCGCGCAGCTCCTCGGTGCGCGCGTCGAACGCGAAGTCCATGAGCGGTCAGCCTTCCTGAAGAGTGGTCAGTCCGTGATCGATGAAGACGGGCACCAGGTCGCCGATCCGGTCGAAGCCCCGCCCGACCGTCTGGCCCAGCGTGTACCGGTAGTGGATGCCCTCCAGGATCACGGCGAGCTTGAACCAGGCGAACGCCTCGTACCAGGAGACCGCCGACACATCCCGTCCGGAGCGGGCCGCGTACCGTTCGATCAGCTCCTGCGGGGACGGGTGCCCCGGCGCCTCGGCGGTGGTGGAGACCGGGGAGTCGGCCATGCCCAGCGGCCGGCTGTACATCACCAGCAGGCCCAGGTCGGTGAGCGGGTCGCCGAGCGTCGACATCTCCCAGTCGAGGATCGCCTTGATCTTGTCGTCGGCGCCGATCAGGACGTTGTCGAGCCGGTAGTCGCCGTGGACGACAGTGGGCGCGGGGGAGTGCGGCAGCTCCCGTCCCAGGGCCGCGTGCAGTTCGTCGATGCCGGCCAGCTCGCGGTTGCGGGAGGCGTCCAGCTGCTTGCCCCAGCGGCGCAGCTGCCGGTCCAGGAAGCCCTCGGGCCGGCCGAAGTCCGCCAGGCCGACCTCGGCCGGGTCCACCGCGTGCAGCTCGACCAGCGTGTCCACCAGGGCCAGTACCGCGTTCCGGGTGCGCTCGGCGCCCAGCGGGGCCAGCTGCTGGGCGGTGCGGTACGGGGTGCCCTCGACGAACTCCATGACGTAGAACGGCGCCCCGAGCACCTCCTCGTCCTCGCACAGCAGGACCGGGTTCGGCACCGGCACCCGGGTGGGGTGCAGGGCGCTGATCACGCGGTGCTCGCGCTTCATGTCGTGGGCCGTGGCCAGGACGTGGCCGAGCGGGGGTCGTCGTACGACCCACTTCGACGTACCGTCGGTGAGCGCGTAGGTGAGGTTCGACCGTCCGCCCTCGATCAGCCGGCCGGTCAGGGGGCCGGTCACCAGACCGGGGCGCTCATGGTCGAGGAGGGCGCGCAGCCGGTCCAGGTCGAGTCCGGGCGGGTGGTCGGCGCTCATACATCACTCCTACGAACGGGTGAACAGGACCCGACTCATGATGCCGACCGGTCGGTATGCCGTCCAGTGTGCATACCCGACAACGGGCCAAACGTGATCGGTGCCACGATAGGCCGACGGCCCCCCGGCGCGCCGCCCAGGGAGCCGTCGGCCCTGTTCCCGGTGGGGTCAGTGGTCGTCCCAGTGGCCGTCGTGCTCGGCGTGCCGGTGGCCGTCGTGCAGGTAGTCGATGTGGTCGCCGTGCCGCACCTGGGCGTGCCCGCACTCGTCGTGGTGCACGTGCTCGTGGCGCTCGTGGACCGAGTGCCCGGCCGGTTCGCACTCGTCCCAGTGCCCGTCGTGCTCGCGGTGCAGATGCCCGTCGTGCGCGTAGTCCAGGTGGTCGCCGTGCGGCACGGCGCTGTGCCCGCAGCCCGGACCGTGGCTGTGCGCGCCGTGCTCGGTGTGTTCCTGGTGAAGGGTGGTCATGCTGCTCACCTCCGGGGTACGGGGGTCTGACGGCCGACAGGCTACGTGCGAAGCGGAACATATCTGTGCATACCGCTTGCGTGGCGCACGAGTACCCCGGAGGGTCGAGGGCATGAAGGGCATCAGCTACCGCCGCTACGGCGGACCCGAGGTGCTGGAGTACGGCGAGGTGCGCGACCCGAAGGTCGGCCCCGACCAGGTGCTGGTCAAGGTCCGGGCGGCGGCCGTCAATCCGGTCGACTGGAAGTGCCGCGAAGGCTATCTGGACGCGCTCCTCGACGCCGTCTTCCCGGTGATCCCCGGCTGGGACGTCAGCGGGGTGGTCGTCCGGCCCGGCGCCTCGGTCACGGAGTTCACCGTCGGCGACGAGGTCATCGGCTACTGCCGCGAGGACTTCCTCTCCCGCGGCACCTTCGCCGAGTACATCGCCGCACCCGTGCGCACCCTGGCCCGCAAGCCGCGCAACCTCTCCTTCGAGGAGGCCGCCGGACTCCCGCTCGCCGGGCTCACCGCCTACCAGGTGCTCGTCAGGGCGCTGGACGTCAAGCGCGGCGAGTGCGTGCTGGTGCACGCGGCGGCCGGCGGGGTCGGCTCCCTCGCCGTGCAGATCGCCGCGCACCTCGGCGCCCGGGTCATCGGCACGGCGAGCGAGCGCAACCACGCCTATGTGCGCGGCCTCGGCGGCGAGCCGGTGACCTACGGCGAGGGCCTGGCCGAAAGGGTGCGCGGGCTCGCCCCGGAGGGCGTGGACGCGGTCTTCGACACCGTCGGCGGCGACACGCTGAGGACCTCGGTCGAGCTGCTCGCCCCGGAGGGCCGGCTGGTGTCGATCGCCGACCCGGAGGTGGTGGGCCACGGCGGCCGCTACTTCTTCGTCCGCCCGGACGCCGAGGACCTGGGCCGGCTCTCCGGCCTGGCCGAACAGGGCGTGGTCACGGTACACGTCCAGGAGACGTTCCCGCTGGAGCGCGCGGCGGACGCACAGCGGCTGAACCAGGAGGGCCGCACCCGCGGCAAGATCGTGGTCATGGTGGACTGGGAGGAAGAGGAGGGCACCGTCTGGGCCAGGGGAGAAGAGGGCGCCCTCTACAGCAAGAGCCAGGAGGGCACCTTCTAGACCACGGGTCAGACCACGAGCGCCGCCGCACACAGGGCGAGTGCCACCGCGCACAGCACCGCCGCCGTCGCGTGCCGGGGAGCGAGCGCGGGCGGGCGGGTGCTGGTCGCAAGGGTCCGGATCCGGCGGTGGGCCACCCCCAGGAAGCCCAGGAAGAGCGCACAGCACAGGGCGCAGACGGTCACCGCGCCGGCCGAGGCGCCGCCGTGCAGGGTGGTCTTGACGCCGAGTACGGCGGCCACGGCGGCCGACAGGGTCGTACGGCGCCAGGCCAGCCGGGTGCGCTCCGGTTGCAGCCCCGGGTCGCGCCCGGCCGTGCTCACCCCGCCCATCCGGCCAGCACCACCACGACCATCGCCACGGCCACCAGCGCGACGACCAGGCTCAGCACGGTCGGGAACCGGGACGCGGGCAGGTCCTCGCCACGCCGCATCGCCCGTTCGCAGCGCACCCAGTGGTTCACCGCGCGCAGGGAGCACAGCACACCGGCCCCGAGCAGCGCGAGGGCCAGACCGACCCGCCACGCCCAGCGCAGGTTCGGCAGGAACTGGTCCACCGCGAATCCCCCGCCGATCAGTGCGAGCGCCGTGCGCAGCCAGGCCAGGAAGGTGCGCTCGTTGGCCAGCGAGAACCGGTAGTCGGGCGTGCCGCCCTCGTCCCGCACCTGCTCCGGCGCGAACCACAGCCGGATGTTCGTCACGAATTCGCTCACGCCGCCGACCCTACCGGCGCCTCACCCACCGCCCCGGAACGCCTTCAGCCTCTCGTACGCCGCCAGCCCGTCCGGCACCCACTCCCACACGCCGAGCCGCCGCTCGACCTCCTCCTCGGGCAGGAAGTCGTGCCACTGGACCTCCTCCGCCTGGGGCCGCACCGGCAGCTCGCAGCGCACCTCGTACACCGCCGACCACCAGCTGTTCCCGGCCCCGTCGTCGTACAGGAACTTGAAGAGGTACACCGGCCGGGGGAGCCCCGTCACCCCCAGCTCCTCCTCGGCCTCCCGCAGCGCGGCCTCGTCGTAGGACTCGCCCGCCCCGACGACCCCGCCGACGAACATGTCGTACAGGGCCGGGAAGACCAGCTTGGTGGCGGTGCGCTGGTGCACGAAGAGCCGGCCGGCCGCGTCCCGGGCCTGGATGAACACGCAGCGGTGGCGCAGCCCGCGGGCGTACGCCTCGCCGCGCGGGGACCGGGCGATCACCCGGTCGTTCTCGTCGACGATGTCGAGGATCTCGTCAGCAGGGTTCATGCCCTCATCCAAGCAGGCGGTGTCAGCGCCGCTGGAGGTCCCGGGCCGGGGGCTCCGCCTCCGCCGTGCCGCACGGCATCGCCGGGTGCAGCCCGAGCAGCACGATGCCCGTGACCACGGCCGCGAGCCCGGCCGCCTCCCAGGCCAGCGCCCCGGTGTCGGTGCGCAGCCGGTCGCCGAGGAAGCCGACCCCGCACAGGATCCCGGCGAGCGGCTCGGCGGCGGTCAGCGCGGGCAGCGACATGCGCAGCGGAGCCGTCTCGAACGCGCTCTGCACCAGAAGCAGCCCGGTGGCCCCGCACACCAGCACGCCGTACGGCTGCCAGCCGGTGAACAACTCGGTGAGGCCGCCCTCGGAGAAGCGGGTGCCGCTCACCCGGGTCAGCGCGTCCTGCACGCCGTACAGCAGCCCGGCGGCGGTGGCCAGCAGCACCGGGCCCCAGCTCAGCCGGGAGCGCTTGCCGTACGTCGTGAGCACCAGGGCCGCGCCCACCATCGCGCCGATGATCAGCCAGTGCCGCAGCGGATCGGAGACGGCGCTGCCGGCCCGCGGCTCGCCCGCCATGATGAACGCGCTCACCCCGCCCGCGAGCAGCAGCAGCCCCGCCCAGCCCTGGCGGCCCAGGGGTTGTCTGGTCTGGTGCCGGGAGAGGGCGAGCGCGAACAGCAGGTTGGTGGCGAGTAGCGGTTCGACCAGGGAGATCTCGCCCTTGCCGAGGGCGATCGCGCCGAGCACCATGCCGGCGATCATCAGCCCGAGCCCGCCCAGCCAGCGCGGCACCCGCATCAGATCGAGCAGCAGCCGGAAGGACAGGAAGTCGCTCAACGGCGCCTTCTGCGCGGCGTTCTGCTGGAGCACGAACCCGAAGCCCAGACAGCAGGCGGCACTCACGGCGAGGAGGAGAACCAGAACGGACACGCTGCGTACCTCGATCATCCGGCCGGACCACGGGTGCGTAGTGGCCGACTGTAGCGCTCCGGGTACGGCATTGACCCGGAGGAACGCGGAACATGGCGGTTGACTCGCCATGGTCCGTGGCCCGGCTGCCCGGCGCCATGGCGTACGCCACAGAAACGCACCGGCATCCCCCGCCCCCGCACCGGCCACCTGCGCGGAGTTCCCCAAGTTCCCTGCGGGTAACGCTGGTTGAACGCAATAACAGCCCCGTTCGGCTTGACGCAAACCTAGGGTGGGGGTTTGCTGTGAGTGATCGGTCGATGGCAGCCCGAGAAACAGGAAGTCCCGCGGTGCCCTCACACCCACCTCTGCTCGGCGCGCACCGGGCCCCCACGGACCCGTCCGGCGACACCACCCCGGACGACTCCGGCGCCTTCGACGACGCCCTCGACGACGCCGAACTGCGCACCGCGCGCGCCGCGTTGGTCCAAGGCCGGCGGCAGGCCGCCCGCTCCCTGCTGCTGCACACCGGTGACGACTGGGACCGCCGCGGCCACCGCCTCACCGTGCTCGCCCGGGAACCGTACGCCGTGGCCTGGGCCCGCGACTGGCTGCACGCCGAGCCCGACTCCGCCGACGCCGCCGTGTTCCACGCCCTCGCCCGGGTCCAGCGGGCCCTGCGCGGCAAGGAGGACCCCGACCGCGCCCGCGAGGCCTGCGCCACCGCCGCCGAGCACGCCCCCGCCGACCCCACGCCCTGGCTCGGCCTGCTCTTACTGGCGCGCACCCTCGGCCCGGAGCGCGAGGTGCTGGGTGCCTTCGCCGAGCTGCGCCGCCGCCATCCCGAGCACCACCACGCCCACCATCTGCTCCTCGCCCGCCTCGCCGAACGGCCCTCCGGCGGCCGGGCGGCCGAGGACCACGAGGTGTACGATCTCGCCGAGCTGGCCGCCGCCGAGGCCCCGGCCGACTCCCCGCTCGCCGTCCTGCCGGTCGTCGCCTACGCCGAGCGCTACCGGGTCCTCGCCGCCACCGGACTGGCCCCGGCCGACCCCGCCGCCTCCGGCCACTGGTCCGGGCCCAGGGCCCGCCGCATCCTGCGCGCCTGCTTCGACTGGTGGCTGGAGTGGGAGCACGACGAACACCCCCGCCGCCACATCGACCTCAACCACCTCGCCTTCGCCCTGTCCTGCGCCGGCCGCCCGGCCGAGGCGGCGGCCCTGTTCCAGCGCATCGGCCGGCACGCCACCCCGGCCCCCTGGTCCTACGCCCGACGCGACCCCCGCGAGGCCTTCCGCGCGGCCCGGGCCCGCGCGCTGGGTCACTGAACGGCACGCCTCTTGGAGACGTACGTAAGAAGTGATTACAGAACCCTGACCAGTGACCCGATTCCCTGGCTCCCCGGAGCCCCGAGTGCTCGAATGAATACGTGAACTCTGAACAATCCGAGGAGCGGGACGGCACACCCATTGGCCGCCGCGTCTTCCTCGGCACCCTCGGCCTGGGCGCGCTCGGCGTGGTCGC
The DNA here is from genome assembly GCF_053596375.1 of Streptomyces sp. NPDC001709. Taxonomy (NCBI): domain Bacteria; kingdom Bacillati; phylum Actinomycetota; class Actinomycetes; order Kitasatosporales; family Streptomycetaceae; genus Streptomyces; species Streptomyces sp. NPDC001709. The sequence continues at coordinate 35,489 of NZ_JBSFGB010000021.1, read as the reverse complement.
CGCGCCCACGCTGCAACGCGGCCTGGAGGGCTTCCTCGGCGCCGTCGCCGGCAAGGACCCGACGGGCCTGACCGGCCTGCTGCCCAACGGCGGCGGCTTCCGCTACTACTCCGTCGCCGCGTCGGTGCCGCGCCTGAACGCCACGGACTACCACCTGAAGATCGGCGGCCTCGTCGACCGCCCGCGCACCTACACCCTGGCCGATCTGCGCGCCCTGCCGCAGACCCGGCTGGTCAAGGACGTCCAGTGCGTCACCGGCTGGCGGGTCCCCGGCACCCCCTTCGAGGGCGTACGCCTCTCCCACCTCCTGGACGCCGCCGGAGTCCGCCCCACCGCGAAGGCGATCCGCTTCACCTGCTTCGACGGCACCTACACCGAGAGCCTCACCCTCGACCAGGCCCGCCGCCCGGACGTCCTGGTCGCCCTGCGCATGCAGGACAAGGACATCTCCCACGACCACGGCGGCCCGGTCCGCCTCTATGTCGCCCCCATGTACTTCTACAAGTCGGCCAAGTGGCTCTCCGGGATCACGGTCACCGACCGGGTCGAGCCCGGCTACTGGGAGGACCTCGGCTACGACGTCGACGCCTGGGTCGGCCGCTCGAACGGACGGACCGATGAGCCTACGAGCTGACACCCCGGCCCCGCCCGGCGCCCGCATCCACCGCTTCAGCCGGGCCGAACGCTGGGTGCACCGCACCACGGCCGCGCTGATGGGCGTCTGCGTGGTCACCGCGGCCGTCCTCTACATCCCCCAGCTGGCGATCATGGTCGGCCGCCGGGAACTGGTCGTCCGCATCCACGAGTGCGCCGGGCTCGCCCTCCCCGTGCCGGTCCTGCTGGGCCTCGTCTCCCGGGCCTTCCGTGCCGACCTGCGCTTCCTCAACCGCTTCGGCCCGCACGACCGGACCTGGCTGCGCGCAGCCCTGCGCCGCGACAAACGCCGCTCCTCCCGCCCGGCGGGCAAGTTCAACGCCGGCCAGAAGATCTACGCCGCCTGGATCGCCGGCGCCACGCTGGTCATGCTCGGCACCGGCCTGATGATGTGGTTCACCCACCTCGCCCCGCTGGTCTGGCGCACCTCGGCGACCTTCGTCCACGACTGGCTGGCCCTCACCATCGGCGTGGTCCTGGCCGGCCACATCGGCATGGCCCTGGGGGATCCGGAGGCGAGGCGGGGGTTGCGGACGGGGGCGGTGAGCGAGGAGTGGGCGAAGCGGGAGCACCCGCTGTGGCGCCCCTGACTCCGTCGAACTCCCCCCGCGCGGCCGGCAGTTCCAGAGCCTCATCGAACTCCGCGTCGAACCGGAACGCACCCCGCAGCTCGATCTCCCGGCTCACCAGCAGGTTCCCGGCCAACGGGCTCTGTCCCGGTGGCGGCATCCCGAGCTGCATGACCGCACCACCGCGCCCCACGCGCCGCAGGCATGTATCGAGCCCGGCCGCGGCCCCCGACGCCTCGACGGCCACGTCCACCTCCCCGGGCCACCCGGCATCACCCGGATCGTCGGCCCGTACCAGCGCATCGGCGTCGGCCACGGCCGCGTACCCGAGGGCCTGCGGCACCAGGTCGGTCACCGTCACCCGGGCCGCGCCCGCCGCCTTCGCCGCCGCGACGACCAGACACCCGATGGGCCCCGCCCCGGTGACCAGCACATGCCTGCCGGACACGTCCCCGGCCCGGCGCACCGCGTGCAGTGCCACCGACAGCGGCTCGGCGAGCGCGGCCCGCCGCAGCGCCGGCCCGCCGGCGCACTCCGGGCAGCGCCCGCACGGGGTGGCGGGGTGCACGGCGACGGCCGTACCCGGCGCGGGACCCGTGGCCCCGGCGCCGTACGACACCACCGTGCCCACCGCCTCGTGCCCGAGCACCATCGGCTCGCGGAGCCGGAAGTCCCCGACCCCACCGCGGCGCCAGTAGTGCAGATCGGACCCGCACACCCCGCCGTGACGGACGGCAACCAGGACCTCGCCGGGCCCGCTCGTCATGCCGCCGTCGAGCGGGCCCCCAGGGTGGGTCGTCCCCGTACCCCTAGATGATCAGTGAGAGCAGCAGGACCAGGCCGCCGGCGACCATGGAGATGATCGTCTCCATCACCGACCAGGTCTTGACGGTCTGCCCGACGCTGAGCCCGAAGTACTCCTTCACCAGCCAGAATCCGGCGTCGTTGACATGGCTGAAGAAGAGCGAGCCCGCGCCGATGGCGAGGACCAGCAGGGCGGTGTGGGTGGTCGACATGTCGGCCGCGAGGGGAGCCACCAGGCCCGCCGCCGAGACCGTCGCCACCGTCGCCGAACCCGTGGCCAGCCGGATCGCGACCGCGATCAGCCAGGCCAGCAGCAGCGCCGGGATCGACCAGTCCTTGGAGATGTCCAGGACCATCTGGCCCACACCGGAGTCGATCAGCGTCTGCTTGAAGCCGCCGCCGGCGCCCACGATCAGCAGGATGCCGGCGATGGGCATCAGGCCCTTCTCGACGGTCTGCTGCAGCCGCTCCTTGCCGAACCCGGCGGGCCGGCCCAGCGTGAAGAAGCCGACGATCACGGCGGCGAGCAGGGCGATCAGCGGGGAGCCGATGATGTCGAAGACGCGCTGGGTCGTGTGCGTGGCGTCGTCGACGACGATGTCCACCAGCGCCTTGGCCAGCATCAGCACCACCGGCAGCAGCACGGTGGCGAGGGTCGCGCCGAAGCCCGGACGGCGCTCCAGCTCCTCGGAGGCCCGCTGCGGCAGCATGCGGTCGGGAGCGGGGACGTCCACCCAGCGGGCGGCGAGCTTGGAGAACAGCGGACCGGCGATGATCACGGTCGGTATGGCGACCAGGATGCCGAGCGCCAGGGTCACGCCCAGGTTGGCCTTGACCGCGTCGATCGCGACCAGCGGGCCGGGGTGCGGCGGGATCAGGCCGTGCATCACGGACAGACCGGCGAGCGCCGGGATGCCGATGCGCATCAGGGAGTAGTTGCCGCGCTTGGCGACCATCAGCACGACCGGGATCAGCAGCACGATGCCGACCTCGAAGAACAGCGGCAGGCCGATCACGGAGGCGATGAGCACCATCGCCCACGGCATCGCGCGCCCGCCGGCCTTGGCGAGGATCGTGTCGACGATCTGGTCGGCGCCACCGGAGTCGGCGAGCAGCTTGCCCAGGATCGCCCCGAGCGCGATCAGGACGCCCACGCCGGCCACGGTGGAGCCGAGCCCGGTGGTGAAGCTGGTGATGGCCTTGTCGAGCGGTGCCCCGGCGACCGCCCCGAGCGTCAGTGACCCGATGGTCAGCGCCAGGAAGGCATGGAGCTTGAACTTGGTGATGAGCAGGACGATCACCGCGATGCCCACCAGGACGGCGATGCCCAGCTGGGCGTGTCCGGCGGAGGTGATCGGCGGAGGTGCGTCCGCTGCCAGCATCTCGACGCTGAGTCTGGTCACGGGGGTTCCCTTGCGTTACGGGGGGACGGGGGTGAGTGCTACGCGGTGGTGTCGGGAAGCGCCTCGAGTGCCTTCGCGGCACGCTCGGTGATCTCCTGGGGGCTGCCGCTGACGTCCACGGCGACTCCCGCCTCGTCCGGCTCCAGGGGCTGCAGCGTGGCGAACTGGGAGTCCAGCAGCGCGGTCGGCATGAAGTGCCCCTGCCGCTGCCTCATCCGGTCCTCGATCAGCTTCCGGTCGCCGGTGAGGTGCACGAAGACGACACCGGGAGCGGCGGCCCTGAGGCGGTCGCGGTACGACCGTTTCAGCGCCGAGCTGCTGACCACCCCGCCCACACCGGCCCGCCCGTGCGCCCAGTGGCCGATGGCGTCCAGCCAGGGCCACCGGTCGTTGTCGTCGAGCGGGATCCCGGCCGACATCTTGTCGATGTTGGCCTGCGGGTGGAAGTCGTCGCCCTCGGCGTACGGGACGCCCAGCCGCGCGGCGAGCAGGGGACCGATCGTGGTCTTGCCCGTCCCCGCGACGCCCATCACGACGACGACCTGGGGGGTTCGCATGTACTGCCTCGCTGTCTTCCTCGACATCCGACGCCACGGCGGCGTCGCCACACTGAAGCCCATTAGGTACGACTAATTCAAGAGTCTGTGACATATAAGTCTGACTTTTTGTCGCTGTGATCCACGCCGTACGCTGAGTGCATGACCACACCGGGCCGGGGGCTGCACGGCCATGTACTCGACACCCTCGGCCCCGCGATCACGGCGGGCGAGTACCCGCCCGGCAGCGTTCTGCGTACGGACGAACTCGCACAGCACTTCGAGGTGTCACGCTCCGTGATGCGCGAGGCGGTGCGGGTGCTGGAGTCCATGCACCTGGTCGAGTCCCGCCGCCGGGTGGGCGTGACCGTCCGCCCCAAGGCCGAGTGGAACGTCTACGACCCGCAGGTCATCCGCTGGCGCCTCGCGGGCGCCGACCGCCCGCACCAGCTGCGCTCACTGACCGTGCTGCGCTCGGCCGTCGAGCCGGTCGCGGCCGGCCTCGCCGCCAGGCACGCCACGGCGCAGCAGTGCGCCGAACTCACCGAGTGCGCGCTCGGCATGGTCGCCAACTCGCGCGGCCACAAGCTGGAGGAGTACCTGATCCACGACGTGGCCTTCCACCGCGTCATCCTCACCGCCTCGGGCAACGAGATGTTCGCCCGGCTCGGCGACGTCGTCGCGGAGGTGCTGGCCGGGCGCACCCATCACGAGGTCATGTTCGAGGACCCCGACCCGGCGGCGGTCACCCTGCACGTGCGGGTGGCGGAGGCGGTCCGCGCGGGCGACGCCGCCCGCGCCGAAGAACTGACCAGGGAGATCACCGTGGGCGCCCTGCACGAACTGGACATCCTGGCGCCCTAGTCCGGCTCGCGCCGGGCGCTCAGTCCAGGAAGTCCCCGTCCACGTACACCCACGCCCCGTCGACCCGCTCGAACCGGCTCCGCTCGTGCAGCGAACCGCCCCGGTAGGAGGCGCGGAAGGTCACCGTGCCCGCGCTGTGGAACGCGGACCCGTCGGTGGTGTCCAGGATCTCCAGGCCCGTCCACTTCATCCGGGGATCGAGGTCCAGCCGCTCGGGCCGGGTCCGCGGATGCCAGGTGCGCAGCAGATACCCGGCGTTCCCCGTCACGAACGCGCAGTACCGCGACCGCATGAGCAGCTCGGCGGTGGGCGCACTCGCGGAACCCGAGTGGAAACGGCCGCAGCAGGCGTCGTAGGGCTGGGGGAGTCCGCAGGGGCAGGTGCGCGAGGTCATGGGGCACATTCTGCCCGTAGCAGGGGAGGCGTTCGTCCTGGGCGGGGTGCACAGTGGAAGGGCAGTGCAGCCCAGGGAGGCGGACCATGACCCGACCAGTTCGCAGCCACCCTCCGGCCGTCAAGGAGTGGCGGCTGAACCTGTACCTCTCCGAGCGCGACCCGGACACCACCGCCCGGATCGTCCTGGACACCGGCGACAACGTCCTGGAGAGCCACGCGGAGGCCCGCCGGAACCCCTACGACCCCGATGTACCGGAGATAGGCGACGAACTCGCCGCCGGACGTGCCCTGATCGCCATGGGCCGCAGGCTGCTGCGCGCCGCCGACGGGGACATCAGGGCGGTGGGGGCGTCCGATGCGGAGGACGACCTGTCACCTCTGTGGATGGACCGGGAATGACGACGGATGGACCGGGAATGACGACGGATGGACCGGGAATGACGACCCGGCCGGGAATGCCGCCCTTCACCTCCCCTTGCGCAGGAACCGGCGCAGCCGGGTCAGCGGCCAGGTGTTGATCACGTCGTCCCGGGTGAGCCAGCCGCGCTGCGCCGTGCCGACGCCGTAACGCAGCTGCGCGAGATGCGGGATGGAGTGGGCGTCGGTGTTCACCGCGAACTTCACCCCGTGCTCCCTGGCGCGCAGGATGTCCTCGTCGCGCAGGTCCAGACGGTCCGGCTGGGCGTTGACCTCCAGCGCGGTACCGGTGCGCGCGCAGGCCTCGAACACCTCGTCCCAGTCGGCGTCGACGCCCCGCCGCTTGCCGATCAGCCGGGTCGTCGGGTGCCCGATGAGGTTGACGTACGGGTTCTCGCAGGCCCGCAGCAGCCGCCGGGTCATCGCCTTGCGACCCAGGTCGAAGTGCGAGTGCAGGGAGGCCACGCACAGATCGAAGCCGGCCAGGAAGTCCTCCGGCCAGTCCACCCCGCCGTCCGGATCGATGTTGAGCTCCGTGCCGTGCAGCAACCGCATCTTGTGGTGGGCGCCGTCCAGCTCCCGCAGCCGCTCCCGCTGGGCGAGGATCTTCTCGTCGGTCATGCGCTGCATGTACAGGTTGGGCGCGTGGTCCGTCACGGCGTAGTACTGGTAGCCGCGCTCGGCCGCCGCCGCCACCATCTCCTCCAGCGGGGCGAGGCCGTCCGTCAGATCGGTGTGGGTGTGCAGGTCGCCGCGGATGTCCCGCTCGGTCACCACCTTGGGCAGCTCACCGTTCAGGGCCGCCTCGATCTCCCCGCGGTCCTCCCGCAGCGTCGGCAGGATCCACGGCAGCCCCAGCCGGTCGTACACCTCCTCCTCGGTGCGGGAGGCCAGCGAGTCCCCGCTCCCGGCGTCGAACAGGCCGTACTCGGACAGCTTCAGCCCCTGGTGCACGGCGATGGTGCGGGTACGGATGTTGTGCGCCTTGGAACCGGTGAAGTACTGCATCCCGGCGCCCCACGACTCCGGCGGCAGCACCCGCAGATCGACCTGGAGCCCCTTGGCGGTCCGCACCGACGTCTTCTTCGTGCCCCGCGCGATGACCTCCGCGGTGGCCGGCAGCTCGCACAGCGCCGCCATGAACGCCTCCGACCGCTTCGCCGCGACGATGACGTCCAGATCCCCCACGGTCTCCCGCATCCGGCGCAGCGAGCCGGCGTACGCGCAGCGCTTGCACCCGGTCACCTCGGACAGCTCGGCGACCAGCTCCTCGGCGGTGTCCAGGGCCAGCGAGAGCGGCACCCGGGCGCCCGCCCGCTGGAGCAGCTCGATGCCGTGCCGGATGTTGTCCTGCGTCTTCTCGCCGAAGCCCTTCAGATCGGCCAGCGCGTCCGCCTCGATCGCCGCGGCCAGCTCGCTGACCGAGGAGATGTGCAGGTCCTCGTAGAGCCGCAGCGCCTTCTTCGGGCCCAGGGTGGGGATCGTGATCAGCTCGCGCACCCCGGCGGGGATCTTCGCCCGGCGCTCCTCGACCACCGCCATCCTGCCCGTGCGCAGATATTCGCTCACCTTGTCGGCGATCGACCGGCCCACGTTCGGGATCTCCTTCAGGCCGTCCTCGTCCAGCTTGGAGATGTCGGCCGGATACCCGCCGATGGCACGCGCCGCCTTCTCGTAGGCACGCGCCTTGAAGGCGTCGCCTCCCGTGATCGCGATGAGGTCCGCGTACTCCCGCAGGAGCGCCTCGACCTCGTCATTGGGCCGGGCCACCCCTCAAGTCTAGGAAACTTCCCCGAGCACCGGCAGCGGCGGCAGCTTCGCCCCGTACACCCAGGCCTCGAACAGCCCGGTCAGCGGCTCGTCGGCGAACCGGGCCGCGTGCTCGGTGAACGCCGCCGTCGTCACCGATCCGTTCCGGTGCAGCCGCACCCAGCCGCGCAGCATACGGAAGAACGCGTCGTCGCCCAGCGCACAGCGCACCGCGTGCACGGCCAGGCCGCCCCGCTCGTAGAGCCGGTCGTCGAACATCGACTTGCGCCCCGGGTCGGCCAGCCTGAGGTCCTGCGGCAGCGTGGACAGCGACCGGTGGGCGGCGGCGGCCAGGTGCTGCGCGCCGCGGCCGCCCGAGCGCTCGGACCACAGCCATTCCGCGTACTTGGCGAAGCCCTCGTTCAGCCAGATGTGCCGCCAGTCGGCGATGGACACGCAGTTGCCGAACCACTGGTGCGCCAGCTCGTGCGCCACCAGCCGTTCCCAACCCCGGCCGCCGTCCACGTGGTTGGAGCCGAACAGCGACAACCCCTGTGCCTCGACGGGCACATCGAGTTCCTCCTCGGTCACCGCGACCGCGTAACTGTCGAACGGGTACGGCCCGAACAGCTCCTGGAACAGCTCCATCATCGCGGGCTGCCGGGCGAAGTCCCGGGAGAACTCGGGCAGCAGCCGCGCCGGGATGTGCCCGTGCTGCGGTATGCCACCGGGGCCCGGATCGCCCAGCAGCACCGTCTGGAACTTGCCGATGGCCAGGCCGACGAGATAGCTGGACGTGGGCGCGGACTGCTCGTACACCCAGGTGGTCGTCGAGGCCTTCGTCGTCCGGGTCAGCAGGCGCCCGCCCGAGACCACCGCGTACGCGGACGGTGTGGTGACCGAGATCAGGTAGGACGCCTTGTCGGCGGGCCGGTCGTTGCACGGGTACCAGGACGGCGCCCCGATCGGCTGGCTCGCCACCAGCGCCCCGTCCGCCAGCTCCTCCCAGCCGAGCCCGCCCCAGGGGCTGGCCACCGGCCCGGGGTTGCCGGACCAGTGCACCTCGACGGTGAACGCGGCCCCGGCCCGGACCGGCTTGGCCGGGCGGATCCGCAGCCGTCCGCCCCGATGGGTGTAGTGCGGCTGCCGGCCGTCCACCCGCACCCGGCCGATCCTGAAGTCGGCCAGATTGAGCTGGAACTCGGCGAGCGGCGCCCGGCCGGCGATGGCGTTGATCCGGGCGGTGCCCGCCAGCCGGTTGGGGCCCGGGCGGTAGTCCAGCGCCAGTTCGTAGCGGTGCACCCGGTAGCGGGGATCACCGTTGTCCGGGAAGTACGGGTCCGGACCGGCCGACTGCTGCACTGCCACTTCCGCGTTCGCTCCCTGCGCCTTGCTCGAACCAATCCCCGGTGCGCCCGTGCCCGTGGCCACCGAGCGGCCCGCGCTCAGGGACGCCATGCCTCGATCGGGTTGCCGAGCCAGCGGGTGTCGTCCGGGACGGACTCCGCGGCCATGACGAGCGACGCGGGCCCCAGGGTCGTACGGGCCCCGATCGTGCTGCCGGGCAGCACGATCCCGCCAGGGCCCAGGGTGGCGCCCTCACGGAGGACCACAGTATCCGTCCGCAAGATCCGGTCGTGGAAGAGGTGCGTCTGCAGCACACAGCCACGATTGACGGTGGCCGCGTCCTGAAGGGTCACCAGGTCCGTCTCCGGCAGCCAGTAGCTCTCCACCCACACGCCCCTGCCGATGCGCGCGCCGAGCCCGCGCAGCCACGCCGTCATCACCGGCGTCCCCGGCACCGCCCCGGCCAGCCACGGCACCGCCAGCACCTCGACGAACGTGTCCGCCAGCTCGTTGCGCCACACGAAGGAACTCCACAGCGGATGCTCCCCGGCCCGGTGCCGCCCCACCAGCAGCCACTTCGCCACGATCGAGACGACGGCCGCCGTGGCACCGGCGGCGAGCAGCACCAGCCCTGACAGGGCCCAGACCCACACCCCCAGCGCACACAGCGCCGCCACCGTCGCCGCGGCCAGCGCCGCCGAGCACAGCACCGGCACGATCCGGCACAGCTCCACCAGACCGCGCGCCCACAGCAGCCGCGCGGGCGGGTCGTAGGTACGGCTCTGATCCCCGCCTACGGCACTGCGCGGCAGCTTCACCGGCGGCAGCCCCAGGTACGAGGTGCCCTTCTTCGCCTTCTTCGGCGTCGCCGACAGCACGCCGACCAGGCCGCCGTCCGGCACGCTCCGGCCCGGCGCGGTCATCCCGGAGTTCCCGAGGAAGGCCCGCCGCCCGATCTCCGCGCGCCCGATCCGCACCCAGCCGCCACCCAGCTCGTACGGGGCGGTCAGGGTGTCGTCCGCCAGGAAGGCCCCGTCGCCGACCGTGGTCAGGCTCGGCAGCGCGAGCACGGTCGACACCTCGGCGCCCCGCCCGATCCGCATCCCGAGCAGCCGCAGCCACACCGGCGTGACCAGCCCCGCGTACAGCGGGAACAGCGTCTCCCGGGACCGGTCCATCAGCTGTGTCACGGTCCACGCCTGCCAGCCGACCCGGCTGTGCGTGGGATGCGTACCCTCGCGCAGCCCCAGGCTGAGCAGGCGTACGGCGACCAGGATCAGCACCGCGTACGCCAGCCCGTAGGCCAGCGTGGCCGGGACAAGACCGAGCGCGGCTCCGCGCAGGGCCTCGGCGAGGGAGCCGCCGGGCGCCACGAACAGCCGGGCCACCAGCAGCGCGGCCACCCCCGCGAGCAGCGGCAGGGCGCTCAGCGCCAGCCCGGTGATGCCGTACATCACCCGCCAGTACCTGCCCCGCTGCGGCCGTTCCTTCGGCCAGTTGCGCTTGGCCTTGCCGAGCTTGACCGCGGGCGCGCCCGCCCACCGCTGACCGGTGGGCACCTGCCCGGAGACCGCGGAGCCCGGCGCCACCTCGGCCCGCTTGCCCACGCGGGCGCCCGGGAAGAGCATGCTGCGGGTGCCGACGACGGCGTGCGCGCCGACCTTGACCGGGCCGATCTCCAGCCGGTCGCCGTCCAGCCAGTACCCGGACAGGTCGACCTCGGACTCGACGGCCGCCCCCCGGCCCAGCTTGAGCATGCCGGTGACCGGCGGCAGCGAGTGCAGGTCCACCTCGGGCCCGACCTTCGCGCCCAGCGCCCGCGCATACCGCTCCAGCCACGATCCGGTCAGCGCCGTGGCCCCGCTGAACTCGGCCAGCCGCTCGGCCGTCCACAGCCGCAGATGCACGCTCCCGCCGCGCGGATACCGCCCGGGCGCAAGACCCCGCAGCAGCAGCCGCGCTCCGCCCGCGGCGAGCGCGATCCGGCCGGGAGGCGTGAACAGCAGCAGCGCTCCGGCCGCGAGCAGCCACCACGGGGCGGTCGGCAGCCAGGAGTAGCCGGGCAGCAGATTCCCCGCGGCGGCCAGGACCAGCGTCCAGCGCAGCCCGAGCAGCGTGACCAGCGGGACGAGCAGGAGCAGCTGCACCGCCTGGGCGCGCACCGGTACCGGGGCGACCGTGCGGGCGCTGCCGTCGTCCTGGGCCGAGGCCTCCAGCCGCCGGGCCAGCTTGCGCAGGGTGGGCTGCTGGTAGATGTCGAGGACGGCGGCGCTCGGGTAACGGGTGCGCAGCCGGGTGGTGAGCTGGGCGGCGGCCAGGCTGCCGCCGCCGATCGCGAAGAAGTCGTCGCAGGCGCCGGTCACCGGGATGCCCAGGACCTCCGCCCACTGCTCGGCGAGCCACGCCTCGGTGCCGTACAGCTCGGCCGTGGGCGCCGCCACGCCCTCCAGCGGCCAGGGCAGGGCGTTCCGGTCCACCTTCCCCGACGTACGGGTCGGCAGCTCGGCGACCGGCGCGAGCAGCGGCACCAGCGCGGCGGGCAGTTCGGCGCGCAGCTTCTCCACGGCGGCCGCGCGGTCCCAGCCGTCCTGGGTGACCACGTAGCCGACGAGGAGCTGGTTGCCGCTGCGCGCGGTGCGCACGGCGGCCGCGGCCCCGGCCACGCCGGGCAGCGCCTGCAACGCGGCGTCCACCTCGCCCAGTTCGATCCGGCGCCCGCCGAGCTTGACCTGCTCGTCGGCCCGCCCCAGGAAGATCAGCCCCTCGGGATCGGCCTTGACCAGGTCACCGCTCCGATACGCCCGCTCCCAGCCCAGCGCCTGGAGCGGCGCGTACTTCTCCGCGTCCTTCTCGGCGTCGAGGTAGCGCGCGAGCCCGACCCCGCCGATCACGAGCTGCCCGCTGCCGCCCAAGGGCACCGGCTCCCCGGTCTCGTCGACGACGGCCAGCTCCCAGCCGCCCAGTGGCAGCCCGATCCTGATGGGCTCCGCACCGGTCATCAGCGCCGCACAGGCCACGACCGTCGCCTCGGTCGGCCCGTAGGTGTTCCACACCTCGCGCCCCTCGGTGACCAGCCGCTGCGCCAGCTCGGGCGGGCAGGCCTCGCCGCCGAAGATCAGCAGCCGTACGTCATTGAGCGTCTCGGGCTCCCACAGCGCGGCCAGCGTCGGCACGGTGGACACGACGGTGATCTCCTGCTCGACCAGCCAGGGCCCGAGATCGGCACCGCTTCTGACCTGCGACCGGGGCACCGGCACCAGACAGGCGCCGTACCGCCAGGCCAGCCACATCTCCTCGCAGGACGCGTCGAAGGCGACGGAGAGGCCCGCCATGACCCGGTCGCCGGGCCCGATCGGCTCGTCCGTGAGGAACAGGGCCGCCTCGGCGTCCACGAAGGCGGCGGCGCTGCGGTGGGTGACGGCGACGCCCTTGGGCTTCCCGGTGGACCCGGAGGTGAAGATGATCCAGGCGTCGTGCTCGATGCCGGGCCGTGCGGCGGGGGAGCCGGGGCCGCCCTGGACCGTGAGGCTCTGCCCGGCTCCGATGACGGCCCGCACCTGCGCCTCCCCGAACACCAACTCGGCCCGCTCGTCCGGGTCCTCGGCGTCGACGGGGACATAGGCGGCACCGGCGGCGAGGACCGCGAGGATCGCGACGTACAGCTCATTGGTCCCCGAGGGAACCCGCACCCCGACCCGGTCCCCGCGCCCGACCCCCGCCCCGGCGAGCCGCCGCCGCAGCCGCTCCACCTCGCCGGCCAGCGCACGGTAGGTGAGACAGGCCGTACCGTCGTCCAGGGCCGGCTCGTCCGGATGGGACCGCACGGTCGCGTCGAAGATGTCGACCAGCGTGCGCGGCGAGGCGGCGGGCCCCGCCGAGAAACGCGCCCTGTCGCCGAACTGCGTGCGGATCTCTTCGTCGAGCAGGCCGAGAGCGCTGCTCTCGTCTATGGCTGCCATCGGGTCCTCACGTCGGGTCCGGCTGGTGACAAGCCGGAAATATTAGTACGACGCTAGGCTCCGCCCCTGTGCCGAGCCGCTCAAAAGGGCCGTACGGGTGAGTGTGGTGTCCCGGCTCCGAGGCGCTGACCTGCTGACCTTCGCGCCGGACGAGAGATGGCCCACACACCGTCAAGGAGCGGACACGCAGGGGTAGTTCGCGCCACCGGCATCGGCTCGCGGGCAAAAGCAGAGGGCCCCTGACGAACAGGGGCCCTCACTGGTGTCCGAGGGGGGACTTGAACCCCCACGCCCGATAAAGGGCACTAGCACCTCAAGCTAGCGCGTCTGCCATTCCGCCACCCGGACCAGGTGTCTGTCGTGCGCGGGATGCCTTTCGGCGGGGTTTCCCTCGCGGCGACGAAGGAAACATTACCAGGCTTTCGGGGGTGGCTGATCACCCCCGGCCACCGGGCCGGTCCCGCGTGAACGGTGTGTGACGGGCCGGGACCGGTCTTGGGCCGCGGCCGGGGGAGAGGGAGGATGTGGAGGACCACCAGCAGCGACAGCGCGGGAGGAAGCACGTGAGCGAGACGGACACGGCCAGGAGCGTCACCGGCGAGGACGAGGTCGTGGACCTCTGCCGCGAGCTGATCCGGTTCGACACCAGCAACTACGGCGACCACTCCGGCCCCGGTGAGCGGGCGGCCGCCGAGTGGGTGGCCGAGAAGCTCGCCGAGGTCGGTCTCGAACCCAAGATCTTCGAGTCGCACCCGGGCCGCGCCTCGACGGTGGCCCGCATCGAGGGGGAGGACCCGTCCCGGCCCGCGCTGCTGATCCACGGCCACCTGGACGTCGTACCGGCCAACGCCGACGACTGGACCCACCACCCGTTCTCCGGTGAGGTCACCGACGGGTGCGTCTGGGGTCGCGGCGCCGTCGACATGAAGGACATGGACGCGATGACCCTCGCGGTCGTGCGCGACCGGCTGCGCAGCGGCCGGCGCCCCCCGCGCGACATCGTGCTCGCCTTCCTCGCCGACGAGGAGGCCGGCGGCACGTACGGCGCCCGCTACCTGGTCGACCAGCACCGCGAGCTGTTCGACGGCGTCACCGAGGCGATCAGCGAGGTCGGCGGCTTCTCGTTCACGGTGAACGAGCAGCGCCGGCTCTATCTGATCCAGACGGCCGAGAAGGGCATGCACTGGATGAAGCTCACCGTGGCCGGCACCGCCGGGCACGGCTCCATGATCCACCGCGACAACGCCATCACCGAGCTGTCCGAGGCGGTGGCCCGGGTCGGCCGGCACAAGTTCCCGGTGCGGGTCACCAAGACCACCCGGGCCTTCCTCGACGAACTGGGCGACGCGCTCGGCACCGAGCTGGACCCGGAGGACATGGAGTCCACCCTCGTCCGGCTCGGCGGCATCGCCAAGTTCATCGGCGCCACCCTGAGCAACACCGCCAACCCCACCCAGCTGAACGCCGGCTACAAGGTCAACGTCATCCCCGGCGAGGCCACCGCGCACATCGACGGACGCTTCCTGCCCGGCCACGAGGAGGAGTTCCTCGGCGACCTCGACCGGCTGCTCGGCCCGCACGTCCGGCGCGAGGACGTGCACACCGACAAGGCGGTCGAGACGAGCTTCGACGGGGCGCTGGTGGAGGCCATGCAGGCCGCGCTGGTGGCCGAGGACCCCACCGCCAAGGCGATCCCCTACATGCTCTCCGGCGGCACCGACGCCAAGTCCTTCGACGACCTCGGCATCCGCGGCTTCGGCTTCGCCCCGCTGAAGCTGCCGCCGGAGCTGGACTTCGCCGGCATGTTCCACGGCGTGGACGAGCGGGTGCCGGTGGACGGGCTGCAGTTCGGGGTGCGCGTGCTGGACCGGTTCATCGACGCGTCGTAAGGCTCTGGGCCCAGATATTCGGGCGCGCGTACGGGGACGACTGGAACGGGTGAATGCGACGATCGGTTCGTAGCTTCATTAGTTCCTCCTCGTTACAGGTGATGTGACTCCGCACCTTGGGGTCGCATTGCCAACAAGGAGGAATAATGATCAAGAAGGTCGTCGCTGCTGCGGCTGCCACCGGTGGGCTGGTTCTCGCGGGCGCGGGCCTCGCCGTCGCAGACTCCGGAGCCCAGGGTGCCGCTGTGCACTCCCCGGGCGTTGTCTCCGGCAATGTCGTTCAGGCGCCCGTGCACGTCCCGGTGAACGTCTGCGGCAACACGGTCAACGTGATCGGGCTCCTGAACCCCGCCTTCGGCAACACCTGCATCAACAAGTGACGACGACCTCCTGAGGGGGGCGTCATTCTCGAGCCGTCGGCCCCGGAGCGCGTGCCATGCGCTCCGGGGCCGACCGGCCTCTTGCGCGGAGGGACGATCCGCGAGGTTCGCAACGCAATGCGATTCATTGCAATGCAACGCGACGCAACGCCATCGCGAGGCCTGCACAGCAGGATCGAAGGTAGGGGAATTCAGAGATGCGACAGGGCACCCGCAAGGGCCTGATGACCATGGCGGCCGCCACTGGCGTGATCGCCGCCGCGAGCGGCTACGCACACGCCGACGCGGGCGCGTTCGGCGCCGCGACCGGCTCGCCCGGCGTACTGTCCGGCAACACGGTGCAGGTGCCGGTGCACGCGCCGGTGAATGTGTGCGGCAACACCGTGAACGTCGTCGGACTGCTCAACCCGGCCATGGGCAACACCTGTGCCAACGACAGTGGCACTTCGGGGGGTCACGAAGGTTCCGGCGGTTCGCACGCGGGCGGGCACACCAGCGGCTCGCCCGGCGTGGGCTCCGGCAACACCGTTCAGGTGCCGATCGACGCCCCGGTGAACGTCTGCGGCAACAGCGTGAACGTCATCGGGGCCGGCAACGCCACCACGGGCAACGACTGCGCCAACGGAGGCGGCCACCACAGCCAGCCGCCGGGTGGCGGCCACGGCAACCCGCCCGGACAGCCGGGTCACCCCGGTCACCCGGGACACCCTGGGCACCCCGGTCACCCGGGACACCCTGGCCATCCCGGTCAGCCTGGCCACCCGGGTCACCCGGGGCACCCCGGTCAGCCGGGTCACCCGGGCAGCCCGACTACCCCGCCCGGCAAGGGCGGACACACGCCCCAGGGGCCGCACGGGTCCACGCCGGTCACGCAGCAGGGCGGCCACTCCAGCCAGTCCCTGATCAGCGGCGAGCTCGCGCACACCGGCAGCGACCTGCCGGTGGGTCTGGTGCTGCCGGTCGGCGCGGGCGCGCTGCTCGCGGGCGCGGTGCTGTACCGCAAGGCGCGGCCGACGGCGTAACCGGCGGCGCCGGATACGGAGAGGACCGTACGGCGCGGTGAGCCGTACGGCGTGGAAAACGGAGCGGGCCCTGCCATCCCGGCGGGGCCCGCTCCGTTCAGATGTCCGGCCTCACCACGTGGCACGCACCTGGCGGATGATCCGCCGGCGCAACCGCACCTTGCGGCTGCCGTCGCGCAGCAGGCTCAGTCGGTCCAACTCCCAGTGTCCGTACTCGGCATGGTCCGTCAGCAGGCGTGTGGCCTCCTTGCGGGACACCCCGCGAGGCACATACACGTCGACAAATTCGTATTCCGGCATCGCATCTATTGTGCGGGTTGGGGCCCGGTACGGATAGCGTCTGCACTATGTCTGATGCTGCGCAGCCCACCGCTGCCGAGGTACGCGCCGCCGCCGAGGCGATCAAGACCGCGCTCGACCGTCATCTGGCCGCGGTCGAACGCAGGTCGGGGGAGGACGACCCGGCTGTCTTGGAGGCGTTCAACGAGCTGGCCGCGGCCGCCGAGGCGTACGACGAGCTGCTCTACGACCGCTACGACGAGGTCACGCCCTTCGAGATCCCCGGTGCGGAGGAGCAGCTGCCGCCGTACGCGGGCCCCGAGGAACCGAACGCGATCAGCGTGCTGATCCGCCGCGACTACGCCGTGGTCGAGCCCCAGCGGCTGCGGGCGCAGGCCGAGCGGGTCGAGGCGGCCGAGTACGAGGCCGCGGGCGGCCTGGCCGACGATGCCGCGAGTACGGTCCCGGGGGCGCTGGGCATCCTGTTCGGCGAGTTCGAACCGGACGAGATCGCTTCCCGGCACAAGGAGTTCGGCCTGGAGGAGGGCGACTCCACCCTCTGGGTCACCGCGTCGGACGAGGCTCCCGAGGCGGGGGAGTGGCTGGAGTCGCCGTTCGAGCACATCGATGCCCAAGGGGTGGTGTGCCGGTTCGATGTGAGCGCCGTCTTCGACGACGAGGACGAGTCCGACGAGGAGGACGATCTCGAGTTCGTCGAGGACGAGGACGAGGATGAGGACGGGGACGAGGACGAGGACGGGGATGGGGACGAGGATCTGGAGCCGCTAGATACCAGAAAGTGAGCGGGTCCGGCGGTGCCGGGGGCCTTGGGGCCGGGTCGGCACCGCCGGACCCCGCCGGCGTGGCTGAGCGCCGTCGCGGCGGCGGGAGGACAGCTCGTCGCCGCGGGCGTCAGCCGGTCGGCACCTGCGTGCGCAGCAGTGTCTGCAAGCGGGTCGTACGGGGCTTGGCCGGGGTTTCCGCCACCGCCTTCGGCAGGGCCTGTTCCACGCCGTGGACCACGGACAGATGCCGCTCCGCCCGGCCGAACGCCGTGTACACCCAGGGTCTGCTGAGCGCCTGTGCCGCATCGCCGGGCAGCACCACGACGGCCGCGGGCCAGCGGGTGCCCGCCGCCTGGTGCGCGGTCAGCGCCCAGCCGTGCCGTACGGCGCCCTCCACCCGCTCGCGCGGTACGACCACCGGGATGCCCGCGCACGACAGGTGCAGGCCGTCCGCGTCCGCCTTGACCACCACACCCAGCGCCGTACGGCCCGGGGCGGGGGAGTAGGCGATCCGGTCGCCCGGGTCGAAGCCGCCGAAGCGGCCGGGGCCGGGGTTGAGGCGTTCCTTCAGGGCGGAGTTGAGGGCGCGGGTGCCCGCGGCGCCGCCGTGCCCCGGAGTGATCACCACGGTCTGGTCGGCCGGGATGCCGATCGCCCGCGGCACCGAGTCCGCGACCAGCTGGACCGTCCGGTGCACGGCCTCGCCCGCGTCCCGCACCGGGACGATGACGATCTCCTTGCCCGGAGCGGCGACCTGGTTCAGCTCGCCGATGCCGATGCCGGATACCAGCTCGCCGATCGGGCCCGGGTCGGGGACGCGGGAGGCGATCTGCGGGCAGACGCGGGCGGCGAGCAGATCGGCGAACACCCGCCCCGGACCGGCCGACCACAGCACCGCCGGGTCGCCGCTGAGCACCAGCCGGGCGCCGTCGGGCAGCGACTCCACCAGCATCGCGGCGCTCTCCACGTCCAGCTGCGGCGCGTCCAGCACGATCAGCAGGTCCAGTTCCAGCGCGCCGTCCGCGTCCCGGCCCGGACCCTCGGCGCCGGACAGCAGCCCCGCGACCGTGCCCACGCCGTGCTCCGCCCGGTCCGCGCCCGGCAGCAGTGCGGCGAGGTGGTCACGTCCGTCGGGCGTGTGGCACACGGCGAACGCCCGCAGGTCCGCAGTGCGCGCGGCGCCGAGCAGCGCGGCCGGCTCGGCACGGGCCGCCTCCCCGCCGGAGTGCAGCACCAGACCGTGCCCGGCGACCGCGCGGGCCAGCTCGGCCGCCCCGCCGGAGACGGTGCCGGCGGCCGTCTGCCAGGCCTGCTCGGTCTCCTTGGACAGCGAGTTGACCAGCCGGGCCAGGCCGTCGGCGAGGCTCTCCTCCGCCAGCGCGTACCGCTCCAGGCCGACGAGGACCCGGACCGGCCGCTCCTCCTCCTCGCCCTCTTCCGCAGCCTGCGGGGCCGCGGCTCCCGTTTCCTCCAGGGCGTCCTGGAACGCCAGGGCCTCGCCCTCCGCGAGCGTGCCCTGCACCGCCGCGTCCGGGTCCGGAACGCTCTGCCGGCCCAGCGCCGCGGTGAGCGTGGGCAGTTCCAGCGCGGTGTGCCCGGCCAGGGCCGCCTGCTCCAGCAGCCAGACCGTGATCGCACGGCCCCGCCGCTCGTCGCCCGGACCGCAGGCGGTGCCGAGCAGCGCCCGCGCGAATCCGTCGGCCTGGTCGGGACGTACGCCGCCGATCCACAGCAGCTGCCAGGGGTCCTCGCGCAGCGCCGCGTCGGCGCCCTCGCCCAGTGCCGCGGCCACCTGGAGGGCCAGGGCCTCGGGCGCGCCGCCCTCGGCCAGCACCCGGCGCACGCTCTCCACCGTCTCCGGTGCCGGGGCGCCGGGCGTGACGGCGGCCGGTGCGGGGGCGGGCTGCGGCCGGTGTACGGGCTCCGGGGCCGGGCGGCGCGGGGCCGGAGCGGGCTCGGCGAACGCCGCGGCCACCGGCTTCTCACCGCTCTCCACCGCCCGCACCGCGGCCAGCAGGTCGGCCGCCTTGCCGCTGAGCTTGGCGCCGCTCTCGATCGGGCTCTTCTTCTCCGCCTTGCGCCGCTCGATCCGCTCCCGCTCGACCCGCTGCGCGGCCAACTCGGCCTCCGCCTCGGACAACTGGCCCGTGTCACCGTCCCCGCTCGCGGCTCCCTCGGCAGCCCCGTCTTCGCCACCGCCGTCGCCGTCCACACCCTGGTCACCGCCGACGCCGGTCCCGCCTTCGGCACCGCTCACGCCCGCGTCCACGTCCGCGTCCGGGTCGGAGTTGCCGTGGGTGCTGGTCGCGTCGGCGTCCGTGTCGGTCTCGCCTCGGGCGCCGCTCGTGCCCGCGTCCGCGTCGGTCTCCCCTCCGGCGCTGCTGGTGCCCGCTTTGCCCGCGCCTTCGGCCGTGCTCGCGGCGGAACCCGCGCTGTCCTCTCCCTCGGCGCCGCTCGTGTCGATGCCGTCCGCACGGCTCTCCCCGGGCGTGGGCTTCCCGCCTGGGGACCCGGGTGTGGGCTTCCCGCCTGGGGACCCGGGTGTGTCCGGTGTCCCCGGCCCGGCTTCCTCCGTGGTCTCCGGCTCCGTGCTCACAGCGTGCTCCAGTCGTGATCGGGATAGCGGTGCACGGGCGCCGACACATCGTCCAGCGCCCGGCAGATCTCGTCAGGAAGACTAAGGGCCTCCACTGACAATGCCGCCGTGAGCTGCTGTGCGTTGCGCGCGCCGACGATCGGCGCGGCCACGCCGGGCCGGTCCCGGACCCAGGCGAGGGCCACCTGCAGCGGGGTGACGGCGAGCCCGTCGGCGGCCGTCGTCACCGCGTCCACGATGCGGGAGGCCGTGTCGTCCAGGTACGGCTCCACGAACGGGGCGAGGTGCTCGGAGGCGCCGCGCGAGTCCGGCGGAGTGGTGTGCCGGTACTTGCCGGTCAGGACACCCCGGCCGAGCGGCGAGGAGGGCAGCAGGCCGACGCCCAGGTCGAGCGCGGCGGGCAGCACCTCACGCTCCACGCCCCGCTGGAGCAGCGAGTACTCCATCTGCGTGCTGGCCAGCCGCGTGCGCATGCCCGGTGCCGCGAGCTGCCAGGTCGCCGCCTTGGCGAGCTGCCAGCCGCAGAAGTTGGAGACGCCCGCGTACCGGGCGCGGCCGCTGCTCACCGCTATGTCCAGGGCCTGGAGTGTCTCCTCCAGGGGGGTCTCGGGGTCGTAGGCGTGGATGTGCCACAGGTCGACGTGGTCCGTGCCCAGGCGGGCCAGGGAGGCGTCGAGCGCGGAGAGCAGATGGCCGCGGGAGCCGTCGAAGCGGCGGTCGGGGTCGGGCACGCTGCCGGCCTTGGTGGAGATCACCAGGTCCCGGCGTGGCACGAGCCCGTCCATGAGCTGTCCCAGCAGATACTCGGCCTCTCCGTCGCCGTACACGTCCGCGGTGTCGACGAGGGTGCCGCCGGCCTCCCAGAACGCCTTCAGCATGTCCGCGGCGTCGTGCTCGTCGGTGTCCCGGCCCCAGGTGAGGGTGCCGAGTCCGATCCGGGACACGCGCAGGCCGGTTCGGCCGAGATGCCTCTGCTCCATGCGGGCGAGATTACTGGCCAGAGCCCGTGCGGTGGGTGGCCTGTGGATAACCAGTGCTGCCCGGGTTTCCCCACCCGTACTGCCCCGTCGGCACGACTGCCCGCGGCTGCGTATCCGCGCTAAGGTCGCCCCCACAGGCACGTTACTCATGGGTAAGGGGAATCGGCCATGCAGCTCGGGATCAACCTCGGCTACTGGGGTGCCGGGATGGACGGGGACAATCTGGCCGTGGCGCAGGAGGCCGACCGGCTGGGCTTCTCCGTGTGCTGGGCCGCGGAGGCCTACGGCTCCGACGCGGCGACGGTGCTGTCCTGGGTCGCCGCGCAGACCGAGCGCATCGACGTCGGCTCCGCCATCTTCCAGATCCCGGCCCGCCAGCCCGCGATGACCGCGATGACGGCGGCCACGCTGGACTCGCTGTCCGGGGGCCGGTTCCGGCTGGGCCTCGGGGTCAGTGGACCGCAGGTCTCCGAGGGCTGGTACGGCGTCAAGTTCGACAAGCCGCTCGCCCGCACCCGCGAGTACGTGGAGATCGTCCGCAGGGCGATGACCCGGGAGCGGCTGACGTACGAGGGTGAGCACTGGACGCTGCCGCTCCCCTGCGGCCCGGGCAAGCCGATCAAGCTGACCGTGCACCCGCAGCGCGAGCACATCCCGCTGTACATCGCCGCGATCGGCCCGAAGAACCTGGAGCAGACCGGCGAGATCGCCGACGGCGCCCTGCTGATCTTCCCCGCTGCCGAACACCTGGAGGAGACGACCCTCAAGTACCTGCGCGCGGGCCGGGAGAAGGCCGGCAAGACCCTCGACGGGTTCGACGTGTGCCCGACCCTGCCGATCGCCGTGGGCGGCGACAAGGACGTGGCCCGCCTCGCCGACACCTTCCGCCCCTACACCGCGCTGTACGTCGGCGGCATGGGCAGCGCCAAGCAGAACTTCTACAACCAGCTCGCGCAGCGCATGGGTTACGAGAAGGAGGCCGCCGAGATCCAGCAGAAGTACCTGTCCGGGGACAAGGCCGGGGCCGCGGCGGCGATTCCGCAGGACCTCATCGACAGTACGACGCTGCTCGGCTCCGTCGACCGTATCGCCGACCGGATGAAGACCTACGCCGCGGCCGGTGTCACCACGCTCAGCCTGTCCCCGGCCGGATTCACGCTGGAGGAGCGGATCGCCTCCCTGCGGGCCGGCAGCGAGGCCCTGGAGCGCGCCGGACTGGCGTAAGGCGGGTTCCAGCGGCCGTGGTGGGGGCTCGGGGGTCTTCCCCGCCACGGCCGTCATCGGAAACAACGCGCCCGTCGCCGCCCGGTTACGAGCCCGGCATTCCTTCTTTCGGCCGAGTCGCCGGACACCCGTGTTGCGGCTCCCCTCTGCCCGCATTTGACTCGTTTCATGCTGTCGGCCAAGAGTCTGTTCCAGGAGATCCTCGACCACGACGAGTCGTTCCGGCTCTTCTGCTCCATCGCCGCCGGCGGGGAGTCCCAGGGTGGCTGGGAGAACGGACGGATCGCCGCGCTGGTACCGCGCGGCGAACACGCGCTGGCCCCGAAGATCGCCCGCCACGGCGCCGACGAGGACAAGCACGGACGCATCTTCAACGCCCTGCTGAGCAAGCGCGGGCTCACCCCCGTCGCCGTACCGCCCGAGACCGACTACACGATGCTCCTGGAGCGGGGCGGCATCGGCCTCGCCCACGACAGACTCAAGCGGGACGAGCCGCTCACCGTGCGGGACATCATCGTCTACCTCTCCCACAGCCGGGTCACCGAACAGCGCGCCTCCGAGCAGATGGAGCAGCTCCTCGAGTACGTCGCCGGCCATCCCGACGTCGGCAGGGCCGTACGGGTGATCTCCCGCGACGAGGACAACCACCTCGCCTACACCCACGAGGAGCTGCTGCGGTTCGCCGCCGCCGGGCACGGCCGCTTGATCCAGCGCACCCTGCGCGAGTGCGCGCTCGCCGAGATCCGCGTCCACCGGGACGTCAGCCTCGCCGTGATGGCCCGCATGGGCCGCATCCTGGGCTGGCCCAAGGCCAAGCAGGCGCTGCTCGCGACCGCCATCCACGCGGTGTACGCCTATGAGCGCCTCGTCGGCTGGCGCCGCATGGTCACCCTCAGGATGCCCGAGCGCCGCGACCCCCTCGGCGGCCCCGCCACCCCCGCCCACGAGTTCGCCTGAGCCGCGCGAAGAGCGTCACAACCAGCCGCGCCGCTTGAACAGCCGGTACAGCGTCACCTCCAGCGCGGCCATCGCCAGGATCACCGCCGGATACGACCACAGCCAGTGCAGCTCCGGCATGTGGTCGAAGTTCATGCCGTAGATCCCCGCGATCATCGTGGGAACCGCGGCCATCGCCGCCCACGCCGAGATCTTCCGCATGTCGTCGTTCTGCCGCACGCTCATCTGCGCCAGGTGCGCCGACAGGATGTCCGACACCAGCCGGTCCAGGCCCTCCACGGACTCGTTCACGCGCATCAGGTGGTCGTACACGTCCCGGAAGAACGGGCGCGCCTTCTCGTGCACGAAGGGCACCGTGCCGCCGAACGGTCCGGTGCCCGCCAGCCGGGTCAGCGGCAGCGCCAGCGGGCCGGTGGCCCGGCGGAACTCCAGGATCTGCCGCTTGAAGCCGTAGATCCGCGACGCGGTGCCCCGCGAGCCGCCGCCCTCCGGCCGGAACACCTCCGCCTCCAGCTCCTCCAGATCGGTCCCCAGCTCCGTCGCCACCTCCAGATAGTGGTCGACGACGGCGTCGGAGATCGCGTACAGCACGGCGGTCGGGCCCTTGTCGAGCATCTCCGGCTCCTCCTCCAGCCGGTGCCGTACGGCGGCCAGAGGCGAGATCTCGCCGTGCCGGACGGTGACCACGAAGCAGTCCCCGATGAAGACCATGATCTCGCCGGCCGAGACGGTGTCGTTCTCCGCCTCGTACACGACCGGCTTCAGCACCATGAACAGCGAGTCGTCGTACACCTCCAGCTTGGGCCGCTGATGCGCGTTGAGCGCGTCCTCCACGGCCAGCGGATGCAGCGCGAACTCCTGCGTGACCAGGTCGAACTCCCGCTCGGAGGGCTCGTACAGGCCGATCCACACGAAACCGCCCGCCGCCCGCGCCTCGTCGAGCGCGTCGGACAGGTCCTCCGGGCCCTCGGTACGGATCCCATGCCGGTAGATGGCGCAGTCCACGATCACGGAGCGCATTCTCCCTTCGCCCGGCCACCGACGCATGTGCTGATACGCCTACCCTGGGCCGCATGCCCACGCTGATCCTCGTCAGGCACGGACGCTCCACCGCCAACACCTCCGGAGTCCTCGCCGGCTGGACACCAGGCGTCGCCCTGGACGAA
Organism: Streptomyces sp. NPDC001709; assembly: GCF_053596375.1. Lineage (NCBI taxonomy): Bacteria > Bacillati > Actinomycetota > Actinomycetes > Kitasatosporales > Streptomycetaceae > Streptomyces > Streptomyces sp. NPDC001709. The sequence continues at coordinate 11,513 of NZ_JBSFGB010000021.1, read as the reverse complement.
CGCGGTGCCGCCCAGGCCGCCGCGCTGCCCGCCCGGCTCGCCGGACTGCCGATCTCCGAGATCGTCACCAGCCCCCTGGAACGCTGCCAGGAGACCGTACGGCCACTGCTCGAGGCCCGCCCGGAGCTGCGCGCCCACACCGACGAACGGATCGGGGAGTGCCACTACGGCGACTGGTCCGGCCGCAAGCTCGCCGAGCTGAAGGACGAGCCGCTGATGGAGGTCGTCCAGGCCCACCCGTCGGCCGCCGCCTTCCCCGGCGGCGAGTCCATGCGCGCCATGCAGACCCGCGCCGCCGAGGCCGTACGCGAATGGAACGCGCGCGTGGAGCGCGATCACGGCGCCGACGCCATCTACCTCATGTGCTCCCACGGTGACATCATCAAATCCCTGGTTGCCGACGCCCTCGGACTCCACCTCGACCTCTTCCAGCGGATCTCCGTGGAGCCGTGTTCCGTCACCGCCATCCGCTACACCCGCCTTCGGCCGTTTCTCGTTCGTCTCGGCGACACCGGGGATTTCGCCTCCCTCGCCCCGCGCGAGGAACCTGGTGAGGGCGACGCACCGGTCGGGGGTGGTGCGGGCGCACCGTGATCGTCGGCCGCAGTAGGGTGAAGCGGTCCGCACCGTCGCGCATCCGCGGGCGGCCCGCACCGCTGAAACCCTCGAACTCACTCTCCGCACTCACTCTCAATGGAGACAGGACGTGTCCCGTCAGGTGTTCCTCTACGACCCGCCGGACCGCTTCGTGGCCGGCACGGTCGGACTGCCCGGACGCCGTACGTTCTTCCTCCAGGCCACCGCAGGCTCCCGGGTGACCAGCGTGGCACTGGAGAAGACCCAGGTGGCCGCGCTCGCCGAGCGCATGGACGAACTGCTCGACGAGGTCGTACGGCGCAGTGGCGGCAGCGCCGCCGTCCCTGCCATGGCGCCCAGCGAGATCGCCGACAGCGCCCCGCTGGAGACGCCCATCGAGGAGGAGTTCCGCGTCGGCACCATGGCCCTGGCCTGGGACGGCGAGGAACAGCGCATGATCGTCGAGGCGCAGGCCCTGGTGGAGCTGGACGCCGACACCGAGGAGGACCTCGCCGAGGCCGAGGAGCGGTTGCTCCAGGACGAGGAGAACGGGCCCCCGATGCTGCGGGTCCGGCTGACCGGCGCGCAGGCCCGGGCCTTCGCCAAGCGCGCCCTCGACGTCGTCAACGCCGGGCGGCCGCCGTGCCCGCTGTGCAGCCTCCCGCTCGATCCGGAAGGACACGTATGTCCGCGCCAGAACGGATACCGCCGCGGAGCGTGACGCCCACCGACGCCACAGCCGACGCCGCAGCCGACTCGGCCGCCGCCGAGCTGCTCGCGCGGGGTGAGCTGACCGTCCGCGGCCGGATCCGCGAGGCGTCCAACGCCGCCCTGTTCTGCACCATCACCCTCGACGGCCGGGAAGCCACCTGCATCTACAAGCCGGTGGCCGGGGAGCGCCCGCTGTGGGACTTCCCCGACGGCACCCTGGCCGGCCGCGAGGTGGCCGCCTACGAGGTCTCCGAGGCCACCGGCTGGGGGCTCGTCCCGCCGACCGTGCTGCGCGACGGGCCGTACGGCGAGGGCATGTGCCAGCTGTGGATCGACGTCCAGGCCGAGGCGGAGCTGCTCGCCCTGGTCGACGCCGAGGAACCGGAGCCGGGCTGGAAGGCGATCGGCCTCGCCGAGGTCGGCGAGGGCCGCACCGCGCTCCTCGTACACGCCGACGACGAGCGGCTGCGCCGGCTCGCCGTCCTCGACGCGGTGATCAACAACGCCGACCGCAAGGGCGGCCATCTGCTGCCCACCACCGACGGCCGGCTCTACGGCATCGACCACGGTGTCACCTTCAACACCGAGAACAAGCTGCGCACGCTGCTGTGGGGCTGGGCCGGGGAGCCGCTGACCACCGAGGCCGTCGACGTCCTCGAGGGACTGCGCACCGGCCTCGTCGGGCCCCTGGGCGAGCGGCTGACCGCACTGATCACCCCGGCCGAGATCGACGCCACGCGCGCGCGTGTCGACGGTCTGCTCACCACGGGAGTGCACCCGGAGCCGGGCGGCGAGTGGCCCGCCATCCCCTGGCCGCCCGTGTGACCTCGGACAGCACATCGGACGTCGATCCACAAGACCGCGTATCCGGCCATCCGGCGCGATCTCATTCGTATACGCGGCCGACGGCCGGTTAGGCTCATGTACATGCATGCCTGGCCCGCTTCCGAGGTCCCCGCCCTGCCTGGTCAGGGCCGCGACCTGAGGATCCACGACACCGCGACCGGCGGACTCGTCACCCTCGAACCCGGTCCCGTCGCCCGTCTCTACGTCTGCGGCATCACCCCGTACGACGCGACCCACATGGGTCACGCGGCGACCTACAACGCGTTCGACCTCGTTCAGCGCGTGTGGCTCGACACCAAGCGGCAGGTCCACTACGTCCAGAACGTCACCGACGTCGACGATCCGCTGCTGGAGCGCGCGGACCGGGACGGCGTCGACTGGGTCGCCCTCGCCGAGAAGGAGACGGCCCTCTTCCGCGAGGACATGACCGCCCTGCGGATGCTTCCGCCCCAGCACTACATAGGCGCTGTCGAGGCGATACCCGGCATCGTCCCCCTCGTGGAGCGGCTGCGTGAACTCGGCGCGGCCTACGAGCTGGAGGGCGACATCTACTTCTCGGTCGAGTCCGACCCGAACTTCGGCAAGGTCTCGAACCTCGACGCGGCCGCCATGCGGCTGCTGTCCGCCGAACGCGGCGGCGACCCGGACCGCCCGGGCAAGAAGAACCCGCTCGACCCGATGCTGTGGATGGCCGCCCGCAAGGGCGAGCCCAGCTGGGACGGCGCCTCCCTCGGCCGGGGCCGGCCCGGCTGGCACATCGAGTGCGTGGCCATCGCCCTCGACCACTTCGGCATGGGCTTCGACGTCCAGGGCGGCGGCTCCGACCTCGCCTTCCCGCACCACGAGATGGGCGCCTCGCACGCCCAGGTGCTCACCGGCGAATTCCCCATGGCCAAGGCGTACGTCCACGCCGGCATGGTCGCCCTGCACGGCGAGAAGATGTCCAAGTCCAAGGGCAACCTCGTCTTCGTCTCGAAGCTGCGCCGGGACGGCGTCGACCCCGCCGCCATCCGCCTGGCCCTCCTCTCCCACCACTACCGCGCCGACTGGGAGTGGACCGACCAGGTCCTCCAGGAAGCCGTGGCCCGCCTCGCCCGCTGGCGCGCGGCCGTCTCCCGCCCCGACGGCCCACCCGCCGACGCCCTGGTCGAGGAGATCCGCGAGGCCCTGTCCAACGACCTCGACGCCCCCACCGCGCTCACGGCCGTGGACCGCTGGGCGGCCCGGCAGGAGGAGCAGGGGGGCACGGACACGGGCGCACCGGGCGTGGTCACGCGTGCGGTGGACGCGCTGCTGGGGGTAGCCCTGTAGACACCGCGAGGGTGGGCGCCCCGTAAGGGGCGCGGGGAACGGCACGACCAGCCACGACGGCACCGCAGACGCCCGACGGCCGGTCGCGGCACCCCATGGCCCATCGGCAACGAAAAGAAGGGGCGCTTCCCAACCACGGGAACCGCCCCTTCGCCGTACCTCAGTCCTCCGAGCCGTCCTCGTCGTCCTCCTTGCCCCCGCCCCCGGCCGCCGGAGGCCTCTGCTTGCCGCCCGGAGGGCCCACGTCCCGCCGCCGCAGATACCGCTCGAACTCGCGGGCGATCGCCTCACCCGACGCCTCCGGCAGCTCCGCGGTGTCGCGGGCCTCCTCCAGCGTCTGGACGTACTCGGCGACCTCGCTGTCCTCGGCGGCCAGCTGGTCCACGCCCACCTGCCAGGCACGCGCGTCCTCGGGCAGCTCGCCCTGCGGGATACGCAGGTCCAGCAGGTCCTCCAGCCGGTTGAGCAGCGCCAGCGTGGCCTTGGGGTTGGGCGGTTGGGAGACGTAGTGCGGTACGGCGGCCCACAGCGACACCGCCGGCACGCCCGCGTGCGTACACGCCTCCTGCAGGACGCCGACGATGCCCGTCGGGCCCTCGTACTTGGTCTCCTCCAGGTCCATCCGCTGGGCCAGCTCCGCGTCCGAGGTGACCCCGCTGACCGGCACCGGACGCGTGTGCGGGGTGTCACCGAGCAGGGCGCCCAGGATGACCACCAGCTCCACGCCCAGCTCGTGCGCGAAGCCGAGCAGCTCGTTGCAGAACGAGCGCCAGCGCATGGACGGTTCGATGCCGCGGACCAGCACCAGGTCGCGCGGCTTCTCGCCGCCGACCCGTACCACCGACAACCTTGTCGTCGGCCAGGTGATCTTGCGCACACCGCCGTCCATGAACACCGTGGGGCGGTTCACCTGGAAGTCGTAGTAGTCCTCGGCGTCCAGCGCCGCGAACACCTCGCCCTTCCACTCGCGTTCCAGATGCGCGACCGCCGTGGAGGCGGCGTCACCGGCATCGTTCCAGCCCTCGAACGCGGCCACCATGACTGGGTCGATCAGCTCGGGAACTCCCTCCAGCTCGATCACCCAGTGCCTCCTTCCGACGTGCCCTCGCTTGACTCACCAACCTTACGGCGTCCGGCGGGGGCGCCCGCAGCCCCCTTGCGTGGGGGAGTGCCCGGATCACTGCCCCGTTCGCCACCGTCGAACACCCCCCGTCAACCGGGAGCCCGGACTGTTCCGCACACGCGTTTCACAGGGTGCTGCGCAGCCACTGCTCCACGCTCGCGATGTGCACGGTCGCCCAGGAGCGGGCCGCCTCCGCGTCCCGGTCGCGCAGTGCGGCCAGGATCGCCCGGTGCTCGCGCAGGGTGCGGCCGACCGCGTCCTCCTGGGTGAGGCCCCGCCAGATCCGGGCCCGCGTGGTCGGCCCCGACAGTCCGTCCAGCAGCGAGCACAGCACCGAGTTGCCGGCGCCGCGCACGATGCCGCGATGGAACTCCAGATCGGCGGCGACCAGCTCCTCCACCGAGGGTTCCTCACCCAGCGCGTCCAACTGGGCGGACAGCGCGTCCAGTTGCCGCTCGCCGATCCGGAAGGCCGCCATCGCCGTCGCGGCCGGCTCCAGGATCCGGCGCACCGCCAGGAACTCCAGCACGGTGTCGTCGCGGTGGAAGTCCACGACGAAACTCAGCGCCTCCAGCAGCAGCTGCGGATCGAGGCTGGTGACGTAGGTGCCGTCGCCCTGGCGCACGTCCAGGATCCGGATCAGCGACAGGGCCCGTACGGCCTCCCGCAGCGAGTTCCGGGACAGGCCCAGCTCGGCGGCCAGCTCGCTCTCCTTGGGCAGCCGGTCCCCGGGCCGCAGCGCACCCGAGACGATCATCCCCTTGATCTTCTCGATCGCCTCGTCGGTGACTGCCATGACCGGCCTCCCCATCGCCCGCGGAATGACTCAGACATCGGATGTCTGAGCACATTATGCGGGCCTCACCTGCCACCCCGGCGTCGTCTTTCCCGGCAGGCGAGAGGGGCGGCTCCATCGGCGGGAGTCGCCCCTCTCGTGGGACCGGACCCGGGTGCGCCGGGTCCGGTGCTGCGGTGCGGCCGGTCCCGGTCAGGGAGTCGGACCGGCCGCACCGAGGCCTACTTCTTGTCGAGCAGGTCCTGGACCTTGGCCTTGACCTCGTCCGTGGCCAGGCCCCGGATGGTCAGCGTGGTGCGGCGGCGCAGCACGTCGTCCGGGGTCTCGGCCCACTCGTGGTCGCGGGCCCAGATGACCTGTGCCCAGATCTCCGGCGCGTCGGGGTGGACACGCTCGGCCAGTTCCGGGCTCTCGTTGGCCAGGCGGGCGATGTCGAAGGCCAGGGAACCGTAGTGGGTGGCCAGATGCTTGGCCGTGTCGGCGGCCATGCGCGGACCCGGGGCCGGGTGGTCCACCAGCAGACGGTGGGCGACGGCACGCGGGTTGGCGACACCGGGCAGCGGCAGCTTCTTCGGCAGGGAGGAGATCGGCTCGAAGTCGTCACCGAGCGGGTGGCCCGGCAGCGCCTCCAGCTTCTGCATCACCGTACGGCCGATGTGCCGGAACGTCGTCCACTTGCCGCCCGCGACGGACAGCATGCCGCCCTTGCCCTCGGTCACCACGGTCTCGCGCTTGGCTTTGGCCGTGTCACCCGGGCCGCCCGGCAGCACGCGCAGGCCCGCGAACGCGTAGGTGATCAGGTCGCGCTGCAGCTGCTGGTCCCGGACCGAGAACGCGGCCTCGTCCAGGATCTGGGCTATGTCCTTCTCGGTGACGGACACATCCGCCGGGTCGCCCTCGAACTCCTCGTCGGTGGTGCCGAGCAGCAGCATGTCCTCCCAGGGGAGGGCGAAGGTGATGCGGTACTTGTCGATGGGGGTCGCGAGCGCCGCCTTCCAGGGGGAGGTGCGCTTCAGGACCAGGTGCGCGCCCTTGGACAGGCGGATGGACGGCGCCGCGTCCGGGTCCTCCATCCTGCGCAGGTGGTCGACCCAGGGGCCGGTCGCGTTCAGCACCAGGCGGGCGTTGACGCCGAACTCGTCACCGGAGGTCCGGTCCTTGAGGTCGGCGCCGGTGACCCGGCCCTTGGTGAAGCGCAGGCCGGTGACCTCGGCGTGGTTGAGGACGACGGCGCCGGCCTCGACGGCCGCGCGGACCGTCATCAGCGCCATGCGCGCGTCGTTCATCTGGTCGTCGCCGTACACGGCCACGGCCTTGAGGTTCTCGGTGCGCAGCTCGGGCACGTCCTGCGCCGCCTTGGCGGGGGAGAGCAGGTGGCCCACGCCGTCGCCGAACGCGGAGAGCGCGGAGTAGGCGAAGACGCCCGCGCCGAGCTTCGCCGCGCCGTGCGGGCCCCCCTTGTACACGGGGAGGTAGAAGGTGAGCGGGTTCGCCAGGTGGGGGGCCACCTGGCGGGAGACCGCACGGCGTTCGAAGTGGTTCTCCGCCACCAGTTTCACCGCGCCGGTCTGCAGGTAACGCAGGCCGCCGTGGAGGAGCTTGGAGGAGGCGGAGGAGGTGGCGCCGGCGAAGTCGCCGGCGTCGACCAGAGCCACCCTCAGGCCGGACTGCGCGGCGTGCCAGGCGGTGGAGATGCCCAGGATGCCGCCGCCGATCACCAGAAGGTCGTACGACGCCTTGGAGAGCTGCTCCCGGGTCTCGGCACGGCTCGGGTTGGAGCCGGAGGCCGGGTGGGTCCCCAGGGCAGGCACGGAACTCAGGGTGGACTGACTGGTCATGTCGGGTACTTACTCCTCGTCAGAGCTGTCGTGCGGGCAGCTCAGCTCTCGTCCTCGATCCAGCCCATGGTCCGGTCGACGGCCTTGAGCCAGTTCTTGTACTCACGGTCGCGGGTGTCCGCGTCCATCTGGGGGGTCCATTCGGCGGCCCGGCGCCAGTTGGCGCGCAGTTCGTCGGTGCTGGACCAGAAGCCGACGGCGAGACCGGCGGCGTAGGCGGCGCCGAGGCAGGTGGTCTCGGCGACCATCGGGCGCACCACGGGTGCGTCCAGGACGTCGGAGAGGGTCTGCATCAGCAGGTTGTTGGAGGTCATGCCGCCGTCCACCTTCAGGGCCACCAGCTCGTCGCCGGAGTCCTTGACCATGGCGTCGGCGATCTCCCGGGTCTGCCAGGCGGTCGCCTCCAGGACGGCGCGCGCGAGGTGCGCCTTGGTGACGTACCGGGTCAGGCCGGCGATCACACCGCGGGCGTCGGAGCGCCAGTGCGGGGCGAACAGGCCGGAGAAGGCCGGCACGAAGTAGGCGCCGCCGTTGTCCTCGACCGAGAGCGCGAGCGTCTCGATCTCGGCGGCGGTGGAGATCAGGCCCATCTGGTCGCGCATCCACTGCACCAGCGAGCCGGTGACGGCGATCGAGCCCTCCAGGGCGTACACGGTCGGCTGCTCGCCGATCTTGTAGCCGACCGTGGTCAGCAGGCCCGCGTAGGAGTTGATGATCTTGTCACCGGTGTTCATCACCATGAAGGTGCCGGTGCCGTAGGTGGACTTGGTCTCGCCCTCGGAGAAGCAGGTCTGGCCGAACAGGGCCGCCTGCTGGTCGCCGAGCGCGGAGGCGACCGGGATGCCGCCGAGCAGGTCGCCCAGCTTGCCGCCGGTGACCTCGCCGTAGACCTCGGCGGAGGAGCGGATCTCCGGCAGGATCGCCAGCGGCACGCCGATGGACTCGGCGATCTTCTCGTCCCACTGCATGGTGTGCAGGTTCATCAGCATGGTGCGGGAGGCGTTGGTCACGTCGGTGACGTGCTTGCCGCCGTTGACACCGCCGGTCAGGTTCCAGATGACCCAGGTGTCCATGGTGCCGAAGAGGATGTCGCCCGCCTCGGCGCGCTCACGCAGGCCCTCGACGTTGTCGAGCAGCCACCGGGCCTTGGGACCCGAGAAGTACGACGCGAGCGGCAGGCCGGTCTCGCGGCGGAAACGGTCCTGGCCGACGTTGCGGCCCAGCTCCTTGCAGAGCGCGTCGGTGCGGGTGTCCTGCCAGACCAGGGCGTTGTGGACGGGCTCACCGGTGTTCTTGTCCCACAGCACGGTGGTCTCGCGCTGGTTGGTGATGCCGATGGCCTTGATGTCGTCACGGGTGATGCCGGCCTTCTGGATGGCTCCGGCGACGACTTCCTGGACGTTGGTCCAGATCTCGTTGGCGTTGTGCTCGACCCAGCCCGGCTTGGGGAAGATCTGCTCGTGCTCCTTCTGGTCGACGGAGACGATCCGGCCGTCCCGGTCGAAGACGATGCAGCGCGAGGAGGTGGTGCCCTGGTCGATCGCCGCGATGAAGGGGCCTGCGGTGTGGGCGTCGGTCACTGTGTGCTCCTGAAAGATCCGTGGTGAGGGGGCCGTACGGCGCTTGTCTGCTTTTTCAGCGGGTCTGCTGCTGTGAGCGGGTCTGCTTCTTAAGCGAAGGCGACGTTGTATATGCCTGCGGCGATCGCGCCGCCGACCAGCGGACCGACGACCGGGATCCAGGCGTAGGACCAGTCGGAACCGCCCTTGTTGGGCAGCGGCAGCAGGGCGTGCACGATGCGCGGGCCCAGGTCACGGGCCGGGTTGATCGCGTAGCCCGTCGGGCCGCCGAGCGAGAGACCGATCGAGACCACCACGAACGCGGTGACCAGACCGCCGAGGATGCCGAGACCGTTGCCCTTGTCGTTCAGGCCCTGCGTGAGGACCGCCAGGATCAGCACGACCGTGCCGATGATCTCCGTGGCGAGGTTCTGCGCCACGTTCCGGATCTCCGGACCGGTGGAGAAGATGCCGAGGACCGGGCCGGCGCCCTTCTCCTGGGCCTCGACCGCCTTGGCCGCGGTGGCCTGCGCGCCCGGCCCGCCGACGATCTCCTTGTCGGTCAGGTGGGCGTGGAACTGGCCGTAGTAGGCGACCCACACCAGGGTCGCGCCGATCATCGCGCCGAGCAGCTGACCGGCGAAATAGGTCGGAACGTTGCTCCAGTCGCTGTTCTTGATGGCGAGGGCCACCGTGACGGCGGGGTTGAGGTGAGCACCGGACAGCGGTCCGGAGATGTAGACGGCCGTCAGAACGGCGAAGCCCCACCCGAAGGTGATGGCGAGCCAACCGGCGTTACGGGCCTTGGAGGCCTTCAGCGTGACGGCCGCGCAGACGCCGCCGCCGAGCAGGATGAGTATGGCGGTACCGATGGTCTCGCCGATGAAGATGTCGGAGCTGGACACCCGCGACTCCTTTGTCCTTCGTCCAGGGGTAGCCGAACCCCGGGTCCCGCCGGGGTTCTGGTGCCCTCGGGGGTGAGAGCGATTGCCGGCCCTTGGCGTTGTCACACTCTAGCGCGTATTGCCGGTAGGTGTTCGACAATGCCGACCGATGGACGGGAGTCTTGCTTCGGCGTTACGCACGCGTCAAGGGTTCTGTTATCGAAAACAGGATCGTTATTGATCGCTGCCGGTTATCACTCTTCGCGCGCTGACGTGGGTAATCGCCCCATATGTTCATTTAAGGGTAGGGCGAGAACCGGGGCGCCGCCCGGCATCCCGGTCATATCCGGAGGTAAGTCCCCGGGCTTTTCCTGGAGGGAGCGCGCAGCGCTCAGAACCGTCCCGCGCCCAGGTCCCTGGACACCGCACGGGCGCAGTCGCGCACCGCGGCGATCAGCTCGGAGCGCAGCTCACCGTCCCGGCGCAGCCGTTCCACGGCGCCGGTGATGCCGACCGCGCCCACGGGCATCCGACGCCGGTCGTGGATGGGCGCGGCGATGGACGCCACCCCTTCCCAGGTCTCCTCGATGTCGGCCGCGTAGCCACGCGCGCGCGTGATGTCGAGGAGATGCTCGAAGTCGTCGGCGTCGTACACCGTGCGGTCCGTGAAGGGCTTCCGCTCGGACTCCATCGCCTCGCTGTGCGCGACGGGATCGTAGGCGGAGAGCACCTTGCCGAGCGCGGTGGAGTGCAGCGGCTGCATGGCGCCGATCTCCAGTACCTGCCGGCTGTCGTCCGGCCGGAAGACGTGGTGCACGATCAGCACGCCCTGCTGGTGCAGAACCCCCAGGTACACGCTCTCCCCGCTGGAACGGGCCAGGTCGTCGGCCCACACCAGGGCCCTGGCCCGCAGCTCGTGCACATCCAGATACGTGGTGCCCAGGCGCAGCAGCTCCGCGCCCAGTTGGTAGCGCCCGGAGGCGTCGTCCTGCTCCACGAACCCCTCCTGCTGGAGGGTGCGCAGAATGCCGTGGGCGGTGCCCTTGGCGAGGCTCAGTGACGAGGCGATGTCGGACAGGCCGAGCCGCCGCTCGCCGCCCGCGAGCAGCCGCAGCATCGCGGCCGCCCGTTCGAGCGACTGGATGTTCCGTGCCATCGCCGTACTGCCTCCGTCCCCTTCGACTGCCATCTGGGCGCTTGAGACCACCCCGTTCGGCAATGTCGAACACTACCGGTCCATGCCGACCTCTCGCTAATGGTCGGTCGGCACTTGTTACATCACACGTGACCTGGGTGTGGCACATCCGCCACCGGCGTCCGCCCCGTGGACGCCGGTGCCCATCCAAGCCGACTCCCGGTTACCCTGGCGCCGTGCGGCATCCCCGCCTGCCTGGGAAGGCCGCATAGCCGACAGCCGTCGCATCTAGGGAGCCCTTTCATGGCCTCGTTGCCACCGTCCCCTTCCGCCGACAGCCGGACCCGTGTGTCCGCGCTCCGACAGGCGCTCGCCACCCGTGTGGTGGTCGCCGACGGAGCCATGGGCACCATGCTCCAGGCGCAGGAGCCCACGCTGGAGGATTTCCAGCACCTCGAGGGCTGTAACGAGATTCTCAACCTCACCCGCCCCGACATCGTCCGCTCGGTCCACGAGGCGTACTTCGCCGTGGGCGTCGACTGCGTCGAGACCAACACCTTCGGGGCCAACCACTCCGCCCTCGGCGAGTACGACATCGCCGACCGGGTCTACGAGCTGTCCGAGGCTGGCGCCGGAGTGGCTCGCGAGGTCGCCGACGAGTTCACCGCCCAGGACGGCCGCCCCCGCTGGGTGCTCGGCTCCATCGGCCCCGGCACCAAGCTGCCCACCCTGGG